>NZ_JBVHFU010000005.1:146008-494088 GCF_055562175.1 Streptomyces sp. NPDC020958 | reverse complement strand
CTTCGGTCTTGCGTTTCCGACTCTATCAGATCTTTTTCCGATCCGATTTCCTCGGTGCTTTCCAGGTTCCCGCTCTCGCGTTTCCCTTTCCGGCGTTTCCGACTCTATCAGATCCTCTCGGTCCTGATTCCCAGTCAGCGGGGGTTGTCATCCCGGCTGTTGGGCCGTTCCGACGTCTCAAACCTTAGCGGATCCGCTCGGCGATTCCCAATCGAGGCCGCCGACCCATATTCGAATTGAATTCGGGCACGCCGAAAACAACCCCGTCAGGAGATCGTGCTGTGGTTTGTTGTGCCGCTCGGGGCGGCTGAGGTGCTGTCGAAGAACCGTTCCGGCTCTGCGGCAACCCGAAGAACTCTACGGATCGGCCAGGGGCGTGTCAAGCACCCTCTGTCAAGATCTTTTAGTCCAGGTCCGTGAGCCGGCCGCCGGCGTCGGGCTGGGCGTGCTCCACGCGGCGCAGCAGCCTGATGAGGACCTCGCCGAGCACCGCGCGCTCCGCGGTGGAGAGGTCCTGGAGCAGGTCCTCCTCGAAGACAGTGGCGAGGCGCATCGCCTCCAGCCACTTCTCGCGGCCCTCGGGAGTCAGCTCGACGATCACCCGAACGCGGTTGTTCTCGTCCCGCTCCCGGGTGACGAGGCCCTCGGTGACCATGCGGTCGATTCGGTGCGTCATCGCGGCCGGGGTCAGGCCGAGGCGCTTGGCCAGGTCGCTGGGGCCCATGCGGTAGGGGGCACCGGAGAGGACGAGGGCCTTGAGGACCTCCCACTCCGCGTTGCTGATGCCGAGGGCTGCGGTCTGGCGGCCGTAGGCCACGTTCATCCGGCGGTTGAGCCGGGACAGCGCCGAGACGACCTGCTCGACCTGTGGGTCGAGGTCCTGGAACTCGCGCTGGTAGGCGGCGATCTGTTCGTCGAGCGTCGGCTCGGCGGCGCCGGGGGTCTCGGCCATGGCCGCAGTATCGCACGGCCAGGCTTGGCGTCGAAGTCCTTCGGGATGTAGTCTTTAGCTTCGAACTTTAGCTTCTAAGTCTTCAGACTTCAGCAGTCCGCTAGCTCAACTAGTGGACTCGACTACCTGAGAGAGGTGAACGTGACCAGGGCGATGGGCGCAGCGATGCGCCGGATCCACGTGGGAAACGCACTCAGCGCGTTCGGGCTCGGCTTCACCGTCCCCTACCTGTACGTCTATGTGGCGCAGGTGCGGGGACTCGGCGCCATGACGGCGGGGCTCGTGCTGGCCGTCTTCGCCGTGGCCGCGCTGATCGTGCTGCCGCTCGCCGGTCGGGCGATCGTGCGGCGCGGTCCACTTCCGGTCCTTCTCGCCACCCTGGTCACGGCCGCTGTCGGAGCGCTGAGCCTGGGGCTGGCGGGGAGCGCGCCGGCCGTGCTGGGCGCCGCCGCCCTGCTCGGGGCGGGACAGGCGGTCATGCAGCCCGCCCTGGCGACGATGATCGTGGACTGCTCGGCGGCGGAGACGAGGTCGCGTGCCTTCGCGACCCAGTTCTTCCTGCAGAACCTGGGGCTGGGCGTCGGTGGTCTCATCGGCGGCCACCTCGTCGACACGACCCGCGTCTCGTCGTTCACGCTGCTGTTCGCGATCGAGGCGGCGATGTTCCTGTTGCTGGCCGTGGTGATGTCGACGGTACGAACGCCCCACGCGCCACGGATCGCGGACGCTGCGGCCGTTTCCGCCAAGGGCGGCTGGCGGCAGCTGCTGGAGAACCGGGCCATGGTGCAGCTCTCCGTGCTGGGCTTCGTGCTGTTCTTCGCGTGCTACGGACAGTTCGAGTCCGGGCTGAGCGCGTACGGCGTCGAGGCCGCGGGGATATCGACGTCGGCCCTGGGGACCGCGCTGGCCGCGAACACGTTGATGATCGTCGTCGCCCAGTTCGCCGTGCTCAAGTTCGTCGAGCGCCGACGGCGGTCGCGGGTGATCGCCGGGGTCGGGCTGATCTGGGCCGTGGCGTGGGCCGTGGCCGGATACGCGGGGCTGGGGCACGGCAGTCAGGAGATGGCGACCGCCGCGTTCGTGTCGACCTACGCGCTGTTCGGGCTGGGTGAGGCCATGCTGTCGCCGACGGTGGCGCCGCTGGTGGCCGACCTCGCGCCGACCGGGATGGCCGGCCAGTACAACTCGGCGTTCGCCCTGGTGAAGCAGCTCGCCCTGGCGGTCGGCCCGGCAGTGGGAGGCCCGCTGGGGGCCTCGCTGCCGACGCCTTACATCGCGACGTTCCTGCTGTTCTCCCTGGGGATCAGTGTCCTGGCGATACGGCTCGGGAAGAGGCTGACGACGGCCCAGGACCACCCTTGGCTCGCCGCGAGGAGCAGGGTCGTGGCCCGGGGCGGCGCGGCTTCGGAGTCCGTGTCCGCGTAAGGGCCGCACCCCTCCGGCGCTACCCCCACGGCGCTACTCCTTCGGCAGCACGAACTCGCACCACACCGCCTTCCCGCCCCCGGGCGTCCGCCGGGACCCCCAGCCGGACGCGATCGTCGCGACGATCGCGATCCCCCGCCCCGACTCGTCCCCCGGTTCCGCGCGGCGGCGCCGTGGCAGGTGGTCGTCGCCGTCCGTCACCTCGATGATCAGTCGGCGATCGGTGCGGCGGAGCCGCAGCCGCATGGGCGGGGTGCCGTGCTGGAGGGAGTTGGCGACCAGTTCGCTGGTGGCGAGGACGCCCAGGTCGTGGAGGTCGGCCGGGAAGCGCCAGCTGGTCAGCACCCCGGAGGCGAACGCCCGCGCACGGGGTGCGGCCTCGATACCGCCGAGGAGGTCCAGCGCGGCGTTGCGGAACAGCTCACCGTCCGGGCCGGTGCGGGCCGGGTGCTGGAGGACCAGGACGGCGACGTCGTCGTCGTGGCCGGCCGTGACGCCGGCGGAGCGGACCAGGCGGTCGCAGACGACCCCCGGGGTGCCGGTGGCCCCCGCCAGCGCGCGCTCCAGCGCCGCGATCCCCTCGTCCAGGTCCTCGTTGCGGCGTTCCACCAGGCCGTCCGTGTAGAGGACGGCCGTGGAACCGGGGCCCAGCGGTACCGAGCCCGACGTGTGCACCCAGCCGCCGGTGCCCAGCGGCGGGCCGGTCGGCTCGTCGGTGCGCAGCACGGTCCCGCTCTCGTCGCGGACGAGGATCGGGAGGTGGCCGGCGGAGGCGTACACCAGCCTGCCCTCGTTCGGGTCGTGGACGGCGTAGACGCAGGTGGCGATCTGGTCGGGGTCGATCTCGGTGGCGAGGCCGTCGAGGAGTTGGAGCACCTCGTGCGGGGGGAGGTCCAGGCGGGCGTAGGCCCGCACGGCCGTACGGAGCTGGCCCATCACGGCCGCCGCGCGGACGCCGCGGCCCATGACGTCGCCGATGACGAGGGCCGTGCGGCCGCCGCCGAGGGTGATGACGTCGTACCAGTCGCCGCCGACCGCGGCTTCGGTGCCGCCGGGCTGGTAGGTGGCCGCGATGCGCAGGTCGTCCGGCTGTTCGAGTTCCTGCGGGAGCAGGCTGCGCTGGAGGGTCACGGCCGTCTCACGCTGGCTGCGTTCGCTGGCGCGCAGTCGCTCCGCCGCCTCCGCGTGGTCGGTGACGTCGGTGGCGAAGAGCAGGACGCCGCCGTCGCGGTCGTCGTTCTCGGCGACGGGGGTGCAGGTGAACGTGTAGGTGCGGCCGTCGAGGGCCTTGCGGGACTTGAGGGTGCGGGGCTTGCCGCTGCGCAGCACCTGGTCGAGGAGCGGGAGGAGACCGAGTTCGGCGAGTTCGGGGAGGGCCTCGCGGGCCGGGGCGCCCTGGGGTCTCGCTCCGAAGGCCGCCGTGTAGGCGTCGTTGACGTAGGCGATGCGGTGGTCGGGGCCGTGGACGAGGGCGACCAGGGCCGGGACGTGGTCGAGGACGTCGCGGGCGGGCAGTTCGTCGACGGCGGGCACACCGGGCGGGTCGTCGGTCAGTTGTTCGGCGCGGGCAGCCGGCACGGAGCCTTCTCCCCGTCGGTCCGGGGGGACCGCGTGCTCGGTCCGCGCTGCGGCGCGGCGCTGCGTTCCGGGGAGCCGGGCGCTCCAGCGCGTGAAGTTCACGAATCCTTGCCTCGTGTCGTCGTCTCCGGCCGGCTGACGGGAGCGGCCGGGGAGTCCGGGGGAGGTCCCCCGGTGCAGTTCTGGGGAGAAGCCTTGTGCTCGGTCGCAGGGCAGTCTGGCAGGGTGGCCGTCGGCGGCGACATCGGTCAGACGCCGGGGCGGCCCGTGGAGTTCCTCGTTCCCGTCAGGACGACCCGTTCGAGTCGTCGGAAGGGCTGTGAGGAGGCTTTCCACCGGCCGCGAGTTCGAACTCCGCTCGGGGATGTTCGAGTGATCCGAGCGAGACGATCTCCCGTTTGAAGAGCCCGGAGAGGGTCCATTCGGCGAGCACGCGGGCCTTGCGGTTCACGGTGGGCACCCTGCTCAGGTGGTAGACGCGGTGCATGAACCAGGCAGGGTAACCCTTCAGCTTGCGCCCGTAGACCTGGGCGACGCCTTTGTGCAGGCCGAGGGAGGCGACGGAGCCGACGTAGGCGTGCTCGTAGGTGTCGAGGGGTTCACCGCGCAGGGCGTGCGCGATGTTGTCGCCGAGGACCCTGGCCTGACGGACCGCGTGCTGGGCGTTGGGGGCGGTCTCGGTGCCGGGTTCGGCGGCGGTGACGTCGGGGACGGCGGCGGCGTCGCCCGCGGCCCATGCGTGGTCGACGCCGTCGATCGTCAGCTCGGCGGTGCATTTCAGCCGTCCGCGCGGGGTGCGGGGCAGATCGGTGGCGGCGAGCAGGGGGTTCGGTTTGACGCCGGCCGTCCACACGAGCGTGCGGGTCGGGAAGCGCTGGCCGTCGCTGAGCACGGCGACCCGGTCGGCGCAGGATTCCAGGCGGGTGCCGAGCAGCACCTGGATGTTGCGGCGGCGCAGTTCGGTGATGGTGTAGCGGCCGAGTTCGTGGCCGACCTCGGGGAGGATCCGGTCGGTGGCCTCGACCAGGATCCATTTCATGTCCTCGGGCTGGATGTTGTGGTAGTACCGCGCGGTGTAGCGGGCCATGTCCTCCAGTTCGCCGAGTGCCTCCACGCCCGCGTAGCCGCCGCCGACGAAGACGAAGGTGAGGGCGGCGTCGCGGACCGCGGGGTCGCGGGTGGAGGAGGCGATGTCCATCTGCTCGATGACGTGGTTGCGCAGGCCGATGGCCTCCTCGACGGTCTTGAAGCCGATGCCGTGCTCGGCGAGGCCGGGGATGGGCAGCGTGCGCGCGACGGAGCCGGGGGCGAGCACCAGTTCGTCGTACTGCAGAAAAGTGGCGCCTTTTCGCTCCTCCGCGGTGGCGAGCGTGGTGACGGCGGCGGTGCGCGCGGCGTGTTCGACGGACGTCACCTCGCCGATGACGACATGGCACCGGTCCAGGACGCGCCGCAGGGGTACGACGACGTGACGAGGGGAAATCGAACCCGCGGCCGCCTCGGGAAGGAACGGCTGATACGTCATGTAGGGGTCGGGAGCGACGACAGTGATGTCGACCTCGCCCCGGCTGAGCTCCCGCTTCAGTGTCCGTTGCAGCCGCAGGGCCGTGTACATCCCGACGTAGCCGCCGCCGACAACGAGAATGCGCGCACGTTCCTTCACCATCCCATGACGCACCCGTGACTCTTGTTTGTCCACAGCCCCGGCAATTTGTGTGACCGGCGGGCGGCTGTGCGGGGCGTCGGGTGCGCCTTCCGCACCGGACGAAAGGGGCCAGGTCAGTGGGGCGGACGAGGGGGCGCGAAGGTACCGAATCGGGACGTAGGCGACGCGTACTCCGATCGGGGGGCGCTCCGTGCGGAACGTCCCCCTTCTGAATTGACAGCCTCTCAACTATGTTCGTGTGTCGACGGGGTGTGGGGGAAGTGGCCGAACGGCCTACGACGGGCGGTCCGCCCGGCGTCGGTTCCGCTCGCTCCGGCTATCAGTGCGGGGAGAGTCTCCGGGGGGAGACGTCATTAACCGGGGGAACACAGATGCATATTCAGGACACACATTGGTCACCGGCTTCCGCCCTCGCGTCCGGCGGCGGAACGGTGAGCGCGGCGGCGGGCAACGGGCGCGGTGACGGGCCACGTACGACGCCGCTGCGGGTGGACGCACAGCGCAATCTGGAACACGTGCTGCGAGCGGCACGCGAGGTCTTCGGCGAACTGGGCTACGGCGCGCCGATGGAGGACGTGGCGCGGCGGGCACGGGTCGGGGTCGGCACGGTGTACCGGCGCTTCCCGAGCAAGGACGTGCTGGTCCGGCGCATAGCCGAGGAGGAGACCTCCCGGCTGACCGATCAGGCGCGGGCCGCCCTCGGCCAGGAGGACGAGCCCTGGTCGGCGCTGGCGCGCTTCCTGCGCACGTCGGTGGCGTCGGGCGCGGGGCGGCTGCTGCCGCCGCAGGTGCTGCGGGTCGGGGTGCCTGAGGAGGTCGGCGGCTCGAGCGCGGGCGCCGGGGCCGAGGAGACCCGGGTGCCGCAGCAGCGGACCCAGCCGGGGGCCGCGGAGTTGCGGCTGGTGGCGGGGGAGCCGGTGGCCGGCGGCTCCGACGACGCGGGGGCGGCCGCGCTGCTCGACGTGGTGGGGCGGCTGGTGGACCGGGCCCGGGCGGCCGGTGAGTTGCGGCCGGACGTCTCCGTCTCCGACGTGCTGCTGGTGATCGCCACGGCGGCGCCGTCCCTGCCGGACGCGGCCCAGCAGGCGGCGGCTTCGGCCCGGTTGCTGGACATCCTGCTGGAGGGATTGCGGTCGCGGTCCTGACGGTGCGCCCGCGTGGCGGTGGCCACCCACCGGTCACCGCCCCGGGTTCCACAGGTGCAAGTGCGCTCGGACGAGTGGTACGTCCGTTCCTCAGCGGCCGGGACGAACGCCCGTGTGGGAATCTGACCCGGTGAATCGGTCGGTTCGGGCAGGCATCGGGGGCGTCCGCGATGAGCGTTGACGGGTGGGACGACGCGTCCGTCGGGGACGAGACGACCGCGCCCCAGGTGCCCAGCCAGGGCGGCCGGTCCGCTGCCCCGACCCCCGGGCCGCCGGAGGGGAACGTTCCGGCACAGCGCGACGGGAGTGTGCCGCCGCCGCGCCGGGAGCTGCCGCCCGCCGACGGGCTGCTGATCGAGCGGATGCGGGCCGGCGACGACGCGGCGTACGAGGAGCTGTACCGGCGGCACGCCGACGCGGTCCGGCGGTATGCGCGCGGCTGCTGCCGGGACGGCCACACCGCCGACGACCTGACCGCCGAGGTGTTCGCCCGGATGCTGCAGGCCGTGCGCGGCGGGCACGGGCCCGAACACGCCGTGCGCGCCTATCTGCTCACCTCCGTACGGCGGGTCGCGGCCCAGTGGATCAGGTCGGCCCGGCGTGAGCAGCTCGTCGACGACTTCGCGGTGTTCGCGGCGCAGGCCTCGCACGGATCCGCGGTGCCCGGCGACGACACGATCGATCCCGGCGCCGACGTCCGCGCGATGCACGAGGCCGAGCAGTCGATGGCCATGCAGGCCTTCCTTTCGCTGCCCGAGCGCTGGCAGGCCGTGCTGTGGCACACCGAGGTCGAGGACGAGTCGCCGAGCGAGGTGGCCACCCTCTTCGGACTCGACGCCAACGGCACCCGGGTGCTCGCCAGCCGGGCCCGCGAAGGGCTGAAGCAGGCCTACCTCCAGGCCCATGTCAGCGCCGCCCTAACCGACGACGAGGAGTGCGCCCGCTACGCCGACCAACTCGGCGGCTACGCCCGTGGAAAGCTGCGCATCCGCGCGGAGCGGGGGCTGCGCAAGCATCTGGAGGAGTGCGCCCGGTGCCGGCTGGCCGCCGTCCAGATCGAGGAGGTGGCCGCCGGTATCCCGGCTGTCGTGCCGGTCGCGGTCATCGGCTGGTTCGGGGCCGCCGGGTACGCCAAGGCGCTCGGGATCGTCGCCGGTGGCGCCGGAGCCGGGGCCGCTGGTGCGGCCGCCGCGGCGAGCGGCTCGTCCGGCGGCGGAGCGGGCGGCGGGGCCGCGGCCTCGGAGGGCCTGGGGGCGCCGGTGAAGGCCGGTGTCGCCGCCGGCGTGGTCGCCGCGGCGATCGCCGCGGTCGCCCTCGCCCTGACGAACGACGGCCACCCCGTGAAGGAGGTCGCCCGGCCCACCCCGTCCGCACCGGTCGTCCGGCCCGCTTCCCCGGCCCCCGCCCGGCCCAAGCAGAAGCCCTCCCCCGAGCCCGTGGTCCTCGCCCCCGAGCCGACTCCCATCTCCACCCCCACCTCGGCTCCCACACCGATCCCGCGCCCGAGCCCGAAGCCGAAACCGGCCCCCACGCCGACCCCCACCCCGACCCCCACCCCGGCGCCCACGCCCAGCCCGCGACCCACCCCCACGCCCACCCAGGCGCCCACGCCGCCGCCCGCCCCGGTCGTCTACCAGTGGAGCGAGTTGCGCTTCGACGTCACCGGCGACGGCACCCGGCCCGAGATGCGGCTCGGCGAGAGCAGCTGGGTGTGGCAGCGCCACGGCCTGACGGTCGCCGGCAAGGAGTACACGCACGGCGTCACCGTGCACGGCTCCTCCTCCGTCACCATCGACCTGAACCGGCAGTGCACCGCCTACGACGCGATGGCCGGCGTCGACGACCTGACCCTCGGCCTCGGCAAGGTCGTCTTCACCGTCTACGGCGACGGGGTGCGGCTGTGGCGGTCCGGAACGGTCGAGGGCGGCCGGCCGGCCGTCCCCGTCCACGTGAACCTCACGGGGCGCCGCACCGTGCGCCTGGTGGTGGAGCCGCGGAACGGCGCCTTCGACTCGCTCACGCTCGCCGACTGGGCCGAGTCGACGTTCAGCTGCCGCTAGGGGCTGCCGGGATCCCGTCCAGCTCGCGCAGGACGTCCTCCTCGGTCAGGGACGCGCCGCGTGAGCGCTCGGCCGCGTAGCGCTGCGGGGTCAGCGCCGTGCGGGCCGCCGCGTCGACCTCCTCGGCGCGGCTGCGCTCCGGTTCCGGCCGGGGGCCTCCGTCGCGCCACTGGTCGGCCGCCGCGAACAGCCGTACCGCGCGCGCCAGATCGCCGAGCCGGGCCAGCAGGTCGGCGGCGATGTCGGCGAGGGCGGCCGTGATGACCTCGGCGCACCGCTGTGCCGTCGCCTCGCGCAGCGCGTCGGCCACGATCGGCAGGCCCCGGGCCGGGCCGTGCTCCAGCGCCACGAGCAGGGCCTCCACCGCTCGGAACGCCGCTGCGAACTGCGGGGGCGGGGTGCCCTGCGCGGTGGCCGTGCGGGCGACCGCGTAGTGCTCGAGTGCCGTGGGCAGGTCCCCGTCGTGGTGAGCGAGCTGCGCCCGCAGCAGCGCCACGTACGCCTTCGTCTCCGCCACCCCGTACCGTTCGCAGGCCTCGGCCGCCCGGTCCAGGGCGGTGTGGGCACCGGCCAGGTCACCGGCCCGGAAGGCGATCTCGGCGAGCCGCGCCAGCAGAAACGGCGTCTCCGCGTACGCGCCCACCTCGTGGGCGAGCCGCAGCGCCTCCTCGTACTCGCCCGCCGCCTGGCCGAACCGGCCGCGCGCCATGTCGGCCTCGCCCGCCGCGCTGCACACCTGCGCCCGCATCCAGCGGTCCCCGACCCGCCGGCTGAGGATGCGCAACTCGGCCAGGTCCTCGTCGATGCCCCGCAGATTCCCCGGTGAGTCGACCCGGACATGGGCGCGGTACATCAGCATGACGCCGACCTCCCAGTCCCCGCCGTGGACCCGGCAGTTGGCGACGACGGCGGCCATGTCGGGGCCGACGTCCACCGGGCCGCCCAGGTACCAGGCCGTCAGCGGCCAGATGAGGCCGGGCAGCCGCGCGGCTGGGGGCCCGCCGCGCTCGTAGGCGGCCCGTACCCGGGCGAGGTACGGCCGCAGGCGCTTGTCCCTCGGGAAGTCCCTGGAATCGGACTCGGACATCAGGAAGAGGTGGAACAGCCGCAGGTCCATGCGCAGCTCGCGCAGCGGATGTCGGGACTCGGCGTCCTCGGTGGTGGCCAACAGGGCGCCGATCGGGTCGGCCGTGTCGGCGAACACCCGCAGTTCGTCCGGTCCCGCGTCCTTCGGCAGGGCGTCCCGGGCGACGCCGAGGCACAGCACCGCACGCACCGAGGCCACCGCCTCCTGACGGTAGTTGCACAGCCACCAGAACCAGCAGACGGCCAGGACGATCGCGCCCGCCTGCGCCTCGTCGCCCGCGCGCACCGCGCGGGCGAGTGCGGCACGGATGTTGTCCAGGTCGGTCTCCAGACGGCGGATCCACGGGAGTTGCTCCGCGGAGCGCAGTTTCGGCTCCGCCTCCGCCACCAGCGCGCGCACCCACGCCCGGTGCCGCCGCTCCGCCGCGGCGCGCAGTCCGGGCCTCTCCGCGGCCCGTTCGACGGCGTACTCGTGGATGGTCTCCAGCATGCGGTACCGCATGCCTCCGGGGGCGCTGCCGTCGACGGTGCCGTCGAGCACCCCCGGTACGTCCGGGGTGGCGACGATCAGGGACTTGTCGACGAGAGCCCCGATCAGGTCCGCCGCGGGGCCGGTGCACACGGCCTCCGCCGCCGCGAGGTCCCAGCCGCCCGCGAAGACGGACACCTCGCACAGGACCGTCCGCTCCCGTTCGTCGAGCAGGTCCCAGGACCAGTCGACGACCGCGCGCAGTGTCTGCTGGCGGGGCAGGACCGTGCGGCTGCCGGAGGTGAGCAGCCGGAAGCGGTCGTCGAGGCGGTCCGCTATCTGCCGGGGCGTCAGCAGCCGCAGCCGGGCCGCCGCCAGCTCGATGGCGAGCGGCAGTCCGTCCAGACGCCTGCAGATCTCGCCGACCGCCGCCGCGTACCCCGGCTCGGCGCCGGTGCCGGGGCGGACGGTGGCGGCGCGCTCCTCGAAGAGGCGGTGCGCCTGCTCGGGGGCGAGGGGCTCGACCGGGCGCACCCACTCACCCGGGACGCCCAGGGGTTCCCGGCTGGTGGCGAGGATCGTGAGCCCCGGGCAGTGGGTGAGCAGGGTCTCGGCGAGGGAGGCCGCCGCTTCGATGACATGTTCGCAGTTGTCAAGGATCAGGAGTTGGCTGCGCCGGGCGCAGTGCTCGACGAGCAGGGCTGTGGGGTCGGCCCCCGGGCTCGCCAGTTCGTTGGTCATGAGCACGGTCTCGCGCAGACCGAGCGCGCTGACCACCGCGCCTGGCACCGCCTCCGGCCGGTCGAGCGGGGCGAGCTCGACCAGCCAGGCCTGCGGGAGCCGGACGGCGGCCTCCTCGGCGAGACGGGTCTTTCCGGAGCCGCCCGGTCCGGTGAGGGTGACGAGACGGGCCCTGTGCAATTCGGAACGTATGGCTTCCAGCTCGGGTTCCCGGCCCACGAACGAGGTAAGGCGCGGACGGAGGTTGCCGGTGCGGGGCGGGGGCGCGGGCAGCAGGGTGGGCTCCTGTGTCAGCAACGACGCGTGCAGGTCCCGGAGTTCCTGTCCCGGGTCGGTGCCGAGGCCGTCGGCGAGGGTGCGGCGGGCGGTCTCGTAGGCGGCGAGGGCGTCCGCCGGGCGGCCGGTGTCGCGCAGCGCACGGATGAGGAGGGCGTGCAGCGGTTCGTCGTACGGGTGGGCCGCGGTCAGCTCCGTCAGCTCCGGTACGACGTCGAGGGCGCGTCCGAGGGCGAGGGCGGCGTCGGCGCGGGCCCTGGTGGCTTCCAGGCGGAGCGCCTCGGGCCGGGCGGCGGCCGTGGCACGGTCGGGGAGGTCGGCGAGGGCGGGCCCGTGCCACAGGGCGAGGGCCTCGGTGAGAACGCGGTGGGCCGTCGCGGGGTCGCCCGTGGCCAGGGCTTCCGTGCCTTCGCGTACCCGCCGCTCGAAGACGTGCAGGTCGATGTCGTCCTCGGTGGCGGCCAGCCGGTAGCCGCCGGGGGTGGATGCGACGCTGTCCCTGCCCAGCGCCCTGCGCAGGCGTCCGACGAGGGCCTGGAGGGCGGCGGGGGCGTCCTGGGGCGGGGTGTCGTCAGCCGCCCAGATCTCCCCGATGAGCGCTTCCGGGGTGAGGCTGCGGCCGGGATGCAGGGCGAGGGCGGTGAGCAGGGCCCGGACCCGGGGGCCGCCGACGGGTACGGGCTCCCCCTGGTCGTCGCTGGCTCGGGCCACGCCCAGGATTCGGTACCGCACCGGGTCATTGTCACCGGGGCGGGAAGCCGGGGCACGGGGTTTCGAACGCGGGGTGTCGAGAGGATCACCCGGGGGTGGGGGCGGGCGGGGGCGGGACGCTCGCCGGCGCCGACGGGGTGCCGTCGCGCCCACCCGCGCCGCCTGGGGACGCCTCCCAGGCCCTTTCGGCACTCGGGGCTTCGGGGCTTCGGGGCTTCGGGGCTTCGGGGCTTCGGGGCTTCGGGGAGGCACGACTGCCCGCGGCTCGACGGGACACGGCCGGACAGCGCCCCGTCGGGGCGCGGGGCCTATCCGACACACGGCAACCGCCGCGCGGTCGAGATCGCCCCCCACCGGCTCGCGGCCGGACAACCTCCATCCCCCCGCACCCCGCACCCCGCACCCCGCAGGGTCACGCCCCCGAGGCCAGTGCCCCCCGCATCGGCCGGATCCCCGCGGGCACCGCACGCGCGCGTGCCGGGGTGCCGGTCCAGCAGGTGCCCCGGCGGGAGAGGAGCCGGCGCAGCCACAGCTCCAGGGAGACCAGGTCGGCCAGCCCGTCCAGCGGCAGCGGCTCGCCCGCCGCCGCGGCGCGCAGCGCCTTGCGGACCACCCGTGCCTCCACCAGCCCGGCCTGCGCCAGCAACGGCGTGGAGAAGAGGGCGATCAGCTCGTCGGCCGCCACGCGCAGCCCGGTACGGGTGGCCGCCGCGGAGGACGCGTGCGAGGGTGCGCCCCAGCCCGGCGGGAGGTCGGTGACGCCGGCGCCCTCCAGGACCGTGCGGAGGATGGCCGCGCGGGCGCCCGGCTGGACGCGCAGCGCTTCGGGCAGGGCCCGGCAGGCGCGGACCACCTGGTTGTCGAGGAAGGGCGCGTGCAGTCGCTGGGAGCGGATCTCGGCGGCCTGTTCCAGCACCCGGATGTCGGCCGCGTGACGGGCCAGCACCGCCCGCGCGCGGTAGTCTCCGGGGCGTTGCCCGGGGCCGACGCCGGAGCGGTTCGCCGAGCCCTGGAGCAGAACCGATACTTCTGCCAGGGCCTCACCCGTCAGCCAGCGCGCCGCGGGGCCGGGTCTCGCCCAGGTGAGCGCCGCCAGGGACGCCCCGACGGCGCCCCCGGGGTCGTCGAAGCGGCGTCTGAGCAGGCGCTCGGCGAGGGACTCGACGCCCGCGCGGTACGGCGTGCGGGCGAGTTTGCGCGCCGCTCCGTACACGCGCGCGGGGACCATCACCGAGCCGTCGGCCTTGGCGAGCGCGGCCACCGGGCGGACCAGGTGGCGCCGCTTGCGGTCCATCAGCAGGTCGGCGAGGCGGGCGGGGTGCGCGTCCAGGACCTGGCGGGCGCCGTAGCCGGTGAAGTGGTCGGCGCTGCCCGCGGCGAGCCGGGCGCGGTGCCGGGCCGCGGAGACCAGGGACGGCCCGGGCTCGTCGGTCAGGGGGCCCTCCAGGTCGGCGTACGGGAGGATCTCCTCGCCGCCGGTCACCACCACGTGGTGCAGACGCGGGTTGGCCGCCAGGGTTCCGGCCCGTTCGACTTCCGACTCGCGGCCGACCACGGCGAGGTCGTTGAAGGTGACGGCGAGGAGGCGTTCGCCGGCGCCCGTGCCGTGGCCGAGAACGGTGCCGGGCATGCCGGGCAGCCCGGCGGCGAGCAGTGCGAGGGTTCCGGACGCCGGGCCGCCGGACAGGTCCGCGCCGATGCCGGGCACCGGCATCCCGCGGGCCGCCCGCCGCTCGGCGGGGCCCATTCCGGGGACCGGACCAGGGTCGATGTCCGGGACGTGCCGGGGCGCCGACAGCCGCGCGCGTACGGCTTCTACGAGCGCGTCCCGTACCGCGTCCACCGCGCTGTCGGGGTCGGCGGAGGGTGCCGCGACGGCCAGCGAGGTGACCTGCTCGTACCCCGCGACCTCGCGCGCCCCGGCGCGCAGGATCAGCGCATGCCCCGGCGGAATGCGCCGTACGCCCTCGTAGGGCGTGGAGTCGTGCAGCGCGGCCGGTACGTCGGGGGCGGCGAGCAGCGCGGCGAGGTGGCCGTAGTCGAGGTTGGCCTCGATGAGGTCGGCGAGCGGCAGCGCGGCCGTGGCGTAGGCCGTACCACCGGCCCAGGAGCTGTGGAAGACCGGGCGGGCGCCCGCGAGGTCGCCGCAGACGGTGATCCGGCGGCCGACCTGGACGACGGCCGTGTAGCTGCCGGGCCAGGCGGTCAGATGCCGGAGTGCGCCCCCGCGCGCCGTGAAGAGGCCGAGACGCAGCTCCTCGTCGGTGGCGCCGCAGGTGCCGAGGACGGCGATGCGGTTCGGCCCGTCGGCCTTGATCACCCGAACCTCGTCGGGGCGCCAGTCGCCGACCGCCCAGAGCGGGTCGGGGTCGCCCCACAGCAGCATGGAGCCGACCGGGTGGACGGTCTCGCCGTCGTATCCCAGGGCGCCGGCGGAGCCGATCGTGGCGGCACCGGAGGCGGTGCTGCTCCATCCCACCAACCACCGCATCGACGCCTCCACAGGCTGTGGACAACCATGCACGGTACGAACCGGGTCCCCATGCTGCCATGAACGGCGCGCTCCGTAGGGACGGCGGGGGCGCCTTTGATCCCCGGCGGGCGTCGCGGAGTTGTCGCAGGAGAGGGCGCACTCGGATGCCGCGGAAGAAGCGAACCGCCGTGGGGCGCAGGGAAACTGCGACGTGAATGCGCCCCCTGTACGCTCCCCCAGAACGCCCTTCGCGCCCTCAATTCCCATGGTAGGAGCGTTGATCACCCACGAAGGGCAGGGTCGATTTTCGGCCAAATCGACGAAGGCCGCGTGGGCTTGCGCACGCTCCGTACATGCTTTGCGCATCGCACGCTCGCGTGTCGGGACACGCACAGTCCGGGAGGCGGGCATCGCCTCCCGGACCGGTCCGCCACCCGCGGGGATGAAGGTGGCGGTGTCCCCCAGCCCGCTGGATCCAGTACAGCGGGCCGACCCACGCGGAAACCATGGAACCGCTCCCCCCATGGCCGGAGAAGAGCGCACGGGCGGGCGCACGGCCACACGGCGGGGGCACGGCGCGACAGGCCGTGCACGGTGCGTATACGGGCCGCACTCGCGTACGGACCACAATCCCGCCATCCGGAACAATGCCCCTTAACGCTTGGGATGCGGCGAACTACGCTGGGTTTACGAATGCCGCGTGGTTATGCCAGCGCGGCAGCCGTCTGTGTCGAGGGGTGGCGCATGTCCAGGGAGCAACGCGGGCCGAACGAAAAGCTCGGCGCCGTTCTCGCCCTCGCGGGAATCAGCAACGCAGGACTCGCACGACGCGTCAACGACCTTGGCGCGCAACGCGGGTTGACTCTTCGCTACGACAAGACGTCGGTGGCGCGCTGGGTGTCGAAGGGCATGGTGCCGCAGGGCGCCGCGCCGCACCTCATCGCCGCCGCGATCGGCCAGAAGCTCGGCCGCCCGGTGCCGCTCCACGAGATCGGCCTGGCGGACGCGGATCCCGCGCCCGAAGTGGGCCTCGCCTTCCCCAGGGACGTCGGACAGGCGGTGCGGTCCGCGACGGACCTGTACCGTCTCGACCTGGCCGGCCGCCGGGCCGGTGCCGGTGGCATCTGGCAGTCGCTCGCCGGATCGTTCGCAGTGAGCGCATACGCAACGCCCGCCTCGCGCTGGCTGATAACCCCCGCCGACAGTTCGGTCGCGCGCGAGGCGATCGGCGCCGAGGGTGCGGGCGCACCGCTCAAAGTCGGCCACAGCGATGTGCAGAAACTGCGGGAGGCCGCCGAGGACGCCAGGCGCTGGGACTCCAAGTACGGCGGCGGTGACTGGCGTTCCTCGATGGTGCCGGAGTGTTTACGGGTGGAGGCGGCACCGCTGCTGCTCGGCGCGTACTCCGACGAGGTCGGGCGGGCGTTGTTCGGGGCGAGTGCCGAGCTGACACGGCTGGCCGGGTGGATGGCGTTCGACACCGGTCAGCAGGAGGCCGCGCAGCGGTACTACATCCAGGCCCTGCGGCTCGCCCGCGCGGCCGCGGACGTACCGCTCGGCGGGTACGTGCTGGCATCGATGTCGTTGCAGGCGACGTACCGCGGGTTCGGCGACGAGGGCGTGGACCTCGCGCAGGCCGCCGTCGAACGCAACCGGGGACTGGCGACCGCGCGGACCATGAGCTTCTTCCGGCTGGTCGAGGCGCGGGCCCACGCGCGCGCGGGCGACGCCCTGGCCGCGGGGGCCGCGCTGAAGGCCGCGGAAGGCTGGCTGGAACGGGCGCGTGAGGGGGACAACGATCCCTCCTGGCTCGGTTTCTACGGCTACGACCGGTTCGCCGCCGACGCCGCCGAGTGCTACCGGGACCTGAAGGCGCCGCGCCAGGTGCGCAGGTTCACGGAGCAGGCGCTGTCGAAGCCGACGGAGGAGTTCGTGCGGTCGCACGGGCTGCGGCTGGTCGTGTCCGCCGTGGCCGAACTGGAGTCCGGGAACCTCGACGCCGCGTGCGAGCAGGGGGTGCGGGCCGTGGAGGTGGCGGGGCGGATCTCGTCGGCGCGGACCACCGAGTACGTGAAGGACCTGCTGCACCGGCTGGAACCGTACGGGGACGAGCCACGGGTGGTGGAGCTGCGTGAGCGGGCGCGGCCGTTGTTGATGGCGCCGGCGTGAGGGGCGCCTCGACTTCTGCCGGGTTCATTTGATCGGGCGGGTGCGGGTGCATCGTGGTTGCTCGCGCAGTTCCTCCCCCAGCCTTCGGCCGGGGGCACCCCCAGCGCCCCTGAAGGGGCGCGCTCCACGCACCGGCGTTTGAAGTGACTGTCAGTGGCGCAGTGCACTATCGATGTGGGAGGTGGTGCAGGTGCGCGCCGGGATTGCTTACGACTGTGACGTGCTCGTCGTCGGTGGGGGGATCGTCGGGCTGTCCACCGCGTACGCGATCACCCGGGCCGCGCCCGGGACCCGGGTCACCGTGCTGGAGAAGGAGGCCGGGGCCGCCCGGCACCAGACCGGGCGGAACAGCGGGGTCATCCACAGCGGGATCTACTACCGGCCCGGGTCACTGAAGGCCCGGTACGCGGTCGAGGGCGCCGCCGAGATGGTCAAGTTCTGCGCGGAGTACGGCATCGCCCACGCCGTCACCGGCAAGCTGATCGTCGCCACCGAGCGGGCCGAGCTGCCCCGGCTGCACGCGCTCGTCCAGCGCGGCCGGGAGAACGGCATACCGGTGCGCGAACTGGGGGCCGCCCAGATCGGCGAGTACGAGCCCGAGGTGCGGGGGCTGGCCGCCATACACGTGGGGACCACCGGGGTGTGCGACTTCGTGGGCGTCGCGCGGCAGCTCGGCGCGGCTTCGGGGGCCGACATCCGGTACGGCGCCCGGGTCGTCCGGGTGGACCGGCGCCCGGAGCGGGGCGTGGCCGTGCTCACCTCGCGCGGCGACGTCGTACGCGCGCGCGTGCTGGTGAACTGCGCCGGGCTGTACTGCGACGAGCTCGCGCGGCTGACCGGCGACGAGCCGGGCATGCGGATCGTGCCGTTCCGCGGCGAGTACTACGAGCTGGCACGGCCGGAGCTGGTGCGGGGGCTGGTGTACCCGGTGCCGGACCCGGCGTTCCCGTTCCTCGGGGTGCACCTCACGCGCGGGATCGACGGCGGTGTCCACATCGGGCCCAACGCGGTGCCGGCACTGGCCCGCGAGGGGTACGGCTGGGGCGTGGTCCGGCCCCGGGAGGTCGCCGGGACGCTGGCCTGGCCGGGTTCGTGGACGCTGGCGCGCCGGCACTGGCGGTACGGGGGCGGGGAACTGCGCCGGTCGGTGTCGAAGAAGGCGTTCACCAAGGCCGTACGGCGGCTGCTGCCCGCCGTGGACGAAGGTGACCTGGTGCCGGCGGCGGCCGGGGTGCGGGCGCAGGCCGTGCTGCGGGACGGGACGCTCGTCGACGACTTCCTGATCAAGGAGGGGCCGCGCGCGGTGCACGTGCTGAACGCGCCCTCGCCCGCGGCGACGGCCTCGCTGCCGATCGGGCGGGAGGTGGCACGGCGGGCGCTGGAGATGCTGGGTCCGGTGTGACTCCCGCACGGGGCCCGTCCACGGCGGGTACGGGCCGTAAAATCGGAGGCACTGTGTCTGACTCGCTCAATGCCCCCGAAGCCCCTCAGCCCGCCGGGACCGTCCCCGGCGCCGGCTCCCACCACACCCCCGGGGTGCCCGTCCGGCACACCCGGGCCAAGGGGGAGCCGCGGTTCCCGGACGGACCCAGGGCCGATCCCGCCGGGTCGCACTTCGAGCGGCGGATCCGCAGCTTCCAGCCGCGCCGCAGCAGAGTGACCTCCGGGCAGGCCGACGCGCTGCAGCGGCTGTGGCCCAAGTGGGGGCTGGACATCGACGGACAGCGGGTCATCGACCTCGACGAGCTGTTCGGCAACGGCAACCCGGTGGTGCTGGAGATCGGGTTCGGGATGGGCGAGGCCACCGCGCAGATGGCCGCCGAGGACCAGGGCGTCAACATCCTCGCCGTGGACGTGCACACGCCGGGGCAGGGCAACCTGCTCAACCTCGCCGACCAGCAGGGGCTGTCCAACGTCCGGGTCGGCAACGGCGACGCGATCATCCTGCTCCGGGAGATGCTCCGGCCCGACTCGCTCGACGGGCTGCGCGTCTACTTCCCCGACCCCTGGCCGAAGAAGCGGCACCACAAGCGGCGGCTGATCCAGCCCGAGTTCCTCGACCTCGTCGCGACCCGGCTGAAGCCGGGGGCGACCGTGCACTGCGCGACGGACTGGGAGCCGTACGCCGAGCAGATGCTCGACGTGCTCGAAGCGCACCCCGACTTCGAGAACACACAGGCCGACGGCGGTTTCGCGCCACGTCCGCCGTACCGGCCGCTGACCCGTTTCGAGGGTCAGGGGCTGGACAAGGGACATGTGGTGAACGATCTGCTCTTCCGTCGCGTACAGCATCGGGTGCGGCCGAGCGAGCAGCACCGACTGGAGTCACCTCGTTAGGGTCGATGCCGTGGCCACCTCTCCGCCGCAGTACCCGCCGTACCCGCCCTACCCGCCGCATCCCGCCGCCGAAGGGCTGCGGCATCCTCGCTGGTGGCAGCGGCGTTGGGTGCGGTACGGGGCGCTGGGCACGCTGCTGGCCGTCTCCGGGCTCGTCATCCTCGCGCTGGTGCGGGAACAGACGGGGACCGAGGGGTTCCTCGTCGGGCTCGGGCTCGCCGTGCTGCCCGTGCCGCTGCTGGTGAGCGCCTTCCGGTGGCTCGACCGCGTGCAGCCGGGCCCCTGGCGGAACGTGCTGTTCGCCTTCGCCTGGGGCGCCTGCGCGGCCGCGCTGATAGCCATCGTCGCCAACAGCTTCGCCACCCACTGGATAGCGACGGCGACCGCGGATCCGAGTGACGCGGACACGCTCGGGGCGACCGTGATAGCGCCCATCGTCGAGGAGTCCGCGAAGGCCGCGGCCGTGCTGCTGGTCTTCCTCTTCCGCAGACGGGACTTCACCGGGATCGTCGACGGGGTGGTGGTGGCCGGGGTCACCGCCACGGGGTTCGCGTTCACCGAGAACATCCTCTACCTCGGTACGGCCTTCGGGACCGACCAGCTGACCGGTGACCGCGGGATCGCCTCCGTCACCGCCGCCACCTTCTTCGTGCGCATCGTCATGTCGCCCTTCGCGCACCCCCTGTTCACCGTCCTCACCGGGATCGGCTTCGGCGTCGCCGCGCTCTCCGGGGAACGGCAGCGGGCGCGGCGCGTGCTGGCGCCGGTGTGCGGGCTGCTGCTCGCGATGAGCATGCACGCGCTCTGGAACGGGTCCTCGACCTTCGGGCAGTTCGGGTTCTTCGCCGTGTACGGCATGTTCATGGTGCCGTTGTTCGGGCTGCTGACCTGGCTGGCGGTGTGGACGCGGCAGCGGGAGCTGCGGACGGTGCGGGAGGAGTTGCCGGCGTACGTGTACGCGGGGTGGCTGGGGGCGGCCGAGCCGTTCGTCCTCGGGTCGATGCGGGCCCGGCAGATCGCCCGGGAGTACGCCGCGTACCACTTCGGGAAGCCCGCCGGGCGGGCGGTCACCGAGTACGAGGAGTACGCGACGGCACTCGCGCTGCTGCGGCGCCGGGGGCAGCGGGGGCGGGCCGGGGCCGACTTCGTCGTACGGGAACGGGAACTGCTGACCGAACTGTGGAGCCGCCGCGAACTCGCCCGCCCCGCCCTGGAGTACGCGTCCCGCACGGCGGGCACGGGCTACGGCTGTCCGGTCGCACCGGTCCCCGGAGCCCCGGCGTGGTACGGCGCGACACCCCTGCCGTCCACGCCCTGCAACCCGTACCGGTCGTAGGGGCCCGGGGGGGCAGGGCCCGGGGGGGGCAGGGCCCGGGGGGGAGGGCCCGGGGGGGGCGGGGGTGCGGAGAGCAGCCGGGTCACCGCTCCGTCCCCGCCCCCGCCGTCCCTGCCGCCCCCACCCCCGCGGTCCCCGCCCTCGTCGCCGCGCCGTCAGGCCGAAGCCCGTGTCAGCCTCAGCAGTTCCTCGTCCGTCAGAGTCAGGTCCGCCACTGCGAGGAGCGCCGGGAGCTGCTCCACCGTGCGGGCCGAGGCGATGGGGGCCGTGACGGTGGGCTGGGCCGCCAGCCAGGCCAGGGCGACCGTCGGGACGGGCGCCGCGTGGGCCTCGGCGATCTCGTCCAGGGCCACCAGGACCCGCTGGCCGCGCTCGGACTCCAGGTACTTGGCGGCCCCGCCCGCCCGGACGCTGTCGACCGTCGTGCCGGGGCGGTACTTGCCGGTGAGGAAACCGGAGGCGAGGGCGAAGTACGGGACCGCGGCGAGGCCGGTGCGGGAGGCGAGGTCCTGGAGGGAGCCCTCGTAGGTGTCGCGGGAGACCAGGTTGTAGTGCGGCTGGAGGGCGACGTACCGGGCCAGGCCCTCGCGGTCGGAGAAGTCCAGGGACTCCTGGAGCCGCTCGGCGCTGATGTTGGACGCGGCGATGTGCCGGACCTTGCCGGCCCGCACCAGCTCGTCCAGCGCCCCGATGATCTCCTCGACCGGCACCTCGGGCTTGTCGAAGTGGGTGTAGTAGAGGTCGATGTGGTCGGTGCCGAGGCGGCGCAGGGAGGCGTCGGCGGCGGCCTTGATGTTGGCGGCCGACAGGCCCGCGTACTCGGGGTGCTGGCTGACCTTCGTCGCGACGACCACGTCGTCGCGGTTGCCGCGCGCCTTGAGCCACTTGCCGATGATCGTCTCGGACTCACCGCCCTGGTTGCCCTCGACCCAGGCGCTGTAGGAGTCGGCGGTGTCGACGAAGTTGCCGCCCGCGGCGGCGTAGGCGTCGAGGACGGCGAAGGAGGTGGCCTCGTCGGCGGTCCAGCCGAAGACGTTGCCGCCGAGGGCGAGCGGGAAGACCTCCAGGTCGGAGGCGCCGAGCTTACGGAGGACCGGGGATGCGGAAGAAGCAGTCATGCTCCATTCCAACGCGGCGCGGCAGGCGGGCCATCCCACGCAATACGAAGTTCTCGTAAAAGCGGAAGGCCCGCCGGGGCCGGTGGAGGTGCGTCAGGGGTTGAGGCCCTTGCCGCGCAGCCAGGTCATCGGGTCGATGCCGGTGGGCTGGCCGCCGGGGTGGACCTCGAGGTGGAGGTGCGGGCCGGTGACGTTGCCGGTGGCGCCCACGCGGCCGATGACGTCGCCGGTGGCGACCTTCTGGCCGACCTTGACGCCGATCGACGACTGGTGGCAGAACCACAGCTCGGTGCCGTCGTCCAGGGTGAGGATCGTGCGGTAGCCGTAGGAGCCGGCCCAGCCCGCCTCGGTGATCGTGCCGCCGTGGACGGCCTTGATCAGCGTGCCGGTCGGGGCGGCGAAGTCGAGGCCGGTGTGGTAGCCGGAGGACCACATGGAGCCGGCCTGGCCGAAGGTGCCGGTGATCGTGTACGACACGACGGGCAGCGTGTACTGCTTGGCCAGCGCCGCGATCCGGGCCTGCTCGGCCTTCTGCGCGGCGGCGGCCACCGCCTTCTCCTTGGCGGCGCCGGCCTTGGCGGCCGCGGCCTGTTCCGCCTTGGCCTCCGCGGCGGCGACCACCTTGTCGGCGGCGGCCACGGCCTTGGCGCTCGCCTTGGTGTCCAACTGGTTCTGCTGCCGCTCGGCCTGGGCGATGATGCGGCTGCGCAGCGCCTCACCGGCGTCGGACGAGGAGTCCCCGTCCGTGGCGGCCGTCGTGGTGACGCTGCTCAGCGCCGTCTGCGTGGCCTGGTGGCCGCCCCCGTCGCCCAGCAGGGAGTCGACGGACGGCAGGTCCGGCAGGGAGATGGAGACCGGCGGGTGGCCGGTGTTGGCGGTGGCCATGCCGCCCGCGCCGACGGCGGCGATGACGCCGACGCCGAGGACCGTGGAGCTGCGGGCGAGTCCGCCGCCGCGCTGCTTGGCGATCCGGTGCCGGCCGCGCTCGGGGGCGAGGGACTCCTCGGTGGGGTTCCACTCCTCCCAGGGGCCCTCGTCGGTGCGGTAGGTGCCGTAACCGAAGGTGTCGGGCTGCCGCTGGCTGGGTACGAACGGGGCTGTCGGAGCAGGCCGGTTGGACGCCACGCGGGCGTACTCCTTTCCTTCCGCCGCCTACCGGGTTAGCTGACGGGTTCGGAGCGGGAAGGTCTCCTACGCGCGTATACCGGCCGATTCGTACTCGGCGGCAGCCGTGCGATTCACCCCAAGGTGGTGGTTCCCCGGTTCCCTTGACGGGATTCGGCGCGTGCGCACGGAGCCATCTCGGGTGACGGCTGGGACGACCGCGCTGCGTTATCGAACGTTAATAGACCCGGCGGTAAGATTCCAAGCCATTCGCCTTGATCATTAAGCTTCCACGCGATGGACTTACCTGCCACGACCGGCCAAAAACGGTCGAGTTGACCACGCCTCCAAGAAACGCGCGCCCGGACACGCCTCAGGGCCGGAATCCGTGATCCGGATTCCGGCCCTGAGTTTCAGTAGCGGGGACAGGATTTGAACCTGCGACCTCTGGGTTATGAGCCCAGCGAGCTACCGAGCTGCTCCACCCCGCGTCGGTGACACCAGCATACGCCATCCGAAGAGTGCGAGTCACACGGGTTACGAGCGCCCCCGCGCGGAGACCTAGCCGCGGGGCGTTTCCAGGTGTGCGTTCGGCGCCTTGGCCAGGGCCTCGTACTCGGCCAGGACCACCACCGACACCCCCCGCTCCCGCAGCATCCCCGTCCCGTCCGCCGCCCGCACGAAGGTGTCCGGTTCGTGCCAGGCCGTGACCACCCGGCGCGCCCCCGCGCCGAGGATCAGCTCCGCGCAGGGGTGGGGACGGGAGGCGCGGCGGGTGCAGGGCTCCAGGCTGGTGTAGACGGTGGCCGTGGCCAGCCGGGGGTCGGCCGGGGCGATCTTGGCGAGGGCCGCCTCCTCCGCGTGGACCGCCGGGTCGCCCGCCTCCCGGGAGTGGCCGCGGGCCAGTTCCGTGCCGTCGGCGGCGACCACCACCGCGCCGACACTGAACGCCGTCGCCGAGGGTGGGCACTGGGCCGCCAGCTCGCAGGCGAGCCGCAGCCAGTGGCGGTCGGCGGCGGACACCGAGCCGCCCGCGCCGGGGGCGGTGGGCTCGTAGCGCATCAGGACGACGTCCTCGATACGGCGGGTCTCCACCAGGCGCAGCCGTCCGGCCTGGTAGCCGCCGGGGCCGAACAGGCGCGGCGCCTCGGGCTCGCCCACGAAGACCGGGGCGAGGACCAGCTGGAGCTCGTCGGCCAGGCCCTCCTGGAGCAGCTGGGTGTGGACGGTGCCGCCGCCCTCCACCATCAGGCGGTCCACACCGCGGACGTCGTGGAGGTGGGTCAGCAGCGCGGGCCAGTCGAGCTCGGGTCCCAGCGGGACGATGTCGGCGGCGATGCCCAGGGCGGCCGCCCGCTCCGCGCCCGAGTCGGTCGTGCAGACGAGCTTGTCGCCGCCCGTGTGCCAGAACTTCGCGGCCGGATCGAGGTCGCCGGTCGCGGTGACGGTGACCTTGAGGGGGTACTCGGGCCGGCCGGCGGCGATCCGGGCTGCGCGGCGGGCCTCGGAGTACACCAGGAGCCGCGGGTTGTCCGCGCGGATCGTGCCGGCGCCGATCAGGATGGCGTCGGAGCCGGCCCTCACCTCGTCGACCCGGTCGAAGTCGGCCGGCGAGGAGAGCAGCAGCCGTTCGGGGCCGGTGTCGTCGAGGTAGCCGTCCAGGGAGACGGCGGCGGACAGCAGGACGTGGGGGTACGGCATCGGACGCGCTCACTCTCGGCGGCGGGCGGGACCACTCGCGGCGGTCGACTGGACCACTCTCGACGGTCGGCGGGGTGTGAACCGGACGCTTGGTTAAAGTTTGAAACAAACTTACACTGGTCCCATGACGACTCGCTGGCTCACGTCGAAGGAGCAGCGCGCCTGGCGCGCGTTCATGGCGGCGACCAACCTCCTGGAGGACGCGATCGACCGCCAGCTCCAGCAGGACGCCGGCATGCCGCACCTCTACTACGGCATTCTGGCCAACCTCTCCGAGGAACCGGAGCGCAAGCTGCGGATGACCGATCTCGCCGCCAGGTCCAAGATCACCCGGAGCCGGCTGACCTACGCCGTGACCCGGCTGGAGAAGGACGGGCTGATCCGGCGCGAGGACTGCCAGTGGGACAAGCGGAGCAGCTTCGCGATCCTGACGGACAAGGGCATGGCGGCCCTGGAGCGCACGGCGCCCGGACATGTGGAGACGGTGCGCGCGGCGGTGTTCGACCACCTCTCCGAGGAGCAGGTCACGCAGTTGGAGGAGATCAGCTCCGTGATCGCGCGGGCGCTGGAGGGCGACGAGAAGCCGCGGCCGACCTCCGACGAGGTGCCGTGGCGGCGGCGCTCGTCGTCGCCGTGTTCCGGTTCGTGAACCCCGATTCCGCGGAACGACCGGAAACTTGTTGCTTCAAATTTAAAGCATGGGGTATGGTTCCAGCCGTAGATCTGCTTCAAATCTGAAGCAGAGACACGCGTCCCGCACGGGACAGCCGTCCTGCACCCGGACACTGGAGACCCCGATGACCGACTTCCCCGCCGCCACCCAGCGCGCCCGTGTCCGGGTCCCGCTGCGCTTCACCGACGGCTACAGCGTCAACGCCGAACTCGTCACCTTCCACGGCCTGACCGACGGTCAGGAACACGTCGCCGTCGTCCTGGGCGAGCCCGCACCGGGCACCCTCCCGCTGGTCCGCCTGCACTCCGAGTGCCTCACCGGAGACGTCTTCGGCTCGGCCCGCTGCGACTGCGGACCCCAGCTGCGCGAGGCCGTCGAACGCATCGCCGAGCGCGGCGGCGTCCTGCTCTACCTGCGCCAGGAGGGCCGCGGCATCGGCCTCTACAACAAGCTCGACGCGTACGCCCTGCAGGACCAGGGCCTCGACACCTACGAGGCGAACGCCGCCCTCGGCCTGCCCGAGGACGCCCGCGACTACACCGCCGCCGCCCAGATGCTCCGGGCCCTCGGCCACGGCGAGCTGGACCTGCTCTCCAACAACCCCGACAAGGCCGAGCAGTTGCGCACCCTCGGCATCACCGTCCGCGACCGCGTACCGACCGGCGTCTTCAGCACCGCCCACAACGTCCGCTACCTGCGCGCCAAGGTCCTGCACACCCAGCACACCCTGCCGCTGGCGGAACTGACGGAGCTCAACGCGGGCTGAACGGTCCACCGCAGACCGCGGCGCCCGGGCCGGCGAGGGTCACATGCGCAGCCAACGCCTCATCCGATTCCCCCGGCTCGCGTCGTCCAGCTGGTCCGCGTACTCGTCCATGCCGTCCTCCCGCAGGATGGCCGCGGTGCCCCGCACCTCCCAGGCCTTCGAGCGGCGGACCACCGCCTGGATCAGCAGGCGGGCCACCTCGTCGAGACGGGCACCGCCCAGCTCGGCGAGCACATCGGGCAACCAGTCCTCCAACGGGACGCGTTCCACGGCCGAGGTGACGACCCAGGCGACATCGGCCTCCTTCTCCTGGAGATGCAGGGCGCCGAGCAGCTCCGCCAGTTGGTACGGCTCCAGAGCCCGAGCCGCCTGCCACAGCACCCTTCTGGCCCGGTCCACGTCCGCCACGTCGAAGGGTCTCGCCAGCCCTTCCTCAAGGACTCGCGCGACCGCCGGATCGTGCACCTCGGTATGGCGCCGCGCCGACGAGCGCTGCACCCTTACCGCGTCCCCA
This sequence comes from Streptomyces sp. NPDC020958, assembly GCF_055562175.1. Taxonomy (NCBI): domain Bacteria; kingdom Bacillati; phylum Actinomycetota; class Actinomycetes; order Kitasatosporales; family Streptomycetaceae; genus Streptomyces; species Streptomyces sp. NPDC020958. The sequence goes on along the minus strand of NZ_JBVHFU010000005.1, from coordinate 467,788 downwards.
CGCGGCAGTCCCGCCCTGCGCAGCCTGGTGAGTACGGTCGGCAGATCGGCCCGCAGGCCGAGGCCTGCGAGCACCGACACGTCACGGGGCATCCCCGACTCCGCCATGGCACGGTAGATCGCCACGACCCGGTCCGCCGAAGCGAGCTCCATCAACGTCCGCAGTTCGAGCGGGAGCCAGGCGACGGGACGCTCGCTCTGCCAGAGTTCCAGGAGCACTCGGGGCGCGTCGTCGCGCCCGGCCAGCGCTACACCCAGCGCCCACACTTCCGCGCGGCCGCCGTCCTCCACGGAGAGGCGACGGAGCGCCGCGATCAAGGACAGCAACGCGGGGCGAGGCAGCCGGGCAAGGCTTTCGGCGACGACGCCGCTCAGCGGGCTCCCGTCGCTCTCGTTCTCCCCCGGTTCCGTGGCCACCCGCGCGGTGATACGCACGACCGCCGGGAGGCTGAGCCGGGTCATCGAGGCCGCGAGCTGCCGGTACTCGTCGGGCGAGCAGAGGACGGGGAGCTCCGCGAGGGTCTCCTCCAGGAGCGGACCGGGACGCTCGGCGAGCAGGTCGACGAGGCGGTCCGCGTCCGCGAACCGTCCGTCGCGCCAGTAGCGCCGGAGAACCCGCGCCACGTCCCCGCCCTCGGCGGAGCCCGCGATGTGCGCGTGGAGCGTCTCGACGTCGACTTCGGCGGCGAGGACGGGCAGCGCCCCGACCAGCTCCTCGTCCGGGCCGTCCAGGACGTCGGCGAGCATCCGGTCCGCGTCGACCCGCGCACCGTGCGCACGCATCGCCGTGAGCAGGACGACACGCTGTGCGGCGGGGAGGTCTGCGGCGCGTTCCAGAAGTCTGTCCGCCGCCTCGTGCCCGAGGTCGCGCAGGGCCGCGACGAGGGCGGCGGCCTGCTCGGGTCCGGAGTCGGCCACGTCGGTGAGCAGCCGCATGGCGTCCAGGGGCCGGCCGAACCGGCGCAGCGCCGTCATGAAGGCGACGGTGTCGGCGGCTCCGCGAGGGCCCGACGTCGCCCACCGCACCACCGTGACGAGGGCGTCGGGGCGGGTCCTGCGGATCTTTTCCATGATCCGCAGGACTTCCTCGGCGGAGGCCCGGCACAACAGGTCGCGGGCCGCCTCGTCGCCCCAGGCAAGGCCCACCGTGTGCAGGGCGAGCGCCCAGCCGACCCGCTCCTGCGGCTCGGCGGCGAGCAGGGCGCGGAGGAGTTCCTCCGCCTGCGGCTGTGCCCCGTGCTCCTTCATGGAGAACAGCAGCCGGGCGGTCTCTTCCCGCGACCGGGAGGCGGCGAGCGCCGCGGGCAGTGCCAGGTACAGCGCGTACGCGGATTCGGCCGAGCCCCGTTCCAGCAGGGCATCGGCGACACGCACGTACTCCGGGTCGGGCTCGTGGGCCACCAGCATGCGCAGCCCGGTCATGGCCTCCTCGCCGAGCCCCTGCTGGTGGAGGGCCACCACCAGGTCGGCCGAGCCGTCGGGACCACCCATGGCGAGGGCGGGCCGCACCAGACGCTCCGTGACTGTCAGACCCAGGTCGCGCAGGCTGCGGGCGGCCGCCGCGACGGCGGTCGGACCGGTGCGTGCCAGCGCCTCGAACATCATGTCGGCCACCTGGCCGTCACCGAGCTGTTCGAGCACATGCAGGCACTCCGTGACCTCGGTGGCGGGCCGCGCGACGACGGCCTCGCAGGCGAGCTTCGTCAACCGGCCGAGTCCGGCCGAGCGCAGCTCGCCGAGGAGCGCCGCGGCCTCCTGTTCGGGCCAGCGGGTGGCCACGGCCGTGAGCACGGCGTCCGCCTCGGCGCCGTGCCCCGACTTCGTCAGCCCGGCCAGCCGCTCGATCAGCCCCGGCACGGTCTCGTTCAGCAGTGCCTCGTAGCCGGCTGGTACGGCGGTGTCGCGCGCCGCCGGGATCCGGGGACCGCGGCGCTCGCCCAGGCGGGCCCGGTTGCGGACGAACGTGATGCGCGCACCCGCGTTACGGGCTCGCTGCTGTGGAACGGGACCTCCGCCGGCCCGCAGGGCGCGGTCCACCGAGCGGTAGATGGTGTCCATGTCCAGGAGGTCGTCGGTATCGGGGTGCCCCTGGTCCAGCACCCTGACGAGCTCACCGGTGAACAGGGTGTACTCGGCGCCCACCGGCGCCATCGATGTCCGGTTCTCCGCCGACGAGGTCATCAGGAACGTGCCGTCCACCTCGGCGAAGTCTGCGACGCCCACGTCCGGACCCATCACGCCCTTGAGAGCCCGGCCGCTGAAGCAGGTGTCGAGGATGACCACTTTGTGCAGCGCCGAGCAGTACCGGAGGATGACCGACCGGACCCGGTCGTACGACAGGGCCCGGAACAGGTGCTCGCTGCTGGTGTCCGGCAGCGCCAGTTGGAGTCCGTCGGGCTGCTCGGGCAGACCGTGTCCCGCGAAGTACAGCAGGAATCCGTCCTGTGCCTGTGAGGCCGCCTCGTGCACCGCTTCGAGGACCTCACGGTCGGACGTCGGGTCCAGCAGGACCGTGCAGTTCTCCTCGGGTAGCCCCCACAGGTCCGGGTCGCGCAGGAGTTCGGCAATGCGCCGCACGTTGTTGGCGACGGCCGGGAGCGGATCCAGGTGCTGGTAGCCCTGGACGCCGACGATGACCGCCCGGGATGTCGAGGGATCAGGCTGCGCCATCGCCATGTGCCTCCGCCCCTGCTCTCCCGGCACCGTCGGCGCTCCGCGCACCCGGGGTTCCGGCGGACGGGCCCGGTATCGGTTCCCGGAGAGCCGCCAGAATCCGCTCCAACGCCTCCGGGCTGTCGTCCGTCACGGTCAGTGTGCCGCCGGGCAGGGTCACGCTGACGCGGGGCGGTGCCGGGCGGGTCGAGCGCCAGGAGGCGTACGCCAGCGCGAGGTTGGCGGCGGCGATGCCCTGTCCAAGCACCACCTCGATGACGTCCAGCGCCCCCATCGTCCCGGCCGACTCGCGGGTTACCCGGTGTATCTGCGTCGATCGGCGCAGCTCAGCGTCCCCGACGAGCCAGTCGTGGAGCTCGCTGACGATCAGATGCCCGTCCTCGTGATCAGGGCCGGTGATCGTGGCACGCATATGTTCCCCCATAACGCCCTCATGACCCTCTGCAACGATTCGCAGCCGAGAGTGTAGGGCGATGCTTTCCCCCGGACACCGCGAATGCCCCAATCACTGCCTGCCGGGGCGGACAATGACGCACTCTGTACGCGATCTTCCACCTCATGGGCACCCCGGCGAAGGCGATCGTGGTGGACGGCTGGGACCCCTACGAGTCGGAGCCGAAGACGGACGGCAGCGCGCCCACGATCGCGCTCGACAGCATGAACATCGCCGTGCTGCGCGACCGCAGGACCCGCCAAGCGAAGGAGCGCACCAAGTGGGGCAGCGCCTGGCAGGACATCGGGAAGGTGTTCACCAAGGAGGACGGCTCCTGACTCCACCCCGGGACTGTCTCCGAGACCTTCCGCCGCATCCTCGCCCGACCGACCTGCCGCCCATCGGCCGAACAGCTACCGCGCCGGCGCCTCTCCTGGCTCAGGCTGATACCGCCGGAACGCCGAGCTCCGCCAACAGGCCGCGGACCCGCCGCTCGATCTCGTCCCGGATCGGCCGTACGGCGTCCACACCCTGGCCGGCCGGATCGTCCAGCTGCCAGTCCAGGTACCGCTTGCCCGGGAAGACGGGGCAGGTGTCCCCGCAGCCCATGGTGATCACGACATCCGAGGACTGCACGGCCTCGGTGGTCAGGATCTTCGGGGTCTCGGCGGAGATGTCGATCCCCAGCTCCGCCATGGCCTCGACCACCGCCGAGTTGACCGCGTCGGCGGGGGCGGAGCCCGCCGAGCGGACCTCGATCCGGTCACCGGCGAGGTGGGTGAGGAAGGCGGCGCCCATCTGGGAGCGGCCGGCGTTGTGGACGCAGACGAACAGCACGGAGGGACGCGGGGCAGCCGATCCGGTTCCCACCGTCTCGGCGGCGACACGGCGGCCGAGGGGGACTGTCACGCTGTCGTCCTGACGGACTGCGGCGTCGTCAGAAACCCTGCGAGCTTGTCCAGGGCGCCGGGCGACACCCAGTAGTAGACCCACGTCCCACGGCGCTCGCAGTCGACCAGGCCGGCCTGCCGCAGCAGCTTGAGGTGATGGGAGATCGTCGGCTGGGACAGATCGAAGGCGGGCGTCATCTCGCACACGCAGACCTCGCCGCCCTCACGTGCGGCGATCATCGACAACAGGCGCAGCCGCACCGGGTCACCCAGCGCCTTGAAGACCTTCGCCAGCTCCGTGGCGCGTTCGTCATCCAGTGGCGCGGCAGCCAGGCCGGGGCAGCACACGGCGTCCTGGTCGATCAGCTCCAGCTCTTGTTTCGACACACCTCTATGTTGACGTTCTTCGATCCAAGGTGCAAGGTTGCATCCAAGAACTTCAATACAGACCGTTCCAGGGCACCGCCATGCCCCGTCACCCAGGAGTGGAGTGATGAGCGAGCAGTCCGCCGACTTGCGCGATACCGTCCGCCGCCGGTACGCCGCCGCAGCCGTGAAGGTCGCCGAGGGCAGCACCGCCTGTTGCGGCCCCGAACCGGTCGAGGCCGACGAGAACTTCGGCTCGACCCTCTACGCCACCGACGAGCGCGCCACCCTGCCCGCCGAAGCGGTCGCCGCCTCCCCCGGCTGCGGCAACCCCACCGGCAAGGCGTACGGCCTGGACATGACCGAGGAGATGCTCACCCTGGCCGTGGCCAACGCGAGGAAGGCCGACGCCTCGCGGGCACGATCGACGTGGTCATCTCCAACTGCGTGATCAATCTGTCCGTCGACAAGCCCGCCGTCTTCGCCGGGGCCTTCGGCCTCGAAGCCGTCGGCTTCACCGGCATCGACATCACACCGACGCGGACGGCATGCGCTCCGCGATCATCCGCGCCACCAAACCCGCCGCCTCCGATGACTCCGATGTGCCCTCCGAAGCGCGTGGTTCGGACGGCGCCTGCTGTGGCGTGAACGCGTGCTGCACTCCGTCCGAAACCGCGGCCGAGCGCACCCGCTCACGCATCGCTCACGCACGAGCCCGAAAACGAGTCAGCGCCCGAGCCAGCCGAAGCCGACCCGGACGCTGCCTAGCAGGTCAGAGGCCATATCCCCCGACCACCACCCGTAGGCCGTGTGGGACTCGAACCCACAACCAATGGATTAAAAGTCCACTGCTCTGCCAATTGAGCTAACGGCCCAGGCGATGTTGCCTCCCCGAGCATAGCCGGACGGAGCCGTGTCGCCGATCGGGTATCGGGGTCACGGCCGCGTCGGGTGGCGGAAGTGGGCCGGAGCGTCAGAGATCGACCAGTTTGGCGGTGTCCTCCTCGCGTGCTCCGTCCGGGCTGAGGAACCAGTGGCGGGCCGAGACCTGCCACCAGATCGCGGCGAAGCCGAGGACCGCGAGGACGGCGACCGGGGCGTAGTTGAAGGTCTCCCAGGTGACGGGAGAGACCTGCGGGAGCATGAAGAGGACGGTGATGACGACGACCCACGTCACCGAGATCACGCCGATCACCAGCGACCAGCGGCCCAGATGCCAGGGCCCTCGCTCGAACGCGTCCCCCTTGCGCACCCGCAGCAGCGTCGGGATCACGTACGCCACGTACAGGCCGATCACCGCGATCGACGTCACGGCGGCGTAGGCCGTGTAGTTGATCAGGTACGGGAGGCCCAGCGCGAGGGCGGCGAGGGCCGCCAGCCAGACCGCCGCCACGGGGGTGCGGGTGCGGGGGCTGACCGTGTGCCAGACGCGGGAGTAGGGCAGCGCCCCGTCGCGCGAGAAGGCATAGATCATGCGGCTGTTGGCCGTCACCGACGCCATCCCGCAGAAGAGCTGGGCGCCGATCACGACCAGGAGGAGGAGTTTGCCGGTCGTCGCGCCGAGCGCGTCCAGGAGGATCTGCGCCGGGGGCGCGCCCGTCGGCGACTTCAGCTCCTTGTCGTACGACTGGATCGCGAACGTGAAGCCGAGCAGGAGGACGAAGCCGGCGATCCAGGACGTCCAGATGGAGCGGACGATGCCCTTGGGGCCCGCCGTCGCCGCGTCGTGGGTCTCCTCGGTCATGTGCGCCGAGGCGTCGTAACCGGTGAAGGTGTACTGCGCCATCAGCAGGCCGAGGAGGACGACGTACGGGCCGCTGCTCCAGCCCGTCTCGTTCACGAACTTCGTGAAGACGAAGGACGCCGACTGGTGGTGGTCGGGTACGAAGGTCAGCGCGCCGACGATCACCAGGACGCCGACCACGTGCCACCACACGCTCACGCTGTTCAGGAGCGCGACGATACGGACGCCGAAGGTGTTGAGGAGGCCGTGCAGGACCAGGATCGCCGCGAAGAGGAGGATCGTGCGGCCGGGGGTGACGGTGAAGTCGAACTGGAGGTTCAGGTAGGCGCCCAGGAAGGACGCGGCGCCGAAGTCGATGCCCGCCGTCACCGCCACCTGGCCGAGCACGTTGAACCAGCCCGTGAACCACGCCCAGGCCGCGGCCGAGCGGGGCGGGGCCAGCCGGTGGGCCCAGAAGTACAGGCCCGCCGAGGTGGGGTAGGCGGAGCAGATCTCGGCCATCGACAGGCCCACGAAGAGGGTCATCAGGCCCACGGCCACCCAGCCCCAGGTGATCACCGCGGGCCCGCCGGTGATCATGCCGAAGAGGTAGAGGGTGAGACAGCCGGAGAGAACCGAGATGATCGTGAACGAAACGGCGTAGTTCGAGAACGCCGACATGCGCCGGGCCAGCACCTGGGTGTAGCCGAGCTGGGCCAGCCGCTCCTCGTCGGAGAGGCCCCCGGAAGGCGATGTGCCTATCGCGTCTTCTGTCATGCCCCCAGCGATTCCCCTGCCGCGGTCGTGACATGCGTCACAGCTTGGCCGAAAAGAACCCGGAACGGGGCCGAAACAGGGTCGCCTGGTCACCTCCCGGGCGGAGCCCCGGAACTCCCTGCCGCGCCCGGAAACGGCTGAGCGCCGCGCCCCGGTGCGGGCGCGGCGCTCAGCCGTTCGTCACTCGACGTCCGTCACAGGACGTCAGCCGTTGCGCTTCCAGCGCGGCTTGTCGTCGCGGCGCCCGAAGGAGCCGGAGGACGAACCACGGTGGTCGTCACGACGGCCGTACGGGCGGTCGTGGCCGGGGCGGTCGTGGCCGCCGCTGCGGAAGCCGGGGCGGTCGTCGCGACGGTCGCGGTTGAACGGACGGTCGCTGCCACGGTGGCCCCCGCGCTCGTCCCGGCGGAAGCCGCCACGGTCGTCACGGCGCTCGAACGAACGGCCACCACGGTCGTCACGGTCGCGGTCGAAGGAACGGCCACCGCGGTCGCCGCCCCGGTCGTCGCGGCGCTCGAAGGAGCGGCCCCCACGGTCGTCACGGCGGTCGTCGCGGCGCTCGAAGGAACGGCCCCCACGGTCGCCGCCCCGGTCGTCACGGCGGTCACGGCTGAACGGACGGTCGGTGCGGTCGCGGTCCCGGTCGAAGGAGCGGCCGCCGCGGTCGTCACGGCGGTCGTCACGCCGCTCGAAACCGCGCTCGCGGTTTTCGCGGCGCTCGAAGGGGCGGCCACCACGGTCGTCACGGCGGTCGTCCCGACGCTCGAAGCCACGGTCGCGGTCACGGTTGAACGGACGGTCGCCGCGGTCGAAGGAACGGCCGCCACGGTCGTCACGGCGGTCGCGGTCGAAGCCGCGGTCCCGGGCGTCGCGCGCCGCCGGAACCTCCGGCTGCGTCTCCACCACGGTCTCCTCGGCCACCGCGGCCACCGCGGTCACCGCGGTCACCACGGCCTCGGCCTGCGCCTCGGCGACCGCGCTCTCCGGGTCGTCGCCGCGCTCGCGCGCGGCCCGGGCGACCAGGCGGTCGGCCTCCTCGCGCAGCTCGGCGGCCCGGCGCTGCGCCCGCTCCAGCTCCTTGGTGAGCTGGGCGACCTCACGCTCGGCCTGCTGCGCCGCGTTGCCCGCGGACTCGGCCTGGACCTCGGTCATCGAACGGGCGCCGGTGATCTCGGCGACCTCGGGCTCGAAGGCCGTACCGGAGTTGATGATGTGACGCCCGGCGTCGACGCCCGCGTCCTCCATCAGGCGGAAGATCTGGCGCCGCTGGTGCGGGAGGGAGAGCGACACGACGGTGCCGGTGCGGCCGGCGCGGGCGGTGCGGCCCGCGCGGTGCAGGTAGTCCTTGTGGTCACCGGCCGGGTCGACGTTGAGGACCAGGTCGATGCCGTCGACGTGGATACCGCGGGCGGCGACGTCGGTGGCGACGAGGACGTTGACGTACCCGTCCTTGAAGTCGGCGAGGGTGCGGGTCCGGGCGCCCTGGGTCATGCCGCCGTGCAGCGCGTCGGCCTTCACGCCGGAGTCGCGCAGCTGCTCGGCGACGCGGTCGGCGCCCAGCTGGGTGCGGACGAAGATGATCGTGCGGCCCTTGCGGGAGGCGATCGCGGCGGTGACCGGCGCCTTGTCCTTGGGCTTCACGATCAGGATGTGGTGGGACATCGTCGTGACCGCGCCCTGGGCCGCGTCCACCTCGTGGTGGACCGGGTTGTCGAGGTACCGGTCGACGAGGGTCTTGATCTCGTTCTCCATGGTCGCGGAGAAGAGCATGCGCTGGCCGCCGGCCGGGACCTGGTCGAGCAGCTCGGTGACCTCGGGCAGGAAGCCCAGGTCGGACATCTGGTCGGCCTCGTCGAGGACGGCGATCTGGACGTCCTCCAGGGAGCAGGCGCCGCGGTTGATGATGTCGCGGAGGCGACCCGGGGTGGCGACGAGGATGTCGACGCCGCGCTCCAGGGCGTAGATCTGGTTGCCCATGGACGTACCGCCGCAGACGACCTTCATCTTCAGGCCGAGGACGTCGCCGTAGGGCTGGAGCGCGTCGGCGACCTGCATCGCCAGCTCGCGCGTGGGGGTGAGGATGACGGCACGCGGCCGCTTCTTCTCGGTGCGGCCGCCGGCCAGCGTGGCCAGGGTGGGCAGACCGAAGGAGAGGGTCTTGCCGGAACCGGTGCGGCCGCGGCCGAGGATGTCCTTGCCGGCCAGGGCGTCCGGGATGGTCGCGGCCTGGATCGGGAAGGGGGTGGTCACGCCGTTCTGCGCGAGCTTGCGCACGACGCCCTCGGGGAGGCCGAGGTCGGCGAAGGTGGTCTGGGGGGTGGTGTCGGTGGTGTCAGCGGCCTCTTCGGAGGCCTTGGTCACCAGGTCGTCGTTCTCGAACTCGTTCTCGTTCTCGGACACGACGAACTGATCAGTACTGGACACGGACATGCGAATGCGAAACCTTCCGGAGTCTCTTCGGCACGCGCCCGTCAACTCCGTGATTCGCTCACGACCGCCTCAATGCGGTCCGCCACGGCAAGGGAGAGTACGCGCCACACGGCGCGCTCTGCGGTGGCGCCGGGCAAATGGGATCAAACGATCTACCACCATACGCACCCACCACCCCTGAAGGCAAACCGGGCCTCGATATCGCAGTTCAGAGCAGTACAGCCACACGGATCAGACGCGCAGGACGACAGAGACCTGAACACCCGGACCCGCCCCTTTCTTCCCGCCCGCTACGCCGGGGCCCCCGCCGTCGGCGCCGGTTCCCGTTGGACGAGTTGGGGCCCGGTCTCCTCGTGTGCCGACGAGGACGGCTCGGCCGACGGCGGGTCGCTCACCGGGGGTGGCGGCGGGGGCGGGGTGGGGGTGACCGCCGGGGGTGTGGGGGACGCCGGGTCGCCCGTCGGCGGCCCCGCGGGCACCCCCGGCGCCACGCTCCCGCCCGGCTGCGCCGGCGCGTCGGGCCCCGAGCTGTCGCCGCCCCGCGCGGGCCGCCCGGACGCCGACGCCGACTCCCCCGGCTTCGGCTTCCCCGCGTGCCCCCGCTTCCCGTCGGCCACCGCCCCGCCGTACCCCGCGCCGCCTTCACCGGACACCCCGGAGCCCCCGGCGACCGCGTCACCGCCCCGGTGCCCCGCGGAGTGCGACGGCTTGGCCTTCCCTGCGTCGTCGCCCACGTTCACACAACCGGCGGCGGCCGCGACGGCCATCACCGCGACGGCCAGACGGACGGGTACGTTCAAGGGGCGCACGGCGGCCACCTCCGGGGGGAAGTAAGAAGTCGACCTGCCCAACTCCCGCCGCCCGCAAGAGGACACGCTGACCGCGCACCGGGGACAAACGACCGAAGCATCGCCCCGCCACGCGGCCCGCGCCGCCCGGCGCGGCGGTACCCGAGGCGGGACCACCGGACCCGAATCCGGTACCCCGGCCCCCACCGCCCGCGCGTTCCGTCCCCGACAATGGCCGTGTGCTGGAGATGACACGCGAAGCGTTCGAGGAACTCGTGAGCGAGGCCCTGGACCGGATCCCACCGGAACTGACCCGGGTGATGGACAACGTCGCCGTGTTCGTCGAGGACGAGCCCCCGGCCGACGACCCCGAGTTGCTGGGCCTGTACGAGGGGACCCCGCTCACCGACCGCGGTGAGTGGTACGCCGGCGTGCTCCCCGACCGCGTCTCGATCTACATGGGCCCCACGCTGCGCTCCTGCGAGACCCCGCAGGACGTGGTGCACGAGGTCGCCGTGACCGTGATCCACGAGATCGCCCACCACTTCGGCATCAACGACGAACGCCTTCACGAACTGGGCTGGGGCTGAGCCCGGCCCCGTGACAGGAGGGCCGCGAACCGTCGCATATCAACCCCTGAGCCTGGGCATACGGCCCCAATGGCCCGCGTCCGCACCCGAGCCCAAGCCCGTCCGCCCGTCCTGGAACTCGACCCGCACGCTCACGAACCGCCCGCCTGGAGCCGCGTCCTCGGCCTGGCGGCCGTCGTCCTCCTGGGCGCCTGGCTGGGCCTCCTGATCGTCGGGAACGTCCGCACCCAGGTCGGCCCGATGGACACCACGATGACCCTGCGCCCCTCCCTCGACGGGGGCACGAAGATCAACGTCTCCCCGCTGGGCGCCCTCTATCTGGACACCCACGCCGGACCGGTCCGTCTCGACGTCAACGTCGACCAGCTGGACCCGTTCCGCTCCCAGGCCCTCGTCGACCACCCCGAGCGTCTCGCCGGACTCCAGGACGAGGTCGCCCACGACGTCGAACACGGCACCCTCGACCTGGCCGAACGCTCCTGCGTCGCCGTGGTCGCCGGCGCCACCGCCCTCGACCTCGCCGTCTACCGCCGCCCGCGCCGCGCCCTGGCCGCCGGCGGCCTCGCCCTGGGCCTGCTCGCCGCGTCCGGCGCGACCGCGTACGCCACCTGGAACCCCGAGTCGGTCCTGGAACCGAGGTTCTCCGGCCTGCTCTCCTCCGCCCCTGCCGTGGTCGGCAACGCGCGCAGCATCGTCACCGAGTTCGACGTCTACCAGAAGGAGCTGGCCCGCCTGGTGACGAACGTGACGAAGCTGTACGACGTCACGTCCACGCTCCCCGCCTACTCGCCCGACCCGGCCACCCTGCGGGTCCTGCACGTCTCCGACATCCACCTCAACCCGGCGAGCTGGAAGATCATCGCGTCGCTGGTGGAGCAGTACAAGGTGAACGTGATCGTGGACTCCGGGGACACCATGGACCACGGCACGGCGGCCGAGAACGGCTTCCTGGACCCGGTCAAGGACCTCGGGGTGCCCTACGTCTGGGTCCGCGGGAACCACGACTCCCACGTCACCCAGCGCTACCTGTCCCGCATGAAGAACGTGCACGTCCTGGACGACGGCCGGGCCGAGACGATCGGCGGTCTGCGCTTCGCCGGTGTCGGCGATCCCCAGTTCACCCCGGACCGTTCGACCGTGCCCGGCGGTGACGCGGCCGAGGAGCGGGCCGGGGACGGCCTGGCCACGGCCCTGCGGGAGCAGCGGGCGGCCGGCACCCCGGTGGACGTGGCGATCGCGCACGAGCCGGTAGCGGCCCGGATGACGGACGGCGAGGTACCCCTGGTGCTGGCGGGGCACATCCACCACGAGCAGACGGAGCTGCTGCCGCACGGCACCCGGCTGCGGGTGGAGGGCTCCACGGGCGGCAGCGGGCTGCGCGCCGTCGAGGGCAAGTACCCGGACCCGATCGAGGCCTCGATCCTCTACTTCGACCGGGACACCCGCCGCCTCCAGGCCTGGGACGCGATCAGGCTGGGCGGCCTGGGCCAGACGACCGCCGAGGTCAGTCGCCACCTCCCGACCAGGTGACCGACCACCTCCCGGTCACATGACCGACCGGCTGCTCGGCCACGCGACCGGGCAGCGACTCCGCCGCGGGCCGGTCCGGCGCCGGGCCGTCGCCGGTCCGGCGCCCCCATCGTCCTCGTCGCCGTAAACCGTTTTGGCGATACCCCCCGCCATCCCATATGCTTCTCACGTCCCCGACGCGCTGAGAAGCGCCCAGGCGGGCCGATAGCCCTCATCGTCTAGCGGCCTAGGACGCCGCCCTTTCAAGGCGGTAGCACGGGTTCGAATCCCGTTGGGGGCACGCAAGATCGTGTGCGACACTGTTGCACACAACAGCTTGGTCCTGTGGAGCAGTTTGGAGTGCTCGCCACCCTGTCAAGGTGGAGGCCGCGGGTTCAAATCCCGTCAGGACCGCTGAGGTTTCACGTGAAACCTCGTGGCTGGGTAGCTCAGTTGGTACGAGCGATCGCCTGAAAAGCGATAGGTCGCCGGTTCGACCCCGGCCCCAGCCACCACAGACAGCCCCTCCGGGATCTCGGAGGGGCTGTTCTCATTCCGCGTCCGCCCCCCTGTGCTTCTTCCACTCCCGTTGCATCAGCTCCAGCTTCTCGGAGAAGGCGGGGTTCTCGGCGATCGTCCCCGATGTGAAGGGAATCGGCAGCAGGAACGACCCCCCATCGGTCCGGGTGACTCCGATCTGGGTGATGGACCCATTGCGCCCACGGCCCGAGAGCGCATGGATGCTCTCGATGTCCCGCCAGCCCACGCGCCGACGTCCGGTCATCCCACGAGTGCGCAGGCCCTCCGCGTCGATGCGCGTCCAGCCTGTCGGCATCCCCGCCATGGGCACGAACAGCGCGGTCGGTATCAGCCCGAACATGAGCCACAGGCCCACGGCGGAGCCGGTCTGACCGTCGGCCAGGTACCTGGCCGCACGCACACTCACCGCCCCGGCCCACCCCGCCATCCCCAACGCGAACGCCCACATCACCAAGCGCTGCCTGCGCGTGTACCGAAAGATCGTCTCGCCCATCCGTGCAGTCTGACAGCGGTCCGCCGACGGGCTCCGTTTTTCTGGCGGGCTGACCGCTTGGCGGGACGGACGGGTGACGCTACTTTCTGCGTCGGAACGGGCCAGAGGGCCAGCAGTGACCTGAGGGACAAGAGGGCGGGGACGATGAGCGGGGACCAGGACAGAGTCGGCCAGGACGTCGAGCTGGAGAAGACCCGGGCGCGCTACGGGCTGCTCGCCGTCGTCGTTAGCAATCTCGCCATCGCCGCGGTCGCGGTCTTCGGGGTCTGGCAGCTGGACGGCGACACCTCGGTGATCATCGGCGTGCTCACCGCCGCGTTCACCGCGGTGAGCAGCATGACCACGGCCTACCTGGGGATCAAGGCGGTGTCCAACACGGCCAGGTCGATCGTCTCCTCGGCCGCGGCCGCCACCCACACCGCCACCCCCCACCCGGCCCCCACCGCAGCACCCACCACCCCGGACCCGGCCACCCCGGCCCCACCCACCCAACGCGGCGCATGACCCCCTTGCCCCGGCCGAACCGCCGGAGGCAAAAGCGTTCGCCATGGATTTCCCCGAGGTGAGATCCTGGACCGCGTATGTCTACGCACCCCGCCCCCGCCCTCGGCGCCCTCGCCCCCCGCCTGACCGAGCTCTCGCTGCGCGACGCGCACCGGCTCGGGCGCAGGCTGGAAGGCGCGCGCAAGATCCGTAAGCCGGAGGCCCGCGCCGCCGTCCTCGCCGAGATCGAGGCAGAGGTGGCCAGGGCCGAGGAACGGATGGCCGGCCGGCGCGCCCTCGTGCCCGCCGTGTCGTATCCCGAGCAACTGCCCGTCAGCCAGAAGAAGGACGAGATCGCCGCCGCGATCCGCGACCACCAGGTCGTGATCGTGGCCGGTGAGACCGGCTCCGGCAAGACCACCCAGATCCCGAAGATCTGTCTGGAACTGGGCCGGGGGGTGCGCGGCATGATCGGGCACACCCAGCCCCGCCGGATCGCCGCCCGTACCGTCGCCGAGCGCGTCGCGGAGGAACTGCGCACGCCCCTCGGGGAGTCCGTCGGCTGGAAGGTCCGCTTCACCGACCAGGTGAACCCGGACGCCACCTTCATCAAGCTGATGACGGACGGCATCCTGCTCGCCGAGATCCAGACCGACCGCGAGCTGCGCGCCTACGACACGATCATCATCGACGAGGCCCACGAGCGGTCCCTCAACATCGACTTCCTGCTGGGCTACCTGGCCCAGCTGCTGCCGAAGCGCCCGGACCTGAAGGTGGTCATCACCTCCGCCACCATCGACCCGGAACGCTTCTCCCGGCACTTCGGCGACGCCCCGATCGTCGAGGTGAGCGGGCGGACGTACCCCGTGGAGGTCCGCTACCGGCCGCTCCTCGAAGCGGATTCCGAGGACGCCGACCGGGACCAGATCACCGCCATCTGCGACGCCGTGGAGGAGCTCCAGGGCGAGGGCCAGGGCGACATCCTCGTCTTCCTCTCGGGCGAGCGGGAGATCCGGGACACCGCCGACGCGCTCACCAGGAAGAACTATCGGTTCACCGAGGTCCTCCCGCTCTACGCCCGGCTCTCGCACGCCGAGCAGCACCGGGTCTTCCAGCCGCACACCGGCCGCAGGATCGTGCTGGCCACCAACGTGGCCGAGACCTCGCTCACCGTCCCCGGCATCAAGTACGTCATCGACCCCGGCTTCGCCCGGATCAGCCGCTACAGCCACCGCACGAAGGTGCAGCGGCTCCCCATCGAGCCGATCAGCCAGGCCAGCGCCAACCAGCGCAAGGGCCGCTGCGGCCGTACGTCCGACGGCATCTGCATCCGGCTGTACGACGAGGAGGACTTCCTCGCCCGGCCGGAGTTCACCGACGCCGAGATCCTGCGCACGAACCTCGCCTCCGTCATCCTCCAGATGACCGCGGCCGGCCTCGGCGACATCGAGAAGTTCCCCTTCATCGACCCGCCGGACCACCGCAACATCCGCGACGGCGTGCAGCTGCTCCAGGAGCTGGGCGCGCTGAACCCGGACGAGAAGGACGTCCGCAAGCGGCTCACCGACAGCGGACGCAAGCTGGCCCAGCTGCCGGTCGACCCGCGGCTCGCCCGCATGGTCCTGGAGGCCGACAAGAACGGCTGTGTCCGCGAGGTCATGGTCATCGCCGCCGCCCTCTCCATCCAGGACCCGCGCGAGCGCCCGGCCGACAAGCAGACCCAGGCCGACCAGCAGCACGCCCGCTTCCGGGACGAGACCAGCGACTTCCTCGCCTTCCTCAACCTGTGGAAGTACATCAGGGAGCAGCAGAAGGAGCGCGGTTCCAGCTCCTTCCGGCGGATGTGCAAGCAGGAGTACCTCAACTTCCTGCGCATCCGCGAATGGCAGGACATCTACAGCCAGCTGCGCACGGTCGCCAAGCAGATGGGCATCCACCTCAACGAGGAGGACGCCCCCGGCGACCGCGTGCACGTCTCCCTCCTCGCCGGGCTGCTGTCCCACATCGGCATGAAGGACGTGAAGAACGCCGGGGCGGAGGGCGGGAAGAACACAGCCAAGAACGAGTACCTGGGCGCGCGGAACGCCAAGTTCGCGATCTTCCCGGGGTCGGCGCTGTTCAAGAAGCCCCCTCGGTTCCTGATGTCGGCCGAGCTGGTGGAGACCTCTCGGCTCTGGGCCCGGGTCAACGCGAAGATCGAGCCGGAGTGGGTCGAGCCGCTCGCCGGGCACCTCCTGAAGCGGACGTACAGCGAACCGCACTGGGAGAAGGACCAGGCGGCCGTGATGGCGTTCGAGAAGGTGACGCTGTACGGCGTGCCGATCGTCGCCGACCGGAAGGTGAACTACGGCCGGATCGACCCCGAGGTCAGCCGCGAGCTTTTCATTCGCAACGCTCTGGTGGAGGGCGACTGGCGCACCCACCACAAGTTCTTCGCGGACAACCGCAGGCTGCTGAGCGAGGTCGAGGAGCTCGAACACCGCGCCCGGCGCCGGGACATCGTCGTCGACGACGACACCCTGTTCGACTTCTACGACCAGCGGGTGCCCGACCACGTCGTCTCCGGCGCCCACTTCGACTCCTGGTGGAAGCACAAGCGCCACGAGCATCCGGAGTACCTGGACTTCGAACGGGAGATGCTGATCCGGGAGTCGGCGGAGGCGGTCACCAAGGCCGACTATCCGGACTCCTGGCGGCAGGGGCAGCTCAAGTTCCGGGTGACGTACCAGTTCGAGCCGGGCGCGGACGCGGACGGTGTGACGGTCCACATCCCGCTCCAGGTGCTCAACCAGGTCACGGACGAGGGCTTCGACTGGCAGATCCCCGGCCTCAGGGAAGAGGTGGTCACGGAACTGATCCGCACCCTCCCCAAGCCGATCCGCCGCAACTACGTGCCCGCGCCGAACTTCGCGAAGCGCTTCCTGGACACGGCGGTCCCGCTCCAGGAACCGCTCACCGTGACCATGGCCCGCGAGCTCAAGCGGATGGTCGGCGTCCCCTTCGAGGCCGAGGACTTCGACTGGGCGAAGGTCCCGGACCACCTGAAGATCACGTTCCGGATCGTCGACGAACGGCGCCGGAAACTGGCCGAGGACAAGGACCTGGAAGCGCTGCGGCTCCGGCTGAAGCCCGAGGCGCGCCAGGCCCTCTCGCAGGCGGCGGCCGCCACCGCGTCCCGTGCGGGCGGCGAGTCCCTGGAACGCAAGGGGCTCACCGACTGGACGATCGGCTCGCTCACCCGCGTCTTCGAGACGCGCCGGGCCGGGCAGCCGGTGAAGGCGTACCCGGCCCTCGTGGACGACGGCGACACGGTCTCCGTACGCCTCTTCGACACCGAGGAGGAGCAGGCCGAGGCGATGTGGAAGGGCACGCGCCGGCTCATCCTCCGCAACATCCCGGTGAACCCGGCCAAGTTCGCGTCGGACAAGCTGACGAACGCGCAGAAGCTGGCACTGTCGGCGAACCCGCACGGCACGATCCAGGCCCTGTTCGACGACTGTGCGACGGCCGCGGCGGACAAGCTGATCGCCGACTTCGGCGGGCCGGTGTGGGACGAGGAGTCGTACCGGAAGCTGTACGACAAGGTGCGCGCCGACATCGTCGACACGACGGTCCGGACGGTGGGCCAGGTGCAGCAGGTGCTCGCCGCCTGGCAGGCCTGTGAGCGGCGGCTGAAGGGCGTCCGGAGCCCCGCGCTGCTCGCGAACCTCACGGACGTCCGCAAGCAGCTGGACGCCCTCGTGAAGCCGGGCTTCGTGACGTGGGCCGGGATACGACGCCTGCCCGACCTGATGCGCTATCTGGTCGCGGCGGACCGCCGTCTCCAGCAGATGCCGACGAACGTCCAGCGGGACACCACCCGCATGGAGAAGGTCCACGAGATGCAGGACGAGTACGCCTGGCTCCTGGAGCAGCTCCCGCGCGGGCGGCCGGTCCCGCAGCAGGTCCTGGACATCCGCTGGATGCTGGAGGAACTCCGGGTCAGCTACTTCGCGCACGCGCTGGGCACGGCGTACCCGATCTCCGACAAGCGGATCGTGAAGGCGATCGACACGGCAGCCCCGTAACAGACCGCTCACGCAGGGTGAGTTCGACCAGCACCCGCTCACTCCTGTACAGTCCTTCTCGCAGCACAGCGCAGAGAAAGTGCCGCGAAACCTGGTCCTGTGGAGCAGTTTGGAGTGCTCGCCACCCTGTCAAGGTGGAGGCCGCGGGTTCAAATCCCGTCAGGACCGCAACAGACTGAGGCCCGCATCCCCGCAAAGGGTGCGGGCCTCAGTCGTCTCCGTGCCATTGACGGGGTCACATTCCGTCGGTACCCAGGGAGCAGGGCCCGGTTTCCTCGGCCCCCTCGGGAGGTGGCGTATGGCGGCTTCGGTGCGGCACGAGACGCGGGCGCTCCTGAGGGCCCATCTGGCCGCCGCCTCGTCGTACCGGCACCTGACCCGCCACTGTCCCGTCTGCCACCAGCTGCTGCGGCTGGCGATGGACTCGGCCCCGTGTCCGTCGGAAGCCTCGGAGGACGCCACGGAGGACGCCACGGAGGACGAGCGGCCGGCCGGGGTCTGAGCCGGGCCGGACCCAACACCCGTACGGCCGTGGGGCGATGGCGCCCCCGCCCCATTAGCGCACCCGGGGCGACACAAACAACCCGTGCGGTATGTGACGGGAGTCACCGCATGAGTTCAGGAAACAGCGGTACTTACCCCCCTCCTACAACCGGTCAATTTAATATGTGCAATTGCACCACCCTGTCGGCTCACTCCAACAGCTCTCCCCAGACTCCGCCAAGCCCGCTCACAGGGGCGCCACGGGCGCACAAAAAAGATCGCGCTGGACCCGGCGGAGTCCAGCGCGATCTACGACGCACCCTGTGTGGCTTGCCTGAGAAGTTCTTGTCGGCCTGGGCGTGGGCCCTGTTGGGGCAGGTCCCGCGTCGCTTGTAGCTAGGGTTCGGGGCACCTCGACCAGTGGGGGACCGGTCGGTTTGCCCGCTATTCAGTTGGTCAGGCCTCGCTGCGCTGCTGCGGAATACCCGCGAGCAGGGCGCGGACCTCAGCCTCGCGGTAACGGCGGTGTCCGCCGAGCGTGCGAATCGACGTGAGCTTGCCGGCCTTCGCCCACCGCGTGACCGTCTTGGGGTCGACACGGAACATGGTGGCGACCTCAGCCGGGGTCAGCAGCGGCTCGGCATCAGGGGTGCGAGCGGTCATGAGCGGCCTCCTCGGGAGAACCGAACCTTCTCGGTTCTTTCCTCTAAATTCTGCACCTTGACCCGCGTTGCCCGAAATGGCGGACGCGAGTCGAGTCGGTTATAGGACGAACGGCTTGTCCTCGGCACTACAACTACACCATCTGTCCAGCCGCGTCGGCCAAACCGATGGAATTGCCCTCCCAGGTAGTCATCAGCCGCGGAAGCCGATGGACCATGCCATAGCGGACAGTCACGCCACTGTGACGATCAGTCACAGGGGCGATCAGGAGTCACCAGACCCCCCAAAGCACGTAATGCGGAGAATCCGCCCACAGTGCACCACAGTTGGACGGAAGGAGACTTCCCCGGACTCCTTGTCCTATTTTGGCACGAGGAGTAGCAAGGGACGCAAGGGCCGCGTAGGTGTGATCCATCACCCTTGCCACAAAAGCCCGGATCGGGCCCAACGTCCGTGAGTTCACTGAAGTGCCGTCAAGGTACGTTGTTTCACGGCATCTGGACCGTGACGTACGTCACTCTGCGTGTACCAACTCGTCAGTCAGTACGGATCACCGGGCACGGCTGCTCACTCCGGCGGTCAGTTCGCCGACCGGCGGTCCCGCACCGACCGCCACCGCTCCACCAGCCGCCCGTAAGCCTCCCCGGCCGCGGCCCCGTCGCCCTGCCGCAGCGCCGCCACGCCGGCCGCCACGTCCGCCGCCGAATGGTCGTCCTCCAGATCACCGGCGGGCAGCGCGTGCACCAGCCCGCCGTAGTCCAGTTCGACCAGCGAGCGCGGGTGGAACTCCTCCAGCCAGCGGCCGACGTCCACCAGACCGTCGATCAGCGGCCCTTCCTCCACCGTGTCCTTGAGCGTGCGCAACGCCCGGGCCACCCGCCGCCGGGCCTGCACCATCGGCGTGCGGTAGCGCAGCATGGGCGGGATCTCCCCGGTGCCCTTCTCGTACCGGCGCTCCTCGTCGGAGACCAGCACGAACCAGTTCAGCGGCACCTGCCAGGTCGCCGTGCGGATCCAGGGCCGGGAGTCGGGGTTGCGCGCCAGCCAGCGCTCGTAGTCCACCGCGGCCTGGCGCCGGACCACCGGGGGCAGCATCGCGTCCAGGACCGGCTTCGGCAGCTCCTCGGGCAGCTCCTGGAGGGCCTGCCAGCCGCGCAGCCGGGTCCGCCAGGGGCAGACGCAGACGACGCCGTCCACCTCCAGCACGAACGCGTCGGCGCTCTCCTGCACCGGCACCGGGATCGGCGGGGTGGGCAGCAGGTCGGCCAGCGAGCGGCGCAGTTCGTCCTGGTACGAGGGCCGGTCGGAGCGGCGGGCGTACCGCGCCCAGTGGGCGCGCTCGGGCTCCGGGAAGGCGGCCAGCGGCTCGTACACACGCAGGTACGTCGCGTAGGGCACGACCACCGAGGACACCTTGGGCACGCCTGCTCCCTCCCCATCGGGCCGGTCTCGAAACCAGTGTCGGATCGTCCCACGCTCATACGTGCACACGCGGCACGGCAGAGTGATCCTTGACACTGCGCGGATGGTGGGCGGGCAATAGCTCTACGCTCATGCCAAGCCCCCGCCACCCTTACGGGAGCCCAGCTTCCACCCGCCGAACACAACCGGGAGTCACCACAGTGACCGACGTTTCCACCGGCGTCCTGCACACCCTGTTCCACTCGGACCAGGGCGGTCACGAGCAGGTCGTGCTCTGCCAGGACCGCAGGAGCGGCCTGAAGGCCGTCATCGCCATCCACTCCACCGCGCTGGGCCCCGCCCTCGGCGGCACCCGCTTCTACCCGTACGCGAACGAGGAGGAGGCCGTCGCCGACGCCCTCAACCTCGCGCGCGGGATGTCGTACAAGAACGCCATGGCCGGGCTCGACCACGGCGGCGGCAAGGCCGTGATCATCGGTGATCCGGACCGGGACAAGACCGAGGAGCTGCTGCTCGCCTACGGGCGGTTCGTGGCCTCGCTCGGCGGCCGGTACGTGACCGCCTGCGACGTCGGCACCTATGTCGCCGACATGGACGTGGTGGCCCGCGAGTGCCGCTGGACCACCGGCCGCTCCCCGGAGCACGGCGGCGCCGGGGACTCCTCCGTCCTCACGGCCTACGGCGTCTACCAGGGCATGCGGGCCAGCGCCCAGCACCTGTGGGGTGACCCGTCGCTGCGCGGCCGCACCGTCGGCATCGCGGGCGTCGGCAAGGTCGGCCACCACCTGGTGGAGCACCTCCTGGCGGAGGGCGCCGAGGTCGTGATCACGGACGTACGGCAGGAAGCCGTGCGGCGCGTCGCCGACCGGCACCCGGCCGTGGGTGTCGCCGCCGACACCGAGGCGCTGATCCAGGTCGAGGGGCTCGACATCTACGCCCCCTGCGCGCTCGGCGGCGCCCTGAGCGACGAGTCCGTCCCGGTGCTGACCGCGAAGGTGGTGTGCGGCGCGGCCAACAACCAGCTCGCCCACCCGGGCGTCGAGAAGGACCTCGCGGACCGCGGGATCCTCTACGCGCCGGACTACGTGGTGAACGCGGGCGGGGTCATCCAGGTCGCCGACGAACTGCACGGCTTCGACTTCGAACGGTGCAAGGCGAAGGCGGCGAAGATCTTCGACACCACGCTGGCCATCTTCGCTCGTGCGAAGGAGGACGGGATCCCGCCGGCCGCGGCGGCCGACCGGATCGCCGAACAGCGGATGCACGACGCGAGAACGGCCGGCGGCCGCTGACCGAACGCCGGGTTCCCGGACACGATTTCGGTGCCCGCCGGCGGACGGTTGGAGAGAACTCTCACGTTCGTCGGCGGGTCGCTCGCCACGAAGTGGTTAAAATCGTCCTTGACCAGCGGGGACGGGGCACTCCGCGGGTCATGGAGTCAGGCGCGTGGTGCGGGCGACGTACCGTATGGGCGCGGGCTCAGGTACCGTGGAAGCCCTACGGACCGGTCTCTCCGAGGAGAGCCCGTTCCGGATCATGAACGCGTGTCAGACTCTGGGGCCGTCGAGCCCCGTCACCGAGGGGGTCGAGCCATGGGGCGCGGCCGGGCCAAGGCCAAGCAGACGAAGGTCGCCCGCCAGCTGAAGTACAACAGCGGTGGGACTGACCTGTCACGTCTGGCCAGCGAGCTGGGCGCATCGACTTCGAGCCAGCCGCCGAACGGCGAGCCGTTCGAGGACGACGACGAGGACGACGACCCGTACGCCCAGTACGCGGATCTCTATAACGATGATGACGACGAGGACGAGGACGACCAGTCCAGTCCCCAGTCGCAACATCGTCGTGGTGCTTGACGTACCACTCTCAGCAGTTCTCGTAGCAACTGCACTTCACCCGGTCCGGGGCCTCGACACCGGACCGGGTTTCGTGCTGTCGCGTTCGTTCACCGACCGGCGCGGCCGGCCGTCGGGCACCGGCCGACCGGCACCCGCCGTCAGGCGTAGTCGCCGACCAGTTCCGCACCGGTGGTGCGCTCGCCGCGCTCGGTGATCTCGCCGGCCACCCAGGCCTCGACCCCGCGGTCGGCCAGTGTGGTGAGCGCCACGTCCACGGACTCCTGCGGGACGATCGCGATCATGCCGACACCCATGTTGAGCGTCTTCTCCAGTTCGAGGCGCTCGACGTCACCGGTGCGGCCGACCAGCTCGAAGATCGGGCCCGGCGTCCAGGTGGCGCGGTCGACGATCGCGTGCAGGTGGTCGGGGATCACCCGGGCCAGGTTCGCGGCCAGACCGCCACCGGTGACGTGGCTGAAGGCGTGCACCTCAGCCGTCCGCATCAGCGCCAGGCAGTCCAGCGAGTAGATCTTGGTCGGCTCCAGGAGTTCCTCGCCGAGGGTGCGGCCCAGGTCCTCGATGTGGGCGTCGAGAGCGAGACCGGCCTGGTTCAGCAGCACGTGCCGGACCAGCGAGTACCCGTTCGAGTGAAGCCCGGAGGACGCCATCGCGATCACCGCGTCACCCGTACGGATACGATCCGCGCCGAGCAGCCGGTCGGCCTCCACCACGCCCGTACCGGCACCGGCGACGTCGAAGTCGTCGGCGCCGAGCAGGCCCGGGTGCTCGGCCGTCTCGCCGCCCACCAGGGCGCAGCCGGCCAGCACACAGCCCTCCGCGATGCCCTTGACGATCGCGGCGACCCGCTCGGGGTGGACCTTGCCGACGCAGATGTAGTCGGTCATGAACAGCGGCTCCGCGCCGCACACCACGATGTCGTCCATGACCATGGCAACGAGGTCGTGACCGATGGTGTCGTAGACGCCCAGCTGCCGGGCGATGTCCACCTTCGTGCCCACGCCGTCGGTCGCCGAGGCGAGCAGCGGGCGCTCGTAGTTCTTGAGCGCGGAGGCGTCGAAGAGGCCGGCGAAACCGCCGAGGCCGCCGAGGACCTCGGGGCGCCGCGTCTTCTTCACCCACTCCTTCATGAGCTCCACCGCGCGGTCGCCCGCCTCGATGTCGACACCGGCGGCCGCGTAGGAGGCGCCGGAGGGGGTGCCCGTCACCGGAGACGACTGGTTAGACACAGCAGACATTGCCTGGGATCTTTCGGGTTGATGACAGGGCTTACGGGCGACGGATCGCGTCGGCCGCGGCCGTGGCTGCCGGACCGGCCGCCAGCTCGGTCTCCAGGAGCTGCTTGCCGAGCAGCTCGGGATCCGGGAGCTCCATCGGGTACTCGCCGTCGAAGCAGGCGCGGCACAGGTTCGGCTTGGCGATGGTGGTCGCCTCGATCATGCCGTCGATGGAGATGTACGCCAGCGAGTCGGCGCCGAGCGAGGTGCCGATCTCCTCGATGGTCATGCCGTTGGCGATCAGCTCGGCGCGGGTGGCGAAGTCGATGCCGAAGAAGCACGGCCACTTGACCGGCGGCGAGGAGATCCGGATGTGGACCTCGGCGGCGCCCGCCTCCCGGAGCATCCGCACCAGCGCGCGCTGCGTGTTGCCGCGCACGATCGAGTCGTCGACGACGACCAGGCGCTTGCCCTTGATGACTTCCTTCAGCGGGTTCAGCTTCAGGCGGATGCCCAGCTGCCGGATGGTCTGCGAGGGCTGGATGAAGGTCCGGCCGACGTAGGCGTTCTTGACCAGGCCGTTGCCGAAGGGGATGCCCGAGGCCTCCGCGTAGCCGACGGCGGCGGGGGTGCCGGACTCCGGGGTCGCTATCACCAGGTCGGCGTCGACCGGGGCTTCCTTGGCGAGCATCCGGCCCATCTCCACACGGGAGAGGTAGACGTTCCGCCCGGCGATGTCGGTGTCGGGGCGGGCCAGGTACACGTACTCGAAGACGCAGCCCTTGGGCTTCGCGTCCGCGAAGCGGGAGGTGCGCAGGCCGTTCTCGTCGATGGCGACGAACTCGCCGGGCTCGATCTCGCGGACGAAGCTGGCGCCGCAGATGTCGAGCGCGGCGGACTCCGAGGCGACCACCCAGCCGCGCTCGAGGCGGCCGAGGACCAGCGGGCGGATGCCCTGCGGGTCACGGGCGGCGTAGAGGGTGTGCTCGTCCATGAAGACGAGGGAGAAGGCGCCCCGC
The DNA here is from genome assembly GCF_055562175.1 of Streptomyces sp. NPDC020958. Taxonomy (NCBI): domain Bacteria; kingdom Bacillati; phylum Actinomycetota; class Actinomycetes; order Kitasatosporales; family Streptomycetaceae; genus Streptomyces; species Streptomyces sp. NPDC020958. Next base: position 443,370 of record NZ_JBVHFU010000005.1, on the reverse strand, counting down.
ACCTGCGGGAGGACCACGTGCGCGGCCTCCTCGATGGTCAGCGGCTTGCCGTTCTCGTCGACCTGGGCCGCGAGCAGCGCGGTGAGCAGGTCGGTGTCGTTGGTGGCCGCGACCCGGGTGGAGCGGCCGTTGTGGTCCTTGGGGAGTTCGGCGACCATCTCGGCGAGCTGCGCCGTGTTGACCAGGTTGCCGTTGTGGCCGAGCGCGATCGAACCGTGCGCGGTGGCACGGAACGTCGGCTGGGCGTTCTCCCACACGGAGGCACCGGTGGTCGAGTAACGGGCGTGACCGACCGCGATATGCCCCTGCAGGGAACCGAGCGAAGTCTCGTCGAAGACCTGGGAGACGAGGCCCATGTCCTTGAAGACGAGGATCTGGGAGCCGTTGCTGACCGCGATACCCGCGGACTCCTGGCCCCGATGCTGGAGGGCGTACAGCCCGAAGTACGTGAGCTTGGCGACCTCTTCACCGGGAGCCCAGACACCGAAGACGCCGCAAGCGTCCTGGGGGCCCTTCTCACCGGGGAGCAGATCGTGATTGAGGAGACCGTCACCACGTGGCACGACACCGAGTGTAGGCGAGGTCGACCACTGGTCCGAATTGGGGATTCCCGGCCGTAATGGATCTACGATCGCGACCACGGTCGTAGCTTTCTCCATTTTCGCTGGTCAGCGCGGTGGGATGATTCTCCAGACGGGCCCTGTTCGTGCGGACCGCGGTCGGCGCAACCCCCTCGTACCGTATCTCTGAGTGAGGTGTCGCACATGATTCGGGCGGCCCGGTTCACTTCCTGGACAGCTGGACCAGGTCTCCGCCGGGGGTGGTGAGGGTGAGGTTCCGGCCCTCGGTCCGCGTGGTGAGCGGGCCCGCGGCGAGGGTGCGGGCGAGGGCGCGTTCGAAGGTCATGCGGGCTTCGTCGCAGGCCATCCGGGTGGAGCGGGCGTGGCTGAGCCGGATCAGGTCGCCAGTGACCTCGGCGGTGGCGCTGAACCGGTTGCAGCCGTAGCTGCCGGCGGCCCTGCCGTCCTCGATCTTCACATGGGCGGGCGCCGGCGCGCGGTGGGTGGTGCCGTCGACGGTCACGCTGTCGACGGTCCACTCGATGCCGGTCACCGGTTGCCGGTCGCTCATGGAGCCATCCTTCCCGCCCGCGCAGGCCAGCGCGAGCGTGACGAGCACGGCGACCGCCGTCATGGCCGGGGTCCTGGGCCGCGTGCGCTGCTTGTACCCGTACATACCGATTCGACGGAACGCACGGGGTGATCGGTTCCGTCAGCCCATCAGGGGGAGGTACGCCCCGAGGTCCGCCCGCTCCCCGCTCGCGTCGACCTTCGCGTCCGCCACCGCCTCCGTCCACCCCAGCCGCCCGGTGGCCAGCCGCATCCAGGTCAGCGGGTCGGTCTCGACCACGTTCGGCGGGGTGCCCCGGGTGTGCCGGGGCCCCTCGACGCACTGCACCACGGCGTACGGCGGCACGCGCACCTCGGTGGAGCCGCCGGGCGCCTTCACGGCGAGCGCGTCGGCGAGCAGCCGGGTGCAGGCGGCCAGCGCCTGCCGGTCGTACGCCACCTGGAGCCCCGGCACGGCGGCGTCGAGGTCGTCGGTGTGGACGACCAGCTCGACGGCACGGGTGACCAGGTAGTCGTCCAGGGACATCGCGCCGGCACTGGTGGCGAGCAGCCGGGTGCCGGGGTGCTCGGCGAGCAGGGCGCGGAAGCTCGCGTCGACGTCCGTGAGGTAGGCGTCGAGGTCGGGGTGCTCGGCGGCGACCCGCCGGGTGAAGTCGGCGATGGCCGCGGAGTTGGCGGCGGTCCGGAACGGCCAGTCCAGCGGGGTCGCGTCCGCCCGCGCGGGCTCGGGCTCGGCCAGGGCCCGGTGCACGGCGGTGACCGCCATCCCGAGGTGGGCGACGAGGTCCCGCACGCTCCACTCACCGAGCCGGGTGGGGAGGGCGAGCTGCTCGGGGGTGAGGCCGCGGACGGCGTCCCGCACGTTCGAGAACTGGTCGAGGACCGCCGTACGGGTTCTGACGGGGTCGTACGTCCTGGCGCGTTTCCTGACGGTAGGCATGACGGCGAGCGTATGCCGTGGGTCTGACAGTCGGGCGCGATCACCCGCGCGAGTGATCAACGGCGAAACCGGCCCGCGCCCCGCCGGAACCGGGCGACGCTGGCCTTCGCCTGGAAGGGGGTGCAACATGACGGTTATGGCCGAGCGCACGTCTCAGATGTCGGTGGAGGAGTTCGAAACGATCGCCTCCGCCGCTCCCGAGACCGTCACGTTGGAGTTCATCGACGGACGGATCGGAGTCAAGAAGGTGACGGACGGGGACCACGACACCATCGTGTCCTGGCTGACCAAACGCTGTATTCAAGCCCGACCCGACCTGGACGTGTACCACGGTCGCGGCCTACGGGTCGCCGCGTACCGGCAGGGCAGGGCGAAGCCCGACGCCGTGCTCGCGCCCGAGGCCGGCTTCGCGGGGTACGGCGAATGGGCGGACCCGGACGGGGCGCTCATGGTCGTTGAAGTCACCTCGTACGACTCGGACACGGACCGGCGGGACCGGCATGAGAAGCCTGCGGCGTACGGCCAGGCGGACATCCCTCTTTACCTCTTGATCGACCGCGACTCCTGCACGGTCACGGTGCACACTTCGCCGGACCGGAAGGTCGGTGGCTACCGCGTCGTCCGTACCGCGAAGTTCGGTGAGAAGGTGCTCCTTCCCGAACCGATCGGCATCGAACTGGACACGGAGATCCTCAAGAACTACGTCCGCTGAGCCGGGAAGGCCCCGCCCGGAAGAGCATCCGGGCGGGGTCTTCGTGCGTTCTGCGGCCGGTTACGCCAGCAGCGCCTCGATCGTGCCCTCGTGGGCCTCGCGCAGTTCGGCCAGCGACAGCTCGAACTCGCCCTGGATCTCCACCGCGTCCCCGTCCACCACACCGATGCGGGCGACCGGCAGGCCCCGGGCGCCGCACATGTCGTTGAAGCGGACCTCCTCCGAGCGCGGCACCGCGACGACCGCGCGGCCCGCCGACTCGGAGAACAGGAAGGTGAACGCGTCGAGCCCGTCCGGTACGACCAGCCGCGCGCCCTTGCCGCCGAGCAGCGCGGACTCGACCACGGCCTGGATCAGACCGCCGTCCGACAGGTCGTGCGCGGAGTCGATCATGCCGTCGCGGGAGGCGGAGATCAGGATCTCGGCGAGCAGCCGCTCCCGCTCCAGGTCCACCTTCGGGGGCAGGCCGCCCAGGTGGTCGTGGACGACCTGGGACCAGGCCGAGCCCCCGAACTCCTCACGGGTGTCGCCGAGGAGGTAGAGCAGCTGCCCCTCCTCCTGGAAGGCGACCGGCGTGCGGCGGGCGACGTCGTCGATGACGCCGAGGACCGCGACCACCGGGGTGGGGTGGATGGCCGCCTCGCCCGTCTGGTTGTAGAGGGAGACGTTGCCGCCGGTCACCGGGGTGCCCAGCTGCTGGCAGGCGTCGGCGAGACCACGGATGGCCTCGGCGAACTGCCACATCACCGCCGGGTCCTCGGGCGAGCCGAAGTTCAGGCAGTCGGAGACGGCCAGCGGCTTGGCGCCCGTGGTCGCCACGTTCCGGTAGGCCTCGGAGAGGGCCAGCTGGGCGCCCGCGTACGGGTCCAGCTTGGCGTACCGGCCGTTGCCGTCGGTGGCGATGGCCACGCCGAGGCCGGTCTCCTCGTCGATGCGGATCATGCCCGAGTCCTCGGGCTGGGCCAGCACCGTGTTGCCCTGCACGAAGTGGTCGTACTGCGAGGTGATCCACTTCTTGGAGGCCTGGTTCGGGGAGCCGACCAGCTTGAGAACCTGGTCCTTCAGCTCCGCCGCCGTCGCGGGCCGCGGCAGCTTGTTCGCGTCGTCCGCCTGGAGCTCGTCCTGCCAGGACGGGCGGGCGTACGGGCGCTCGTAGACCGGGCCGTCGTGCGCGACCGTGCGCGGGTCGACGTCCACGATCTTCTCGCCGTGCCAGAAGATCTCCAGCCGGTCGCCGTCGGTCACCTCACCGATGACGGTGGCGATGACGTCCCACTTCTCGCAGATCTCCAGGAAGCGGGCGACCTTCGCCGGCTCGACCACCGCGCACATGCGCTCCTGCGACTCGCTCATGAGGATCTCCTCGGGCGAGAGCGTGGAGTCGCGCAGCGGTACGTCGTCCAGGGTGACGCGCATGCCGCCGGAGCCGTTGGAGGCGAGCTCGGAGGTGGCGCAGGACAGGCCGGCCGCGCCGAGGTCCTGGATGCCGACGACCAGCTTCTCCCGGAACGCCTCCAGGGTGCACTCGATGAGGAGCTTCTCCTGGAAGGGGTCGCCGACCTGGACCGCGGGGCGCTTGGAGGGCTTGGCGTCGTCGAAGGTCTCGGAGGCCAGGATCGACGCGCCGCCGATGCCGTCGCCGCCGGTCCGCGCGCCGTACAGGATGACCTGGTTGCCCGCGCCGGAGGCCTTGGCGAGGTGGATGTCCTCGTGCCGCATGACGCCGATGGCACCGGCGTTGACCAGCGGGTTGCCCTGGTAGCAGGCGTCGAAGACGACCTCGCCGCCGATGTTCGGCAGGCCCAGGCAGTTGCCGTAGCCGCCGATGCCGGCGACGACACCGGGCAGGACGCGCTTGGTGTCGGGGTGGTCGGCCGCGCCGAAGCGCAGCGGGTCGACCACGGCCACCGGCCGGGCGCCCATCGCGATGATGTCGCGGACGATGCCGCCGACGCCGGTCGCGGCGCCCTGGTAGGGCTCGACGTACGACGGGTGGTTGTGCGACTCGACCTTGAAGGTGACCGCGTAGCCCTGGCCGACGTCGACCACACCGGCGTTCTCGCCGATGCCGACGAGCAGCGCGTCGGACTGGGGGGCCTTCTCGCCGAACTGGCGGAGGTGGACCTTGGAGGACTTGTACGAGCAGTGCTCGGACCACATGACCGAGTACATGGCGAGCTCGGCGCCGGTCGGGCGGCGGCCGAGGATCTCCACCACCCGCTCGTACTCGTCCTTCTTCAGACCGAGTTCGGCCCAGGGCAGCTCGACGTCGGGGGTCGCGGCCGCGTGCTCGACCGTGTCCAGAGGCGTCCGGCTCATGCGCCCACCAGCTTCTTGAGGATCGAGGTGAAGAACGGGAGACCGTCGGTGCGGCCGGAGCCGATGAGCGGCTCGACGGCGTGCTCCGGGTGCGGCATCAGGCCGACGACGTTCCCGGCCTCGTTGGTGATGCCGGCGATGTCGCGCAGCGAGCCGTTCGGGTTGAAGTCGACGTACCGGAACGCGACCCGGCCCTCCGCCTCCAGCTTGTCGAGCGTGTACTCGTCGGCGACGTACCGGCCGTCCATGTTCTTCAGCGGGATGTGGATCTCCTGGCCCGCGGAGTAGTCCGTCGTCCAGGCCGTGTCCGCGTTCTCCACCCGCAGCTTCTGGTCGCGGCAGATGAAGTGCAGGTGGTCGTTGCCGAGCATCCCGCCCGGGAGCAGGTGGGCCTCGGTGAGGATCTGGAAGCCGTTGCAGATGCCGAGGACCGGGAGGCCGGCCTTCGCCTGCTCGATGACGGTCTCCATCACCGGCGAGAAGCGGGAGATGGCGCCCGCGCGCAGATAGTCGCCGTAGGAGAAACCACCGGGAAGGACCACCGCGTCGACCTGGTGGAGGTCCTTGTCCTTGTGCCAGAGGGCGACCGGTTCCGCACCCGCGAGCCGGATGGCGCGCTGGGTGTCGCGGTCGTCGAGGCTGCCCGGGAAAGTGACGACGCCAATACGAGCGGTCACTTCGCCGCCTCCGCGACTTCCTCCACCTTGACGGTGAAGTCCTCGATCACGGTGTTGGCGAGGAAGGATTCCGCAAGATCGTGGATGCGGGCGAGCGCGGCCTCGTCGACCGGCCCGTCCACTTCCAGTTCGAATCGCTTTCCCTGACGTACGTCGGAGATGCCGTCGAAACCCAGGCGCGGCAGCGCACGCTGGACCGCCTGGCCCTGGGGGTCGAGGATCTCCGGCTTGAGCATGACGTCGACTACGACGCGTGCCACTGGCACTCCCGGTGTTGGTGCTGAGCTGGTGCCTTCAGACTACCCGGTCCCAATTTCTACGCGGGTAGAGTTGTAGGAAACTACGTGAGCCGCGTCACGATCGGGTGACGGTGGAGGATCCACACGAAAAGTTCTGGGAAAGTTCCCCGTGTTCGCCCGCACCGTCTATTGCGCGCGGGACACGCGGCGGATTTAGTCGAGCTTCACTTTGTATTGCCAGGCACTGTACAAATGAATTGGCAATAGCCGATACTCGGCATGTCATCGCCGCATCACCGTTGAGCTGTGATGAGCTGGATAGACGTGCCACACGAAGGGACCGATATTCGTGGCGCAGAAGGTCGTGGTCACTCTCTTTGACGACATCGACGGCTCGGAAGCGGCGGAAACGATCGCCTTCGGACTCGACGGCAAGTCGTACGAGATCGATCTGAATCAAGCCAACGCCGAGAAACTGCGGACCGCCCTGGAGCCGTTCGTGGTCGCCGGCCGCAAGCGGTCGAAGTCGGGCAAGGCGTACAAGCAGACGGAGGTCGCCCCCGACCCGGCGGCCGTCCGCGCCTGGGCGCAGGCGAACAAGATGGACGTCCCGGCGCGCGGACGCATTCCGAAGAAGGTCTACGAGGCGTTCAGCGCCGCCCAGTGACAGGGCGGCCGGCTGCCCCCAGGGTGCGTCAGCCGCCCCTGGGGACAGCCGACTTGCGCTACCCCCCTGCTGATCAGCTAATGTCTGGAGCACGCCGAGGGGCGAGGCCGAAAGGCCGAAGCCCACGGAGTACATGCGGGTGTAGTTCAGTAGCAGAACATCCCCCTTCCAGGGGGAAGGCGCAGTGTGCAATTCCTGTCACCCGCTCTGCACCGCCGGTCCTGAGCAGCTTGTGGATCAGGTAGGCTGGTGCTCGCACCGATCGGTGGGAGCCGGTCGGGAGCAGTGCGGACGTAGCTCAGTTGGTAGAGCGCAACCTTGCCAAGGTTGAGGTCGCGAGTTCGAGCCTCGTCGTCCGCTCCAGGCTCCACGAGAAACCCCAGTCGTCGACTGGGGTTTTTTCGTGCCCTCGGCCGCTTTCGGCTGCCGCTGACATTTGTCATGCCGACTGATGACACCACGCACTGCTTCCGCGCCCCGACCGCCGGGACGCTTGAGCCATGGAACACAGCGAACACGAACACGTGATTGAGGTCACAGATCTCCGACGTGTCTACGGGGGCGGGTTCGAGGCGGTCCGCGGAATCGACTTCTCCGTGGCCCGCGGTGAGATCTACGCACTGCTGGGCACCAACGGCGCCGGAAAGACCTCCACGGTCGAACTCCTGGAAGGTCTCGTGCCACCGGACGGCGGCCGGGTGCGGGTCCTGGGCCACGACCCCTACCGCGAGCGGGCCGCCGTACGTCCGCGCACCGGCGTCATGCTCCAGGAGGGCGGCTTCCCCGCCGAACTGACCGTCGGCGAGACGGTACGGATGTGGGCCGGCTGTACGACCGGAGCCCGGCCGCCGGCCGAGGTGCTCGGCCTGGTCGGGCTCGGCGGCAGGACGGACGTGCGTGTCAAGCAGCTCTCCGGCGGCGAGCGGCGCCGTCTCGACCTCGCGCTGGCCCTGCTCGGCCGGCCCGAGGTGCTGTTCCTGGACGAGCCGACCACCGGCCTCGACGCCGAGGGACGCCGGGACACCTGGGAGTTGGTCCGCGCACTGCGCGACACCGGCACGACCGTGCTGCTCACCACGCACTACCTGGAGGAGGCCGAGGACCTCGCCGACCGGCTCGCGATCCTGCACGCGGGGCGCATCGCGGTGACCGGGACCCCGGCGGAGGTGACCGCCGCGCAGCCCGCCCGGATCTCCTTCCGGCTGCCCACCGGCTACTTCCTGGGCGACCTGCCACCGCTCGGCCCGCTGGGGGTGAGCGGACACGAGCTGGACGGGGACGTAGTACGCCTGCGGACACCGGAGTTGCAGCGCACCGCCACCGGACTGCTGTCCTGGGCCGAGAGGTCACGGGTGGAACTGCACTCCCTCGACATGCGCTCGGCCTCCCTGGAGGAGGCTTTCCTGGGCATCGCACGGGAGACGGGGGCGGCGGCATGAGCTTCCCGGACGAGTCGACGGCCACGCCGGACCGGGCCGGGTTCAGCCGGTCCACCGGATCCGGGAGCCGGTCACGGCGGCGGGTCAGGGCGTTGGCACGGGCGGAGTTCGCGCTGCTCGCGCGGAACCGGAGCGCCGTGGTCACCGCGCTGCTGGTGCCCCTCGCGCTGCCGCTCACCGCGCGGCCCGCGATCGACCGGGGCGATCTCAAGGGGAACCTCGGCGCCGTGATGCTCACCGCCGCCATCGGCTTCTCCTTCCTCTTCGCCGTGTACACCTCCCTGGTGAGCGCGTACGTGGCCCGCCGCGAGGAACTCGTCCTCAAGCGGCTGCGCACGGGGGAGCCGACCGACCTGGAGATCCTCGGCGGCACCGCGCTGCCCGCCGTCTGCCTCGGCCTGGCGCAGGCGCTGGTCCTGGCCGCCGGCTGCACGGTCCTGCTCGACGCGGGTGCGCCGAAGGCGCCGTACCTCACCGTGCTGGGACTGCTCACCGGCCTGTCGCTCAGTGCCGCGCTCGCCGCACTGACCTCGGCCGTCACCCGCACCACCGAGAGCGCCCAGGTCACCGCGCTGCCGCTGGTCTTCGTCTCGATGCTGGGCTCGGGCATCGTCCTGCCCACCGACCTCCTGCCCGACCCGGTCACCGCGGTCTCCGAGTTCCTCCCGCTCTCCCCGGCCGTCCGGCTGGTCCGGGCCGGCTGGACCGGCGAACTGACCGCGTACGACGCCTTCGGCACCGTGCTCGTCGCGCTGGCCTGGACGGTGGTGGCGGTGTTTGCTGTACGGCGGTGGTTCCGCTGGGAACCTCGGCGCTGACGGAGGACGGGACCGGGATGGGCGGGGCAGGCGGCTGGTGGCGGGGCAAGACCACCCCCGCCAAGGTCGAGACGTACACACGGTGGTCGTTCCACTTCTTCGCGCTGATCGAGGTCACGACGATCGGGCTGCCGGCGTTCGGGAAGGCCGGACCGGCGCCCTGGGGCTGGCTGACCGCGCTGGTCGTCGCGCATGCGGCGCTCTGCGCGCTGACCGCCTCCCGGGCCCTGGACTGGACGCGGGGACTTCGGGAGCGGCCGGTGCGGCTGCTGTGGCTGCTCGGCGCGGCCAGCTACGCGGTCGCCGTCACGGCCCTCGTGCTGCGCGAGCACGGCGGCCGCTACCAGGTCCACGGGGCGGCTGCCTCCGTCTTCGTGGGGGTGCTGGCCTTCGGCGCCGGCACCCTGGCGCTCGGCGCCCGCGACCGGCGGCGGGTGGCGGCCATCGTCGCGGGCTTCGCCTGCGGGGCCGGAGCGGTCTCCGTCCCGCTGGGCATGCCCGGACTCGCCGCGCTGGTCATGGGATGCGTGGTGCTTCTGTCCGGCGGGTTCCTCGCCGCCGCCTCGATCTTCTCCGTTTGGCTGCTGAACGCCGTCTACGAACTCGACGAGGCCCGTGAGACCCGGGCCCGGCTCGCCGTGGCCGAGGAACGGCTGCGGTTCGGGCGCGACCTGCACGACGTCCTCGGCCGGAACCTGGCCGTCATCGCCCTCAAGAGCGAACTGGCCGTGCAGCTGGCCCGGCGCGAACGGCCCGAGGCCGTCGAGCAGATGGTCGAGGTGCAGCGGATCGCGCAGGAGTCGCAACGGGAGGTACGGGCCGTCGTCCGGGGGTACCGGGACGCCGATCTGGGCGCCGAACTCACCGGAGCACAAGGGGTGTTGTCCGCCGCCGGGATCTCCTGCGAGGTGACCGGGGACACCACCGGACTGCCCGCCGAGGTGCAGTCGGCGCTCGGGTGGGTGGTGCGGGAGGCCACCACGAACGTACTGCGGCACGGGGACGCGGGACGGTGTGCGGTCGGGGTGCGGATACGGGAGGGAGCTGTGGTGCTGACGGTGGAGAACGACGGGGCCGCGCCCGCACGTGCGGGAGGAGGCGGGAACGCGGCGGTGAGCGGGTCGGGGGTTGCCGGAGCCACCGGGTCCCCGGACCGGACAGGGGCTGCCGGGACTGTGGTGCGTGAAGCCGGCCTGCCGGCCGGTCCAGGGGTCGGCTCCGCCGTCCCGGTCGGGGCCGCCACCGGCCCAGGGGCGAGTGCCGCGGAGGCAGCCGGCGGGCTCGTCAGCGGTTCCGGGGGCGGCGCTGCGGACGGCGCCGGAACCGTCGGCGGTTCCCGGGACGGGGGCGGTGAGGGAGCCGGGTCCGGGCTCGTCGGGTTGCGGGAGCGGCTCGCGGGGGTGGGCGGGACGTTGGAGGCCGGGCCGGTGGGAGCGGACGGGTTCCGGGTGGTGGCCTCGGTGCCGTTGTCCGGGCGCACGGCCGATCCGAGTGTGAGCGGAGTCACTTCATGACGCCTGTGGTGCGACTGTTGCTCGCCGACGACGAGCATCTGATCCGGGGCGCGCTGGCCGCCCTGCTGGGTCTGGAGGACGATCTGGTCGTGGTCGCGGAGGCGGCGAGCGGGCCGGAGGCGCTGGCCATGGCGCGCGCCCACCGGCCGGACGTGGTGGTGCTGGACCTCCAGATGCCCGGGGCGGACGGTGTGAAGGTGGCCACATCGCTGCGGACCGAACTGCCCGGTTGCCGGGTGCTGATCGTGACCGGCCACGGACGGCCCGGGCATCTGAAACGGGCCCTCGCGGCGGGTGTCCGGGGGTTCGTCCCGAAGACGGTCAGCGCCCAGCGGCTCGCCGAGATCATCCGCACCGTGCACGCGGGAAACCGTTACGTCGACCCGGAGTTGGCCGCGGACGCCATCTCCGCCGGGGACTCGCCGCTGACCAGCCGGGAGGCCGAGGTGCTGGAACTGGCGGCCGACGGGGCGCCGGTCACCGAGATCGCCGAGCGGGCCGCGCTGTCCCCGGGGACCGTGCGCAACTACCTCTCCTCCGCCGTCACCAAACTCGGTGCGGAGAACCGTCATGCGGCAGTGCGTCTCGCACGGGAGCGAGGTTGGGTATAGTTGCTCTCGCGCCACGGCGCATGCGGACGTAGCTCAGTTGGTAGAGCGCAACCTTGCCAAGGTTGAGGTCGCGAGTTCGAGCCTCGTCGTCCGCTCGGGATGAGACCCCGGTCCACCGGACCGGGGTCTTCTTCGTGTCCGGCGTCTGCCGTGACAGTCCCTAGGCCCAGCTCTGGCCCGTCAGGCGCTCGTACGCCTCGATGTACTTCGCCCGGGTCGCCTCGACCACCCGCTCCGGCAGCGCCGGCGGAGGCTGCTCGCCGCGGCGGTCCCAGCCGGACTCGGCCGAGGTCAGCCAGTCGCGCACGTACTGCTTGTCGAACGACGGCTGGGCGCGGCCCGGCTGCCACTCGTCGGCCGGCCAGAACCGGGAGGAGTCCGGGGTGAGGACCTCGTCGGCGAGGACCAGGGTGTCGTTGTCGTAGCCGAACTCGAACTTCGTGTCGGCCAGGATGATCCCCCGGTCCCGGGCGATGTCCCGGGCGCGGCCGTACACCGCGAGGGTGGTCTGGCGCAGCTGGGCGGCCGTCTCGGCGCCGACCTGCCGGGCGACCTCCTCGTACGACACGTTCTCGTCGTGCTCGCCGACCTCGGCCTTGGTGGCCGGCGTGAAGATCGGGCCGGGCAGCTCGGAGCCGTCGACCAGGCCCTCGGGCAGCGCGAGCCCGCAGACCGTACGGGACTCCTGGTACTCGGCGAGGCCCGAGCCGGTGAGGTAGCCGCGGGCCACGCACTCGACCGGGAGCATCTTCAGGGACGTGCAGACCAGGGTGCGGCCCGCCCAGTCGGCGGGGGCGCCCTCGGGCAGCTCGGTGCTGATCACGTGGTTCGGGACGAGGTCGGCGAGCTTGTCGAACCACCACAGGGAGAGCTGGGTGAGCACCCGGCCCTTGTCGGGGATCTCGGTCGGCAGCACCCAGTCGTACGCCGACAGACGGTCACTGGCCACCATCACGAGGTCGCCCGCCTCGTTCTGGTACAGCTCGCGCACCTTGCCGGTGTGCAGATGCACCAGACCCGGGACCTCCACAGGCTCGGGCTTTTCGACGAATCCGGACACGGTTCCTCCCCGTGGTTCTGTACAGATGCCCTCGATTCTCCCGTATGCCGGGCCGACGGCGGACACGGGGGCCGCGTGGACCCGGCGCGGGTCAGTCGCGTTTGCAGATCCGGTCCAGGAGATTGGCGGTGGCGCGCTGGACGCGGGAGTCGATGTGGCCGGGGCGGTCCAGGGCCGGGGACCAGGCGAAGGTCCCGGAGGCGAAGACCAGCGCGCCGGAGGGGGCGCGGTAGAGCGAGGTCTCCTGATGGCGGAGGACGCCGTCGTTGTCCGTGTAGGGGGAGTGCGCGAGCAGGATGCGCTCCTCGTGCTCGGGCAGCGCGGTGCGCGGGAAGTAGCGGTCGGCCTCGCCCGCCACCAGGCCCGGGAGTTCGTCGCCGTCGTGGGCGCCGGTGGCGTCCCAGAGCCAGTGGTCCGCGTTGCGCACGATCAGGGGGGACGGCTCGGGCACCCGGCCCGCGTACTGGATCCCGACCGTCTGCTGTTCGGGCCGGTCGATCTCGCGCCAGAGCACGGGCTTCCCCGGACCCTTGCGTTTCCGGCAGGTCAGCAGGCGGTCCGCGACCCCGGACGGCGAGGGCCCCAACTCCACCTGCCAGTACATGGTGTTGGCGGAGAGGAAGACCAGGCTGGTGCCGCTGTCCCGGGCCAGCTCGACCGTACGGCGCATCTGCTGCGACCAGTACTCGTCGTGGCCCGGGAAGACCAGGCCCCGGTAACGGGTCGGGTCGACACGGCCGGCGTGCAGGTCGCGGGCGTCGGCGTAGGCGATGTCGTAGCCGTAGCGCTCGGCCCAGCGGATGAAGTCGTAGGCGTGCCCGACGTGCAGGGGCAGGCCCGCGCCCGCGTACGGCCGGTCGAAGGAGACGGTGGTCGCCGCGTCCGCCTCGCCGAGCAGCCGGCCCTGCTCGTCCCAGGCGTGGTAGAGGCTGGCGCCGGTACGGCCGTCCTCCGGGTAGAGGTTGTAGGCCTGCCAGGTGATGTCGGGCAGCAGGAGCAGCAGGTCGGCCGGGTGGTTGTCGCGGACCGTGAAGGGGACGTGCGAGCGGTAGCCGTCGGCCGTGGTCAAGACGGCGACGTACGCGCCGATGCTCCAGTACGACGGGACCTGCAGCCGCCAGGACAGCCACCAGTGGTGGCAGGAGACCGTACGGTCGGCGGCCAGCGGGGGCGGCTGCACGATGCCGGACAGCCGGGGACTGGTGGTGATCTTCGCCGCGCCGTCGCCCTCGTAGTGGCCGATGCGGTAGATGTCGACGCTGAACTCCTGCGGCGGGTCGACCGTGACGTGGAAGTCGACGGCCTCGCCGGGGGCGACCGCGCCGGTCGAGGTGAACCCCTTGATCTGACGGTGCACGTCGTCCGCCGAGCGGGGGCCGACGGCTTTGCGCGGTGCGGGGATCCGCGGGTTGCCGCCGGTCGGCTGGACGCCCGGGTCCACGTACCACGGGACGACGTGTCCGGTGTCGTCGAAATACGTCTCGCTGCCGCGCAGCCAGGGGACCGGCCCCAGGCCGAAGGGGTCCGTGACGGCGTGCGCGAGTGCTCCCGACTCCCAGCGGCGGATGTGGTCCGATGCCATGGTGGCTCCCCTCCCTCGTGCCCCCGTGAGGTGTGCTGATACGAGTCGACGTGCGCTTGCTGTTCGGGCGGTGGCCGTGGCGCCTGTCCTCGTGTCGCCTCGTGCCGGATGCGTTTGTCTTATGTCGGATGCGCTTGCCATTCACCGAACGGTCCAAGCACATCACATAACGCACGCGTCCTGTCACGGTTCGTTGCGAATTTGCCTTAAGTGGAACAGTTCGCTCCGTTAAGGCGTCGGAACGCCCCAGGTCAGACCAGCCGGACGGGCTTCTCGGGGCGTATCCCGGACTCGACCAGCCAGGCCCGGAGCGGGGCCGGGTCTCCCTCCTCGATGAGGCTGAGGACTCTGGGCGTCAGGTCGGCGGCCCGCACGCCGTCGACCAGCAGGGACGGGCCGTCGAGCCAGTCCAGGCCGGGGGTGGCCCCGGCGGTGTCCATGGCCGCGCAGCACACCATCGCCTTGACGTGGTCGGCGAGGAGTTCCCGGGCGGTGCGCGGTGGCTGGAGCGGGAAGAGGGGCAGCGCGCCGTCGTCCCAGAGGGGGCCGCCGAGGCCCGCCTGCCCGGCGGTGCCGACGGGGCCGGGGCGGGCGGCAGCGGTGGCGGTGGCGCCGACGGCCGCCTGCTCGCGTTCCTCCTGGGCGAGAGCGGCGGTGAGACCGGCGGCGAGAGCGACACTGCGCTCGGTACCGGTGGGCTCGTCGTCGTAGGGCGGGGGGTGCTCGGTGTCGGCCGGGGGGTGCTCGGTGCAGGGCGGAAGGTGTTCGGTGTCGGTCGGTTGGTGTTCGTCGTGGAGCGGGGGACGGTTCGCATCGGCCGGGAGGGGGCCGGCGTACGTCGGGAGGTGCTCCGCGTCGGCCCGGAGGCGGTCCCCTTCCGTCGGGAAGTGCTCGGCGCGGGTCGAGGGCCGGTCCCCCTCGGCGGGGAGGTGCTCCGCGTCGGCCCGGAGGGGGTTCTCGTGGGTGGTGCGGTCGGGGGTGGCGGTCAGGTGGTCCAGGACCCGGGCCAGGGTGGGGCCGCCGGGGTCCGGCGCGCCGGGGTCGAGGGTGGCCCGGACGCCCAGGGAGTCCAGGACGCGGTGCAGCCTGGCCGCCTCCGTCCGCCAGATGCGGTCGACGACCTCGTCCGGATACTCCTGCCAGTCCACCGGCGCCCAGGCCGGGCCGGGCTCGGCGGGGCCGCCGTGGAAGAGGCGGGCGGCGAGCAGCGAGGCGGCCTCGTCCACCAGCCCCGGCTCCTCCAGCAGGTCACAGGCCGGCCGCTCACCCAGCCGGGAGGCGAACCCCTCGGCCAGCCGGTCCCGCCGGGACAGCTCGGTGAGCGCCGCGACCACGCCCGCGTCCAGCCGGGAGGGCCAGCGGCCCATCCGCCACGCGGGCAGCGCGACCCGGGTGAGCAGCCGGTCCCAGCCCGCGTACGCCAGGCCGACCTGCTCCTGGGCGACGATCCGCAGCCCGTAGTCCACGGCCTGGGCCCGCTCCGCCGCGGCGGCGGCCACCCCGCGCTCCATGAGGGCCGCGTGCTCCCGGCAGCCGCGCAGCAGCAGCCGGGCCACCCAGCCCACTCCCCCACACAGCAGGCGGGCCGCCGGGCGGCGCGGGGACGTCGCGACGGCCACCGCGGCGTCCAGCCCGCGGACGAAACGGCGGGCGGCCGCTATGTCGGGGTGCGCCGAGGGCCCCGTACCGGCGACGACCGGGGCGAGGACCGCGCGGAGCTCGCCCACGCGCATCCACCACAGGAACGGGGAGCCTATGACGAGGACGGGCGCGGCCGGGGCGCGGCGGTGCGCCCCGGGGTCGCCCAGCTCGTCGCCGCGGCGCGGAGCGGGCGGGCCGTGCGCGGGGTGGGTGCGGTCCTCCAGCCAGCTGTCGCAGTCCGGGGTGAGCGCTATCGCGGAGGGCGCCGGGACGGCCAGGCGGTCGGCGAGGTCGCGGACCATCCGGTACAGGTCCGGGGCGGACTCCTCGGGGATCGGGACCGTGGGTGTCACGGCCGGCCGGGCGCGGGCCACGACCACGGCGACCCCGGCGGCGGCCAGCAGGACGACCAGGGCGAGCACGCCGACGACCCAGCGGGCGGTGTCCCAGCCCCGGCCCACGAGGTGGCCGGTGGCACCGCCGGCCAGCAGGATCACCGTGGCCGCCGCGGGGAGCAGCGCCACGGCCAGGGCACGGCCGCGGACGCGCAGCACGGCGAGCGCCCGCGCACGGGCCGCCTGCGCCCCCGCCTCCACACCGATTCCGGTCACGACCGGCCCTCACCCCCTCCCTGTTGTCCTGGCGCTGTCCTGGCTGTGCTCACTCCCCCACTGTGGCACCCGTCACTGACATCGCAATGCCGGTGGGCCAAGTGCCGGAATCCTTGCGCCGCACCCTAGTTGGGGCCCCGGCCCCCGTCAGCCGGATGGGGCATCGGTCACTCGATGGAATGGCTTTGGTCAGAGGTGATCGACAGACAGCAAGGATCAGGCCCCGGATTTCGGGTCCGGGGCCTGATCAGGAACGAGAGAGTCGAAAGGGTGTGGAAAACGACGCCGCCGCGGCGTCAGGCCCCGGCCGCCGCCTTCGCCGCGATGTCCGTACGGTGCTGGGAGCCGTCGAGGCCGATCCGGGCCACGGCGGTGTACGCGCGCTCCCGGGCCTCGGCCAGGTCCGTGCCGGTCGCGGTCACGGAGAGGACGCGCCCACCGGCGCTGACGACCGCGTCACCCTCGTGCTTCGTCCCGGCGTGCAGGACGTAGGCGTACGGGGCGTCCTCGGCGGCCACCGCGTCGAGACCGGTGATGGGGTCGCCGGTGCGCGGGGTGCCGGGGTAGTTGTGGGAGGCGACGACGACGGTGACCGCCGCGTCCTCGGTCCAGCGCAGCGGGGGCAGGTCGGCGAGGGTGCCGGTCGCGGCGGCCAGCAGGACCCCGGCCAGCGGCGTCTTCAGCCGGGCCAGGACCACCTGGGTCTCCGGGTCGCCGAAGCGGGCGTTGAACTCGATGACCCGGACACCGCGCGAGGTGATCGCGAGGCCGGCGTAGAGCAGCCCGGAGAACGGGGTGCCGCGCCGCCGCATCTCGTCCACCGTCGGCTGGAGAACCGTCTCCAGGACCTCGTCCACCAGCTTGGGGTCGGCCCAGGGCAGCGGGGAGTACGCCCCCATGCCGCCGGTGTTCGGGCCCTGGTCGTCGTCCAGGGCACGCTTGAAGTCCTGGGCGGGCTGGAGCGGCAGGACCGTCTCGCCGTCGGTGATCGCGAAGAGGGAGACCTCGGGGCCGTCGAGGAACTCCTCGATGACCACCCGCTCGCACCCGGCGGCGTGCGCCTTGGCGACGTCGAGGTCACCGGTGACGACGACGCCCTTGCCGGCGGCGAGCCCGTCGTCCTTCACGACGTACGGCGCCCCGAAGGCGTCGAGGGCCTCGGCGACCTCCTCGGCGTTCGTGCATACGTACGAACGGGCGGTGGGCACTCCGGCCCCCGCCATCACGTCCTTGGCGAACGCCTTGGACCCTTCGATCCGCGCGGCTTCCCCGGAGGGGCCGAAGACCGGGATGCCCGCTTCGCGCACGGCGTCGGCGACCCCGGCGACGAGCGGGGCCTCCGGGCCGACCACGACGAGGTCGGCGCCGAGTTCCCGGGCCAGCGCGGTGACGGCGGCACCGTCGAGGGCGTCGACCTGGTGCAGCTCGGCCACCTCGGCGATGCCGGCGTTGCCGGGAGCGCAGTGCAGCGCGGTGACGTCGGGATCGAGGGACAGGGAGCGGCACAGGGCGTGTTCGCGGGCGCCGCTGCCGATGACGAGGACCTTCACGGGGCCAGCGTAGCCGGGCGGGTCGGCTGGAGGTTCCTCCAAGGGTGGGGCCGCGGACATGACTGCCCTCCCGAGGCCCCCCGCTACTCGTTCCGGATCTCCTCCACCACGGTCGCGCCCAGCTCCCGGATGATCAGTTCGGGGCCGGAGAGGGCCGACTCGTCGAGGTCGGGGTCGTCCTCCTCCGGGATGTCGTCCTCGGGGGACACCGGGGGCGGTTCCGGGGCGCTGGGCGGAGGGGCGGCGGGCGTCGGGGCGGCCACCGGTGCCTGGGCCGTCGCGGTGGGCGGCGAAGACGCCGGCTGGGGGGACGCCGGGCGGCCCGGAGCGGCCGCGGCCGGGCCGCCGTAGCCGCCGTATCCGGATGCCGCCGGTGCGCCGCCGTAGCCGCCGCCGGGCTGCCCGCCGCCGTACCCGGAGCCCGCCGGGGCGGATCCGACCGGGCCGCCGCCTCCGCCACCGCTGCCCGTGGGGTCGACGACCGCGTCGATCCGCCACTGCACGCCGAACTGCTCGGACAGCGCCTGCCGCAGCACGTCCTCGCTGCCGCTGCTCGCGAAGTTGTCGCGGGCGCCCGCGTTGACGAAGCCGATCTGGAGAGTGGTGCCGTCGAAGCCGGTGACCTGGGCGTTCTGGCTGAGCAGGATCCAGGTGAAACGGCGGCGGTTCTTGACCGCCTCCAGGATGTTCGGCCACAGGACACGGGGGTCGAGACCGCCGGCGGGGGCCGCCGAAGGAGCCTGGGCCGCCGGGGCCTGGGGGGTGGCCGGGGTCGGCGCGGGGGCGGAGGCCGGGGGTTGCTGGGCCGCCGCCGGGCCGCCCGGACCGGCACCCGCACCCGTGCTCGCGCCCGTGGGCCAGCCGCCGGGACGGCGGGCGCCGCCGCCCGCGGAGGCCGCCGTGGGCCAGGCGCCAGGCGCGGGGGCGGCGGGCGCGGAAGCGGGGCCGGGGGCCGCTGCGGCGGGGGCGGGGGACTGCTGGACCGGAGGGACCGGTGGGACCGGTCGCACGGGCTGTGCCGCAGGCACCGGCGCGGGGGCCGGGGGCTGCTGGACCGGTGTCGGCGCGGGAGGCGTGGCCGTGGGTGCCGCTCCCCCGCGTACGGCGGCCCGTGCCGCCGCCATCCCGCCCCCCGGCGGAACCGGAGGCCCGGCCGGGGCACCACCCGCGGCCTGCGGGTGGGCGTCGGGCCCGGGGACGTACCCCATCGCGGGCGCGGCGCCACCGCCCGAGAAGGTGACGCCCCGCTCCAGCCGGTCGAGGCGGGCCATGACGGACCGCTCGTCGCCGTACGCGGCCGGCAGCAGCACCCGGGCGCAGATCAGCTCCAGCTGGAGGCGCGGGGAGTTGGCGCCGCGCATCTCGGTGAGCCCCGCGTTGACGAGGTCGGCGGCGCGGCTGAGCTCGGCCGCGCCGAAGGTGCTTGCCTGGGCCTGCATGCGTTCGAGGACGTCGGCGGGGGCGTCGAACAGCCCCTTCTCCGCGGCGTCCGGGACGGCGGCGAGGATGACCAGGTCCCGCAGCCGCTCCAGCAGGTCGGCGACGAAGCGCCGCGGGTCGTTGCCCCCCTCGATGACGCGGTCCACGACCTCGAAGGCGGCGGCACCGTCCCCGGTGGCGAACGCCTCGACGACGGAGTCGAGCAGGGACCCGTCCGTGTAACCGAGCAGCGAGGTGGCCATGGCATAGGTCACACCCTCCGGGCCGGCCCCGGCGAGCAGCTGGTCCATGACGGACATGGAGTCACGCACGGACCCGGCACCGGCCCGCACGACGAGCGGCAGCACGCCCTCCTCGACGGGGATCTGCTCCTTGCCGCACACCTCGCCGAGGTACTCCCGGAGCGTCCCCGGCGGCACCAGCCGGAACGGGTAGTGGTGGGTCCGCGACCGGATGGTCCCGATGACCTTCTCGGGCTCGGTGGTGGCGAAGATGAACTTCAGATGCTCCGGGGGCTCCTCGACGACCTTGAGCAGGGCGTTGAAGCCGGCCGACGTGACCATGTGGGCCTCGTCGATGATGTAGATCTTGTAGCGGCTGCCCGCGGGTCCGAAGAAGGCCTTCTCGCGCAGGTCACGGGCGTCGTCCACACCACCGTGAGAGGCCGCGTCGATCTCGATGACGTCGATGGATCCCGGGCCGTTCCTGGCGAGGTCGCGGCAGGACCGGCACTCACCGCAGGGGGTCGGCGTCGGACCCTTCTCGCAGTTCAGGCAGCGTGCCAGGATCCGCGCGCTGGTGGTCTTCCCGCACCCACGCGGCCCGCTGAACAGGTACGCGTGATTGACCCGGTTGTTCCGCAGCGCCTGCTGCAACGGGTCGGTGACATGCTCCTGCCCGATGACCTCGGCGAACGACTCCGGGCGATAGCGGCGGTACAGCGCGAGAGACGACACACCTACGAGGTTATAGGCGCCCACTGACAACCCACCCCGCCGAAGACCCCCGGCCCGGCGAACGCAAGCGCCCCCCACGCACCCGCCAGAGCCAACCTACCCTTGCTGCCTTCCGGCCCTGGGGGAGTTCAGTCAGATAGCGCCGCGTGAGGGGCTCTGCATAGAGTACCCGACGTCAGCGGGTAGGAACGAGTTCGCGAGCACTCCTCTCGGTCATGTAATGTTCCCACCGGAGGATTCGCCTAGAGGCCTAGGGCGCACGCTTGGAAAGCGTGTTGGGGGCAACCCCTCACGAGTTCGAATCTCGTATCCTCCGCAGTTGCCTGAACAGGCGAAACGAGGAGCCGAGCCGCAATCGCGGCTCGGCTCCTCGGCGTGCACTGGTTGCAGTTTTGGTTGCATTTATATATGCCCATCAAGGACATTTCGGTGAGCGGGCAGCCGGATCTTCTCCTGCCGTGGGCTCTGTCTTCGTACGGCATCTGAGGATCATGGAACTGCGCCATCCTTGGGCTTGGCGCCGAAGCGGCTTCGGCCCGCCCGTGACGTTCTCTGCCTGTCGAGGTGCACCCTCATGAAGTCCCGATCGACGCTTGCGACCTGGCTGAGCGAACTCGACCGTTCCCGCCTGTCACGCGTACTCGCCCTGCGGAAGGACGCGGCCGCCTCTCCGGAACCACGCTCGCTGGGGGAACTGGCGGACCGTCTCCAACGTCCGGGGTCCGTGGCGCTCGTCCTGCCGCGCCTCACGCTGCCGTGCTTGCAGGCCGCCGAGGCGCTGGCAGCCTTGGGAGCACGAGCGACCCGCGACAGCCTCGCAGAGTTGCTCGGCTCGACATCCCCTGCAGCGGTGCAAGCTCTGGACGCGACCCTGGAGGCGCTGTCGGATCGGGCGCTCGTGTGGCACGACGGCAACGAGGCACTCCGCATGTCCACGCCCTTGCGGCAGGCGTGGAGCACGCCCCTGGGACTTGACGCCCCGCTGGAGGAGCTGCTGGCCGGCACCACCTCGGAGGAACTGCGCGGCATGCTGGCTGTCCTGGGTATCAAGCCACCCGGCACCAAGCAGCAGCGACTCGCGGCTCTGGTGGAGCATCACAGTGACGCGGAACGGGTCGCCGCGCTGGTGGCGGGGGCACCGGCGGCCACGCGGAAGTTGCTTGAGCAGAGCGCCAGGTCCACGCCACGTCAGTCACCGTTCGTCGTGTTCGGGGCTCCTGGCCGCGACCTCCAGCCGGGCGCCCGTTGGGCACTCGACCGCGGGCTTCTGTTCCAGGACCGTCACCAGTACGGGCCCGTCCGGATGCCGGTCGAGGTGGCCTTGGCTCTGCGGGGGCCCAATTGGCACGCTCCGTTCGAACCTCTGCCGCCCGTCCCACAGTTGGTGCCCGTCACCTCCTCGGAGGTGGAGCGGGAGGCCGCGGTGGCCGCCACCGCGTTCGCGGCCCAGGCAGCCTCCGTCCTTTCAGCGTGCGCGACCGCCCCACCGGTCCGGCTGAAGTCGGGCGGGATCGGCGCGCGGGAACTGGCCCGGCTCGGCAAGGCCGCACAGGCGGAGGACGCCGTCGTACGCATCGCCCTGGAGACCGCGTACGCCGCCGGCCTGCTGGCCCGCGACGGTGATCGCGTACCCCCCACCGAGGCGTACGACACCTGGGCCGAGCAGGAGCCCGCAGAACAGCTCGCCGTACTGCTCCGGGCATGGCGGGACTTGCCGCTCACCCCCGCCCGGGCGCGCGACGAAGACAACAAGGCGCTTCCCGCGCTCGCCGGCGCGCCCGCCTGCGGCGGCTGTCTGCAAGCCCGCCGCGGGCTGCTCTCCGCGGCGGCAGGGCTCCCGGCAGGACAGGGCATGAAGGTCGCTTCGGAGCTGGGGCCGCTCGTCGCCTGGCACCGTCCGCTCGCCGACGACGCCTCGCCCGAGGACACGGCACCGTTCAGCACCGTGATCCGCGAAGGCGAACTGCTGGGCGTGCTGGCACGGGGTGCGCTGTCCCCGCTCGGTGCCCACCTGGCGGCCCAGGCCGACGAAGAGCTCGACATCACGGCCCGGCGGCTGCTGCCCCCCGCGACCACGACGGCCCGGATCGGCGCCGACCTGACCGCCGTCGTCACCGGCACCCCGTCCGCGCGGCTCTCGGCGCTGCTGGATTCGATGGCCGACCGGGAGACCAGGGGGACGGCGTCGGTATGGCGCTTCAGTGCCGGCAGTATCCGCCGGGCCCTGGACGCCGGCCGTACGCCGGACGCCATCGCAGCCGACCTGGCCGGTAGCTCCGCCACGGCCCTGCCACAGCCGCTGACCTATCTCATCGCCGACACCGCGCGAGGTCATGGACGGGTGCGCATCGCCCCCGCGGCCTGTGTCATCCACGGCGACGAACCCGCGCTCCTGGCCGAACTCGCCGCCCACCGCGCACTGTCCAAGCTCGCCCTACGGCAACTCGCCCCCACGGTCCTGGTCAGCGGCAGCCCACCGGCGACGACTCTCGCCACGCTCCGTGCCGCGGGCTACGCCCCGGTCGCCGAGACCGCCGGGGGAACGGTACGTATCGAGAAACGCCAGCCGCAGAGGGCCGCCGCCGTCCCGCCGCCGCGAGGGAACGTCGGTCGGCGCGGCCCCCGGACCACCGCGACCCGCGCCTCGGACGCGCCCACCTGCACCGAGATGGATGCCCTGGCCGACCACCTGCTCAAGGCCCCGCCGACGGCACCGGAACCCGACCCGTTCGGCAGTGGGGTGCCGTTCGCGACGGACACCGAGGAGATCGTCGCCGGATACGCGAAGCACCTGTCGTACAGCGACGTCCGCCAGGTCGCCCATGCCATCGACACGGGTGCGGCCATCACGGTCGAGTACATCGCCACCTCGGGCAACCGGACCGTACGGACCCTCAGCGACCTGGAACTCGACCCGCCCTACCTCGACGCCTGGTGCCACCTGCGCGAGGCGGAACGCGTCTTCACTCTCTCCCGCATTCATGGCGTGATGCCCGCGTAGGACTCGACGGTCAAGGCCGGATGCCCGGGCGCCCAGTGTGCGCATCTTCCGGACACCTCGCGAGATATACTTGCCCCCACATTTGATATCAGGGAGGTCGCTAAATGAGTCGGACTGTTATCGACCTGGACGACGAGCTGGTCGCGGACGTGGCCAAAGCCCTCGGGACGAGCACCAAAAAGGAGACGGTCAACACCGCTCTTCGCGAGGTGCTGGAGAGTCGACGTCGTGCCCTGGCTCTCGCCCGGCTGCGGGCCGCGGCCGAGGACGGCGCGTTCGATCTGGAGCTGTTCGAGAGCAAGGGGAACTACCGCCGGTGAACGCGGCCCAATTCCTGATCGACACCAGCGCGCTCGCTCGGTTCATGCGCGAGGACGCGGAGCAGTACGGCTGGGACCAGGCGGCAGCCGCCGGGCTCATCGCCACCTGCCCGATCACCGAGCTTGAGTTCTTCTACAGCGCCCGGTCGGCCGCCGACAGGGCGCGCGGCATCGAGGACATGCGCCTGATCTTCGGCTGGGTTCCCGTCGACGACCGCGCATACGACCGCGCCTGGCAGGTCCAGGAAGCACTCACCAAACAGGGAAAGCATCGCAGTGCGGGTGCGGTGGATCTCGTCGTCGCCGCGACGGCCGAACTGCAAGGGCTCACCCTCCTGCACCGCGACCACGACTTCGCCTGCATCGCGGCAGTGACCGGCCAGGCTCTCCAGTGGTACGGCCCGGAGAGCGGCAAATAGCCGGGCGGTGGTTGCAGTTCTGGTTGCATTCACCTCCGTACAGCACCGTTCAGTGCACCCGGCCCAACCCGAGATGCCCCAAAACGGCTCTCCTCGTGCCATCAGGCCAGCGGGTAGCCCAGGGTCAGGGCAGCCTTGCGGAAAGCGGGCAGCCGGTCTGGGGAGACCGCGAGGTGACGCTCGCCGATTCGGGTACACAGCACGCGCAGGCGGCGGTCGCTGATGACGAGGGCCGCGAGTGCCTCGTCCGCGCACTCGATGAGATGGATCTGACCTGTGTCGCGGAGTCGGCCGGTGCGGCGGCCGGTGTCGTCGAGCAGAGTGGTGACGGTCTGAGGTACGGGGTGTGAGGCGGCCTGGTTCAGGTAGTCACGGAGCTCGTCGAGGGTGTGCCCGCGGTCGAGGGCGTGCAGAAGAGAAGCGGTGGTGAGTGTCCAGACCCGGTCGGCTTTCCGGTCGGAGAAGGCGTCCAGGAGGAGTGTGTCGGCGCAGGGCAGTCCGTCGAGGGCGACGATGTCGAAGTTCGCGAGGACGGTGACCCTGCCCGTCGGGACGGCCGGGGCGGGAACCTGGGCAGGAACGTAGTCGTCCGTGAGTCCGGCGGCGTGGGCACCCAGGGGATTGAGGCTGAGTGCGGACAGGCCGTCGTAGCGGCTGAGCCGGTCGAGGTAGTCGGCACCCCAGTTGTCCTGGTAGTCATCGCGGGCGCCCGCCGGGGGTACGTACTCGATGTCGATGAGGCCGAGCGTGGCCGCGTACTCGAAGAGCACCGCCAGGGTGTACCGGCCCTGGAGGAGGGACCAACCGTGGTAGCCGTCGTAGCCGAGGCTGCCGTATTGCGGATCCTCCAGGTGCAGCTTCCACAGGGCGCGGTCGCTGCGGTGGACGACTGGATCCAGACCGGCCGCGCGCATGTCCGTGAACAGGCCGTCGATGGGCATCCACTCACCCGGGGTGAGGCCGGCCAGCGCCTGGCCAACAAGGTTGCGGCGCGGTTTGGCGGCGGTCAGGACGTTCGCCGCGCGCTGGCCCTTGATCTCCTCGACGCGGGAGAACTCGTCCAGGAGGCTGTTGTTCAGCCAGCGCTGCCACAGCTGAGAAATGGTCAGGTGCGGCGGCCGGGTCAGCGCGGCCCGTCCGCGCGTGGTCAGCACCAGCCGACCGCCGGTGAGCTGGGCGAGACCGCCTGCCTGAAGCAGCATCGGCCAGGCGAAGGCGGCGATGGCCTCGTGCGGATAGAAGTCGCCCCCGTCCAGAACGTCGGCGACCGCCGAGACGGTGGCGGCGCTGGGGCGGCGGGTCTTTTCGCTGCACCGCAGCTTCCCTGTCATGCACAGGCGCAGCACCGTCAGCAGGTTGGCCTGCGCCTCGTGCTCGGTGTGCCGGACCCGTGGAGCGCCGGCGGGCTCCTGTTGCTCTTCGACCGGTATCACTTCTCGTGTTCCCCGCCTCGTGCCGCTCGTGTCCCGTTCCTACGGATGGGCAACGTAGTCGTAGTTACCCGGACCGCAGGTGCGCTCCAGGGTCTTGACCACCTTGCGCGGGTCGTCGTAGGGGCCGGAGAAGTAGAACGGCTTGCCGTCCCGGCCGAAGCCGATGACGGACCGGTCGCCGGGCGGGGGACCCAGGTGCACCGCCGCATCCGCGAAGCCGCCCGCGGGCTCGAAGCCGAGACCGCGGGCGTAGGCGACCGCATCGTGCACGATCGTCTGCGCCTGCTCCACG
Source organism: Streptomyces sp. NPDC020958 (assembly GCF_055562175.1). Classification (NCBI taxonomy): domain Bacteria; kingdom Bacillati; phylum Actinomycetota; class Actinomycetes; order Kitasatosporales; family Streptomycetaceae; genus Streptomyces; species Streptomyces sp. NPDC020958. Next base: position 417,999 of record NZ_JBVHFU010000005.1, on the reverse strand, counting down.
CCGATCGGCAGCGGCCGGTGATCGAATGCCGAGTAGTACATCTGTACGTAAGCGGTCAGGGATCCGGACCCCATCACCTCGGGGTCGGTGACGTTCTTGACGCCCAGGCAGTACACGTCCACCAGGAAGCCGGTGACGGTCACCCTGCTGGCACGTTCCTGGCGGGCCAGGAGAATCTGGGCGAAGCCGCCCGTGCCCGGGGCCGGCTGCCGGCCGAGGGGGTCGGCCGCCGCCCACTCCGGGGCTGCGGCCATGTCCAGTCCCGCGCTCCAGCCCGCGTTGACCCAGCAGCCCACCACCGGCCGCTCATCCGGCGCGGTGTTCGCCAGTGCCGCCTCGGCGACCCGTCTGACCAGCTCGGTGGCCCGGGCCGGGCGCAGCCCCAGCGCCTTCGCGATCTGCTTCGGCGCGCTGCCGCGCTCCCTCATCTCCCGGACCCGGGCCAGCAGTTCCTCGTCGCGCGTTGTCACCGTCGCAGTCTGCCAGTTCCGTGTCGCCCCATGCGAAGCACTGGGTGCGTCGGCGGTGCTGCCATCTTGGGTTCGGGTGATACGTGACACGCACCGGAACGGGCAGGTCAGCGTGGGTGAGACACGCATGAGGAACACCCCGCCAAGCTGGAGTGGCTCGGACTTCGGTCCGTCACGGAATTCACCCCTGCCCGTTTCACGCCGGACGAGGCCAACACGCGGCTGCTGCACCTCACGGCACCATGAAGACGAGGCGTCCGGCCACAGCCGTTCACGGCCCTGGGTGCTACCGACTGGTCCCCCGGCCCCGCCGCGCTCGGACAAGGACGTACGGGCCGGCCTTCCCTCCCCGGCGTTCGGGTCTTGCCGTTACCGGGCAGTCTCCTTGCCGACAAGGGCGCCCCATGAGGTGGCGGCGGGAGCACATCCGGTCGGCGTGCGGCGCGAGTTGGCCTGAAGTGATCGGTCATGCGCGTCTTCCCCCTCCCCGTACTCGACTGAAAGAGGGCTGGTCGAGCGCGCAGCCGACTGCGCTAAGCGGCGATCCTGATCTTCTTCGTCACGGTCACCTGGTCCAGGTCGGAGATCCGCACGGTCACGTTCATCGTCCACTCGCCCGCGATGGGGATGCTCACGGCGTTGGTGGCCCAGTAGCCGCCCCGGTCCGCCAGGCCCGCGGGCAGCGGGCCGATCTTCTGGGCGGCGAGGGTGAAGGAGAGGCGCAGCTCCGGGACGGTGGAGATGCCGCCGTCGGGGCCGAAGACGACCGCCTCCACCGAGTTCTTGCCGACCCGGCCCGGGTCCAGGGTGATCTGCACCTTGCCGTGGCCGTTCGGGGTGCCCACGTCGAAGGGGACCATGGCGACGGCCGCCGTGGGGATGCCGAGCGCGCCCGACGCCGTGCCCGACTCGGCCGCCTCGGCCGCCGCCCGGCCGGGCAGGGTGCCGGTGAGGATCGTGGTGAGGACCAGGACCAGGACACCGACGCCGACCTCGGCGAGGACCGAGCGGCGCAGGGCGGCGCGGAGGTCGGAGCCGGGTGGAAGGGCCTGCTCCGCGGAGGCCTCCGCGTCGGTCCGCCGCGGTTCGGACGCGACCGTCTCCGCCGAGGACGGCCCGGCCGCCGGGGACCGGGACGCCGAAGCTGCGGACACCGGCGGTTCGGACACGGGGACGTCGAGCGACGGGACTTCGGATGACGGGACTGCGGATGACGGGACTGCGGACGACGAGGCCTCTGGTGATCGTGCCGCCAGGGCGCCGACCGTTTCCGGGACCCGGGTGCGGGCCGGTGCCGCGGTCCGGGCCGCCGCCAGCTTCGCCGTCCAGCGGCGGGACTGGGAGGCCGCCCCCAGCAGCAGGGTCACGGCGGCGAGCTTGAGGAGCAGCAGCCTGCCGTACGACGTGTCGGTGAGCGCCTGCCAGGAGCCGAGGCCCCGCCAGGACTGGTAGACGCCGGTGACGACGAGGACCGCCACCGAGACGAAGGCCACCCGCGAGAAACGGGTGACGACGACGGCGGGCAGCGGGGTGCTGCCCCGCTGGAGGGTGATGAGGAGGGCCGTGAGACCGCCCAGCCACAGCGCCATCGCCAGCAGGTGCAGGACCGTCGAGGTCATCGCCAGGGGGACCTGGATACCGGCCGAGGCGTGCTCCGCCGCCGCCCAGGTCAGCGCCAGGGCGACGGCGAGGGCGGTGCCCGCGGCCAGGACGGGACGGGTCGGACGGAGCGGGCGCGACCGGTCCGCGCCCCCACGGCCGAGGAACAGGTGGAGGCCCGCGACGACCGCCAGGAGCGCCACCCTGGCCAGCAGGGCCAGACCAGGGCGGCCCGTCGCCGACGTGGCGAGGGCGGACAGGTCGAGGGCGGTCACCGGGGAGGTGCCTTCCTCGTACGAGGAGCGCAGGACCAGGAGGAAGAGGCTGGCCCCCAGCAGGACCCACCAGGCCGTCCGGACCGGTGTGCGCAGCGGCACCGGGTCCGGCGGGCGGCACAGGGCGACGAAGGCGGCCGCGCCGATCAGCAGCGCCACGGCGAGGTACGCGAGGTAGCGGCCGATGTTGTAGAGGCCTTCGGTGACCGGGTTCTCGACCGGGCCGGTGGGGACGGCCGCCACGGTCGCCGACGGTTTGCCCACGGAGAAGGTGAGGGCACCGGAGACCGGGTGGCTGTCCGCCGACACGACCCGCCACGCCACGGTGAACGTGCCGGTGCCGAGCTTCTTCGGGAAGGTGATCCGGGCGGTGTCCGCGCCGGCCGGGCCGTGTTCGGCGGCGCCGGTGGTCACCCGGTGGTTGGTGGGGTCGTACACCCGGAACGAGTCGTCGAGCAGGCCGACGGACTCGGTGAACGTCAGGGTGACGGAGCCGGGGGCCGACTTGAGCACGGCGCCGTCGGCTGGGTCGCTGCCGCGCAGGGCCGCGTGGGCGGAGGCGGGGGCGGCGGAGGCGAGGAACAGGGCGGTGAGGAGGGTGCCCAGGAGGGCGGCCGTCCGCAGGGCCGCCCTGTGGGGGGTTGCCCTGCGGGGGGCGGTGGGGCGCCGTCGGTCGTGGTGTTCGCGCACTTCACCCGCTCCGAGTTCGGAAACACGTGTTCTTCGGTCATACGGATGGGAAGCGCCCGGCACTCATTTCACCCGGCACCCATCGTTCACCGCGGGTCGTCCGGGTGGGCCGCCGTGCGGGGGAGAAACGCCAGTCGGGCGCGCTTCTCGGGCAGGTACACGTCCGGGAGGTCGATCTCCGGGAGCACGACGGCCGGGCCGAGCTCGAAGCCCTGGCTCCGGAAGCGGGCGATCGCCTTCTCGTTGCGGACGTCCGGGTCCACGACGATGCGGCGGCGGTCCAGGGCGCGGAAGACGTACTCGGTGAAGACGCGGAGCAGGGACCCCGTCCAGCCGGGTCGGGGACCCTCGGGTCCGGCCGGGGCGAGCAGGACGTGCACGCCGATGTCGCCGGGGCGGGCGTCGTAGCACTCGCTCACCCGGTCCGCCTGCGGCTCGTACGTCTGGAGGAGCGCGACCGGGACACCGTCCCTCTCGGCGAGGTGGGCGTGATGGGTGTCGAGGCCCGCCATATGGGTGTAGATGTCGGCGACCTGGGCGCGGGTGAGGCCGGTCATGCCCCAGAAGGCGGCGCGTTCCTCGGTGACCCAGGAGTGCACGGTGTCGGCGTCGCGTTCCGGGTCGAGCGGGCGCAGGCGCACGGTGCCGAAGCCGGTGACGGTGTGTTCGAAGGGGGGCTGTTCAGGCATCGGTCTCTTCGGTCTCTTCCGTGTCGGTGAGGTCCACGCGTTCCAGTTGGTCCCAGTCGGTGACGACCGGGACCAGGTCCCCCGAGAGCCACAGGGGGAGTTGGTCGTTGTGGTGGGCCGCGCCCGGGACGCCGTCCGCGCCGAGCGGGACCACCCAGAGGCTGTCGTCACGGCGGGCCAGGTCCCAGACGTAACGGGCGGCCGGGCCGCGCACCGCGAGGTCGGTGACGCCCGGGACGGCGGAGGTGCACAGCACGCAGTCGTGGTCGCCGGAGAGCGCGGGACCCTCGTACGGCTGTCCGGGCAGCGCCTGCCAGGGGGCGAGGCGGTGCGTGTCGCCCCACGTGCGGGCGGGGCGGTCCGCGGCGACGTCACCGGCCACGTCCGCGGCGACTTCTTCGAGCGCGGCGCGTACGGCGGCGGGGCGGTCGATGCCGTACAACTCCTCCGCGCTCAGCAGGTGTTCCAGGGCGAAGCCGATCCGCGGGGTGAGGGCGAGCCAGGGGAGCAGGGGCTCCGGACAGGCGGGGGACGGGGATTCGGCGAGGGGGGCGAAGGCGGGGTGGACGGCGAGGTGCCGTACGACCGCGGAGCGTACGGCCGCGTAGCCGGCGGCGGCGGTGCTGCCGGCGTCCATCCGGTGGTCCCAGGCGAGCAGGCGGTCGCGGAGACCGGCGGCCTCGGGGGTGAGGTGGTCGAGCGCGGCGATGCGCTCCAGGAGGGGGGCGGCGGAGGCGAGGTGGGTGTCCATGTGGATCGCGGGCAGGTCGGCGGCGGACCAGGTGCGGCGCCCGTCGAGGAGGGCGCGGATGCGGTCGGCGCGGTGGGGCGGGGCGAACTCGACGCCGAGGGCAGCGGCAAGGCCGCGCTGGTTCGCCATCACGGCGGCGCCGTCGGTGAGTTCGCCGTACGGCATCTCGTGCCAGCCCTGCCATGCGTGGCCGGGGAGCCAGGCGGGGGCGAGCCGGGTGCGGTTGGTGCGGGAGCGGACGGGGACGCGGCCGGCGACGCGGTGCAGGGTGCCGCCGGCGGTGTCGGCCGCGTGGACGACGTTCACCGGCTCGGCCCAGGCGTCGAGGGCGCGGTCGACGTCGGCCACGCTGCGGGCGCGGAGGAGGGGGAGGAGGGCGGTGAAGCCGAGGTCGTGGGTGACGCGGGGCGGGTAGCGCAGGGCCAGCGCCTCGGCCTCGCCGTCGGCGGCCGGGGGCAGGGGGGTGATCAGGGGGCCTCGGGGGGTTTCGATCACCTCGATCTCGAGCGGGGGCCGTCCTGCCACCGGGACCGTCTCCGGGTGCCGATGGGCCGGACTCCAGGTGCCGTCCGGGCCGAGCGCCTCCACCCCGTTCTCCGTGCGGCGCAGGCGCTCCCGGTAGAGGTCCTGGTAGTCGGCCATCGCGTTGGTGATGGCCCAGGCGACCGTGCCCGTGTGCGCGAAGTGGGCGATGCCGGGGACGCCGGGGACGGCCAGGCCCACGACGTCGAACTCCGGGCAGGAGAGCCGGATCTGCTGGTAGACGCCGGGGGCCTCGATGAAGCGGTGGGGGTCGCCCGCGATCAGCGCCTTCCCGGTGGTGGTACGGGCGCCCGTGAGCAGCCATCCGTTGCTTCCCGCGGTGGCCGGGCCGTCCGTGGCGAAGAGCGGGACCGACTCCTGGCCCAGGTGCCGTGCGGCCTGCTCGCGCCACAGCTTGGCGGGGAAACCGGCGAACAGGATGTGGGTGGCCAGCCAGACGGCGAGCGGGTGCCAGGGCTCCCAGCTGCCGGGGGCCAGTCCGGTGCGGGCGAACTCGGGGGTACGGGCGGCACCGGCCGCCAGCCCCTCGTTCACGCCGGTCGTGTACGACCGTACCCACTCCGCCGTCTCCGCATCCCGTGCCTCCAGCGCCTCGAAGCAGCGTCTCGCGGTGTCCGCGAGGCGGGCGTGGCGGACGAGGACGTCCCAGGGGGCGGCCGGGGCGCCGAGGAAGGACGCCGACGTGCCCTGGGCCCGGTGCCGTTCCGTCTCCAGTTGCCAGGCCCGGTCGTGGGCGGTGACCCGGCCCTGGGCGCGGGCGAGTGCGCGGGCGTTCCCCGCGCGCAGATGAGGGATGCCCCAGGGGTCTCGGTACGTCTCTGCGGTCACCCTGCGACACTCCTTCTATGAGGTTAGCCTTACCTAATCAGATAGGTGGGGGAATCGTACGCGAGGGACGGAGTGCGGGGCAGGGTCGGGCGCGGGATCATCGAGCCATGGACGCCCATGCCGACGCCGCCGCCAGCCCTGCCCTGCGTCTCGCCCAGGACGCCGAGGCCGACGAACTCCTCAGCCGCAGCAGGCTCGCCGCGCTCGTCGGCATGCTGCTGGACCAGCAGGTGCCGATGGAGTGGGCGTTCAAGGGGCCGGCGACGATCGCACGGCGCATGGGCGCCGATGACCTGGACGCGCACGAGATCGCCGCACAGGACCCGGAGGCGTTCGCCGCGCTGCTCTCCGAGAAGCCCGCGGTCCATCGCTATCCCGGGTCCATGGCGAAGCGGATCCAGCAGCTGTGCCAGTACCTGGTCGAGCACTACGGCGGGGACGCCGAGGGCATCTGGCGCGGCGTCGACGACGGGGCGGAGCTGTTGAAGCGGCTCCAGGAACTGCCCGGGTTCGGGAAGCAGAAGGCGCAGATCTTCCTCGCGCTGCTGGGGAAGCAGTTGGGGGTGCGACCGAAGGGGTGGCGGGAGGCGGCGGGGGCGTACGGGGAGGCGTCGGCGTTCCGGTCGGTGGCCGACATCACCGGGCCGGAGTCGCTCGCGAAGGTCCGGGCGCACAAGCAGGAGATGAAGGCGGCGGCGAAGGCGATGAAGGGGGCGAAGGGGTGAAGGGGGCGAAGGGGAGTGGGGCCGAGTGACCTGCGCTCCTTCTGGTCGTCACCCGGTCGGGCTCCCTGTGGTGGCGGTGACGGATGGCGGGGGCTCCCCTTGATGCATGACCGAGCCCCACAGCACCGGGCCCGCCGACGACGACCGCAGGGCGCACGCCTACGGTGTCGGGCGGCATGAGGCCGAACCACCGTTCGAAGGGCCGCTGCACGCACTCGCCCAGGCCGCCTGGGGGACCATCCTGGTCACCGGGATCGCCTCGCTGGTCCTCGGCATCCTGGTCCTGGTGTGGCCCGGCACCACCCTGCTGGTCGCCGGCGTGCTCTTCGGTGTCTACCTGCTGGTCAGCGGCGTTTTCCAGCTGGCCGCCGCCTTCGGCACGCACAAGACGACCTCGCTGCGCGTGCTGGCCTTCATCAGCGGCGCGCTGTCGATCCTGCTGGGCCTGTTCTGCTTCCGCGGCCCGCTGGAGTCGGTCCTGCTGCTCGCCCTGTGGATCGGGATCGGCTGGCTGATCCGCGGCATCACCCAGACGATCGCCGCCGTGCACGACCCGGCGATACCGGCCCGCGGCTGGATGATCTTCCTCGGGATCGTCACCTTCATCGCCGGCATCGTGCTGATCGTGTCCCCGTTCAAGTCGGTCGCCGCACTGACCCTGGTCGCCGGTGTCTGGCTGGTGGTGGTCGGCATCGTCGAGATCGTCTCCTCGTTCGGCCTGCGCAGCCGCGCCGGGCACATCCCGCGCACCGTGTGAACAGCGTCAACCCCGCGCCTCGCAGGTACGCCGAGCGAGCGGTTCTGCCACCCGGCGCGATGAACACCGCCCACGGCGCGGGGAGATGACCATCATGAGCGGCGGCCCCACCCACGGTCGCCCGCGGTCCGGCCACGCCCGGCTGCGGGCGCTCGTGGCGCTGCTGTTCGCCCTGCTGCTGGCCGGCGTCCCCACCGCTGCTCCCGCGGCGACCGCCCCCGTCACCGCCGCCACGGCCGGGGCCGCCGAGCACGACGTGCCCGACAGCCCGCTGCGGCCACCCGCCCGCACCGTCCACCGCGCCGACGTACCCCAGCGCCCCGCGCCGCTCCCGGCCGCGGGGTCCGACGACCCGGCCGACCGCGACCGGCGGCGCGCCTGCCCGGCCGCCCCGCGTCCGCCGTATCCCGCACCCCTGCTGCGCACCGTGGTCCTGCGCTGCTGACCGACCCGACACCCCGCTCCCCCTGTCAGGTCGGTCCGCTCTACGCAAGGAACACCGCCATGCCCTCAGACCCGTACGCCGTCCTGCGCGCCCTGCTGCGCGCCGAGGCCGTCCGCAGCACGCCGAAGCCCCGGGAGAAGACGGCCGAGCCGCCGAGGCCGCGGCCCCAGGAGCAGAGCCCGCGGCCCCAGGAGCAGAAGCACGGCTGAGCCCTCGGGACGGAGCCGGGTCGCCCGTGCCGGACGACCCGGCTCACCGGCGTCTGCGGGCCGTCCCGAAGAGGGAACGGGTGATCTCCCGGCCGAGCTGGGTCCCCACCGAACGCGCGAGGGACTTGAACATCCCGCTCTTCACGACCTGTTCGACGAGCGAGGGCTCTTCCCCGTGCCCCGCGTGCTTCTGCCCGGCCGCCGGGGGTGCGTGCCGGAGCTTCTCGAACGCCGACTCGCGGTCCACAGCCTGTGCATAACGTCCCCGCAGGTCGGACGCCCCGACCGCGGCGTCCAGTTCGGCCGCGTCGACGGGACCCATCAGGGACTCCGGGGCCCGCAACCGGGTCGCCGCGACCGGGGTCGGGGCGCCGTTCTCACTGAGCACGGTGACCACGGCCTCGCCGGTGCCGAGCCCCGTGAGGAGCTCCGCGAGATCGTACGGCGACCTCGGGAAGGTCCCCACGGTCGCCTTCAGCGCCTTCTGGTCCTCCGGGGTGAACGCCCTGAGCGCGTGCTGGACACGGTTGCCCAGCTGGGCGAGGACATCGGACGGCACGTCCTTCGGGGTCTGCGTGACGAAGAAGACGCCGACCCCTTTCGAGCGAATCAGGCGCACGGTCCGGGTGATCGAGTCGAGGAACGCCTTCGACGCGTCGTCGAAAAGCAGGTGCGCCTCGTCGAAGAAGAAGACCAGCTTCGGCTTGTCGGCATCACCGATCTCCGGGAGGTCGTGGAAGAGGTCGGCCAGCAGCCACATGAGGAACGTGGAGAAGAGCAGGGGTTGGTCCTGGACGGCGGGGAGTTCGAGGACCGAGACGATGCCGCGGCCGTCCGGTGCCGTACGCAGGAGGTCGGCCGTGTCGAACTCCGGCTCGCCGAAGAAGTCCGTCATGCCCTGCGCCTCGAAGGCGGTCAGGGAACGCAGGATCACGCCCGCCGTGGCCGTCGAGAGGCCGCCGATGTTCCGCAGCTCGGCCTTGCCCTCGTCCGAGACGAGGAAGGCGACCACCGCGCGCAGGTCCTTGAGGTCGATCAACTCCAGGCCCTTGGTGTCCGCGTAGTGGAAGATCAGGCCGAGGGACTGTTCCTGGGTGTGGTTGAGCTGGAGGATCTTGGCCAGGAGCAGCGGGCCGAAGCTGGTGATCGTGGCACGGACGGGCACGCCGTGGCCCTGTCCGCCGAGCGCGAGGAACTCCGCCGGGAAGCCGGCCGCAGTCCACCGCTGGCCCACCTCGGCCGCCCGGTCCAGCACTCTCGCGCCGCCCTGCCCGGGGCGGGAGACACCGGACAGGTCCCCCTTGACGTCCGCGAGGAACACCGGGACGCCCTGCGCCGAGAGCTGCTCGGCGATCAGCTGGAGCGTCTTGGTCTTGCCGGTGCCGGTGGCGCCCGCGACCAGCCCGTGCCGGTTCAGCACGGGCAGGGGGATGCGGACCTGGACGTCGGGACGGCACTGCCCGTCCCACAGGAGGGCGCCGAGGTCCAGCGCCGGGCCGGTGAAGGCGTACCCGGAGGCGATCGCGGCGACCGCGGCGGGGGTCGGGGCGCCGGCTCCTGCCGTTCCCGCGGGTTCGGCGGCACTCGTCATCGGACCCCCAGTTCCGCTTTCGCCTTTTTGATGACCTTTACAACGTCTTTTCCAGCGTCGCACTCGGTCGCCATGGCTGCGCCCGGAACGTCAGGACCGGTAGGCTTTCCGTGTGATCTTCAAGCGCATCGGAAACGGCCGGCCGTACCCCGACCACGGCCGGGAGAGCACCCGGCAGTGGGCGGACGTCGCACCGCGCCCGGTCCGCCTCGATCAGCTCGTGACGACCAAGGGCCAGCTCGACCTGGAGACCCTCCTCGCCGAGGACTCGACGTTCTACGGCGACCTCTTCGCGCACGTCGTGAAGTGGCAGGGCGACCTGTACCTGGAGGACGGGCTGCACCGCGCGGTCCGCGCCGCCCTCCAGCAACGGCAGGTGCTGCACGCGCGCGTGCTCGAACTCGACTGACACCGAGCGGACACCCGCTCGCCGTCCGCCGTTGCGCGCCGGTTGCCCCTTTCGGGTTGGACCGGGCACCGTCGGATGATCATCTATTAGTCAACGCACCCGTGGCGCACTACGCTGCGCTCATGAGCATGCTGACTCCCCCCGGCATGGGCGGCCAGTACCGGATCACTGGGGACAAATACCCACGCATGCGCCCACGCCGGCGGCGTACCCGGCTGACCCTCTCCGTGGTCGCCTCCGTCACCGCGCTCGGCCTGGTCGGCTGGGGCACACTGCAGCTCATCGACGTCTTCACGGGTGGCGGCGGGAAGGCCTCGGCGGCCGGTTCCGCGGGGGACTGCGTCAAGCAGGCCGCCGCGAGCCCGAGTCCCGCGGCGGGGGCGTCCGCCGCCGCGTTTCCGAAGCCCGCGCAGATCACGGTGAACGTCTACAACGCGACCACCCGCACGGGCCTGGCCAAGGACACCGCGGACGCGCTCAAGAAGCGCGGGTTCCGGATCGGCGACGTCGGGAACGCGCCGGCGAAGTTCGACGCGAAGGTCAAGGGGACGGCGGTGCTGCTCGGTCCCGCCTCCGCCCTGAAGACCTCGCTGCCGGTCCTGGCCACCCAGGTGACGGCGGCCGACCAGCGCACGGAGGCGGGCCGCAAGGGCGCCGCGGTGGACCTGATCATCGGCGACGCCTTCAAGTCCCTCACCCCCCAGGCGACGGCCGACAAGGCGATCACCGCCCTGGCGGCCCCCCAGCCGAAGGCGACGACCAAGAAAGCCTGCTGAACGCGGCACATCCCCGCACCGCCAGCCGAAGCCCACCCAGGGGCGCTGGGGGCACCCCCGGCCGAAGGCTGGGGGAGGAACTGCGCGACCAGCCACAACGCACCCGCGGCCGCCGCAGAACCGCACCCCCACGGCGACCGCGCGAACCCCCGGAGGGCTACTCCGCCGCCCCGTACAGCCGGTCCCCCGCGTCCCCGAGGCCCGGCACGATGTAGCCGTGCTCGTTGAGGTGGTCGTCGACCGCCGCCGTCACCACCGTGACCGGCGTCCCCGCCAGCTCGCGTTCCATGACCTCGACGCCCTCGGGGGCGGCCAGCAGCACCACCGCGGTGACGTCGTCGGCGCCCCTCCTGATGAGCTCACGGATCGCGGCGACCAGCGTGCCACCCGTGGCCAGCATCGGGTCCAGGACGTACACCTGACGCCCGGAGAGGTCCTCCGGCATCCGGGAGGCGTACGTGGACGCCTGGAGCGTCTCCTCGTTGCGAATCATGCCCAGGAAACCCACCTCGGCCGTCGGCAGCAGCCGCACCATCCCGTCCAGCATGCCGAGCCCGGCCCGCAGGATCGGCACGACCAGCGGACGCGGCCGGGCGAGCTTGACGCCGGTCGTGGCGGCCACCGGGGTCCGGATGTCGACGGCCTCGGTCCGCACGTCCCGGGTCGCCTCGTAGGCGAGCAGGGTGACCAGTTCGTCGGCGAGCCGCCGGAACGTCGCGGAGTCGGTGCGCTGGTCGCGCAGCGTGGTGAGCTTGTGGGCGACCAGGGGGTGGTCGACGACGTGGAGACGCATGCCGACAACAGTAACCGCGCCCGACCGCCCCCCGCGCAGGTCCGTGCTGCCGCACCCGGACATCGGACCTGGCATCAAACCGGCCGTCCGGGGGAAAGTGGGAGTGTCGAAGTGGGGTGATTCGACGTGCCTGAACTGTCAGGACAGCCTGGACAGCCCGACCGTGGCTATGGCGCCCCGGAGGGCGAGACCGAGGCCGAGCGGCGCCGCCGCCGGGCCCGGTTCCTGCGCGAACTCGCCGAGGCGCGGGCGCTGCGCGACCGCGTCCAGCCCCGCCGGGCGAAAGTGGCCCGGCTGCGACACGCGATGCGGATGAGGACGTTCCGTTGGTAGCCCTCGACAGGAGTCCACGGACCGGCAGGAGCCCGTGAGGGCCGGCAGCAGCCCGTGAGAACCGGTAAGAGCCCGCGAAGGGCCGAAAGAGTCGGTAAGAGTCCACAGGAGTCGTCACGCCGATCCTTCGGCAAAGATCCACTGCTTGCGGCCCGTTGCGGTCCGGCACGGGGAAGGCCGTGCGTGGGCCGCGGCAAAACCCGCGTACGATCCGCAGGTGGCGGCAACGAGTGCGCTGGTGACTGCGTTCAGGGACGCATGGATGGCTCTTTGCATACGTGCGATCAAAACTGCCAGACACAGGGAGCCGAAGACGTCCCCTGAACGCCTTGTTTCTGCCACGATTCCGAGTGGGTGGGGCTCGGAGCCCAGCTCTTCCCGCCCAGAACCTCCGCCGGGGGGACCCCCAACCGGCACGCCTAAGACCAGTGGGAGAGTCACGGTGTACTTCGCCGCACTGCTCGCGCGCACCGAAGACGGGTGGGAAGCGAGCGACACAGAGCTCGACGATGTGGAGACCCTGTCGGACCTGGCCGATCTGGCCCGGGAATCGGCCTCGGAGGCCGACGACACGGTGCTCGTCTTCATCGAGCAGGAAGACGCGTGGTTCGGTGTCGTGCGCGTCGACGGTGAGGAGGACCCCCGGGTCTTCGTCTCCAACGCCGCCGCCGCCGCCCGCAGCTCGTACGGCGAGCTCCTGCTCACCGACGAAATGCTCGGAAGGGAGCCCAAGGACGACACCGACGTCCTGGACTCCCTCGACCTCGACGGCACCGAGGACGGTGAGCCGGAGCCGGAGGAGGACGACGACTCGGACGGCTCGGCCGTGCCCTCGGGCCCGGTGGGCGACCCCGGCATCCTCGACGACCTGGGGGTGACCGCCAAGGAACTGCTGTCGCTCGACGAGGACGCGCTCGGCGAGATCGCCGAGGCCCTGGGCGCCTCCGACGTCCTGGAGACCGTCCGCTGACGCTCCACCACCAGGCACCCGGGTCCCCCGACCCGGTACGCGACCGCTGGCGGGCCGCGATGCGGCTCGCCCTGGACGAGGCAGGCCAGGCCGTCCAGGGCGGGGACGTCCCCGTCGGCGCCGTCGTGCTGTCCGCGGACGGTACGACGGTCCTCGCGACCGGGCACAACGAACGCGAGGCCACCGGCGACCCCACCGCGCACGCCGAGGTCCTCGCACTGCGCCGGGCCGCCGCGGCGCTCGGCGAATGGCGGCTCACCGGCTGCACCCTGGTCGTGACGCTGGAGCCCTGCACGATGTGTGCCGGCGCCCTGGTCCAGGCCCGGGTCGACCGGGTCGTCTACGGTGCCCGCGACGAGAAGGCGGGCGCCGCGGGGTCCCTCTGGGACGTCGTACGGGACCGGCGGCTCAACCACCGTCCCGAGGTCGTCGAAGGCGTCCTCGCCGGGGAGTCCGCCCGGCTGCTCACGGAGTTCTTCCGCACCCGCTGAGCCGCCGTTCCGGGGTCCGCCCCGGGCCCCTGAATACCGATTTCAGCGCACGGCCCCCGGTGCTGTAAGGTCTCCCTCGGTAGCGTGTCCGAGCGGCCGAAGGAGCTCGCCTCGAAAGCGAGTGTGGCGCAAGTCACCGAGGGTTCAAATCCCTCCGCTACCGCTGTGAAGCGAAGGGCCCGGTCCAATGGACCGGGCCCTTCGTCATGTTCCGGTCGCCTCGGGAGCCGGAGAAAAATCCGGGTACCCCTCGCGCCACTGGTCATACAAAACGATCGGACCGTTACACTCGCGCCCGGCAACAGGGGATAACCAGGGGAGAGGCCGGTGGCGGTGAACGCCAAGAAGATCGCCGTCTACGCGCTCGTGGTCTTCGCGCTGTACGTCATCATCACGGACCCGCCCAGGGCGGCGGCCTGGGTCCAGATAGTCTTCCAGGGCATATCGGACGCCGCGAAGGCCGTCGGCGACTTCTTCACCTGGCTGGCCAACGGGGCGAAGTAGACCCACCGGGAGTACCCATGATCCGCCACCTGGTCCTCTTCAAGCTCAACGAGGGCGTGGGGCGCGACGATCCGCGCGCCGTCGCGGGCGCCGAGGCCTTCGCCGCGCTCGGCGGCAAGATCGGGGAACTGCGCTTCTGGGAGTGCGGCTGGAACATCACCGACCGCCCCGTCGCGCACGACTTCGCGATCAACTCGGCGGTGGAGGACGCGGACGCGCTGAAGCGCTACCTGGAGCACCCGGACCACCAGGCGGCCGCCGCGCAGTGGCGGGAGTTCGCCACGTGGGTGATCGCCGACTACGAGTTCTGAGCACCCCGTCCGATTCGGATCATGGCCCTCCGCCGGGAACGACGGGGGGCTTTCGTGCGCTTATGCCCCAACTAACCGCCATTCAACCTCAACACGAGGTGATGGGGTGCTTGCACACAGTGCACATGTCTTGTGATGCTATGACCGCTTTTGACGGATGATTGACCGATGAAGAGGTGGCGTTGACCGTGTCGGCCAGTTCTGCGCCGCCCCAGGAAGAGGCGCCCGCCCCCGCCCAGCCCGCCGGTCAGAGCCCACCACCGGCCCAGCCCCAGCCCACGTCCCAGCCCGCGACCCAGCCCCCCGCCCAGGCGCCCGCACCGCCCCCGGAGAAACGTCGCGGCGCCGACACCCGGGCGCTGACCCAGGTGCTCTTCGGGCAGCTCAAGGAGCTCAGGCCGGGCACGCCGGAGCACAACCGCGTGCGCGCGGCGCTCATCGAGGCCAACCTCCCGCTCGTACGCTACGCGGCCGCCCGTTTCCGCTCCCGCAACGAGCCGATGGAGGACGTCGTCCAGGTCGGCACCATCGGGCTGATCAACGCCATCGACCGCTTCGACCCGGACCGGGGCGTGCAGTTCCCGACGTTCGCCATGCCGACCGTCGTCGGCGAGATCAAGCGCTACTTCCGCGACAACGTCCGTACCGTGCACGTCCCGCGCCGGCTGCACGAACTGTGGGTCCAGGTGAACAGCGCGACCGAGGACCTGACCACCGCCTTCGGCCGCACCCCGTCCACCGCCGAGATCGCCGAGCGGCTGCGGATCAGCGAGGAGGAGGTGCTGTCCTGCATCGAGGCCGGCCGGTCGTACCACGCGACCTCCCTGGAGGCCGCCCAGGAGGGCGACGGACTGCCGGGCCTGCTGGACCGCATCGGGTACGAGGACCCGGCCCTGGACGGCGTGGAACACCGCGACCTGGTCCGCCACCTCCTGGTCCAACTCCCCGAGCGGGAACAGCGCATCCTCCTCCTGCGCTACTACAGCAACCTCACCCAGTCCCAGATCAGCGCGGAACTCGGCGTCTCCCAGATGCACGTCTCCCGCCTCCTCGCCCGCAGCTTCCAGCGCCTGCGCTCGGCGAACCGCATCGAGGCGTAGGGCCCTTCCCCGGACCTGCCGCCGGACCTGCCCCCGACCCCGCCCGCGCCCGTCCGCGCCCACCCCGAATCCGTTACCGGGCCGAGACCTGACCGCGGGGGCCCGGCGGGGTCATTACCGCAAAAAGGATCGAGCCATCACCGTCGCGAGCGAATCGCTCACCAGCACACTTCCCGACAGTTGAGGGACGAAAAACCGTCAGACCCCTTGCACGCAGGGCTGATTCACATTTCACATGTCGACATGTCACTACAGCGTGTTGCCGACATGTGACATTCTGCCGGAAGCGCGTTTGCCGGGGCTCAGGCTCCGGTATTCAGGTGAAGGCACCGCTCCTCGCCGGGGAGCGTCGCCGCGACCGTCCCGCGACCCAAAGGGGGTGGCATGTCCGCAGAACAGGGCAGCTCGAAGGTGCTCATGCCCACGAACAGCGAGGCAGCGCCCAAGGAGCTCGACGCCATCGACGTGCTCGACAGCATCGATGGCGCCATCGCCGGCGCTCCGGCGCTGGAGGCCACGCCGGCCCAGGAGCTTCCGGCCGTCTCGGAGAGCCTCGACACCCGCACCCTGTCCCGCTCCCTGTTCCTGCGGCTCGCCGCACTCGACGAGGACAGCCCCGAGCGTGCCTACGTCCGGGACACCCTGATCGAACTCAACCTCCCCCTCGTGCGCTACGCGGCGGCCCGCTTCCGCAGTCGCAACGAGCCGATGGAGGACATCGTCCAGGTCGGCACCATCGGCCTGATCAAGGCGATCGACCGCTTCGACTGCGAACGCGGCGTGGAGTTCCCGACGTTCGCGATGCCGACCGTCGTCGGCGAGATCAAGCGGTTCTTCCGGGACACCTCCTGGTCGGTCCGCGTCCCGCGGCGCCTGCAGGAGCTGCGCCTGGCTCTCACCAAGGCCAGCGACGAGCTCTCCCAGAAGCTGGACCGCTCGCCGACGGTGACGGAGCTGGCGGCGGTCCTCGGCGTCTCCGAGGAGGACGTCGTCGACGGCCTCGCGGTGGGCAACGCGTACACCGCCTCGTCCCTCGACTCCCCGGCCCCCGAGGACGACGGCGGCGAGGGCTCCCTGGCCGACCGCCTCGGGTACGAGGACACGGCCCTGGAAGGCGTCGAGTACCGCGAGTCCCTGAAGCCCCTGCTCGCCAAGCTGCCGCCCCGCGAGCGCCGGATCATCATGCTCCGCTTCTTCGCGAACATGACCCAGTCCCAGATCGGCGAGGAGGTCGGCATCTCCCAGATGCACGTCTCCCGCCTGCTGACCCGCACGCTCGCACAGCTGCGCGAGGGCCTGATCTCGGACTGAGGGCTCCCGACCGAGAACCGAGGGCTTCCCAACTGACGGAGCGTCAGCCACACTGGCCCGATGCCTCCCCGCTGGACCCGCACCGGCCACCGGCCCGCCGACCCGAAAGCGTCGGCGGCCGCCGCGGCCCCCGGGCGGTCCCGCCGGGAGGCTTCTGGCGGGTGGGGCACGGTGGTGGGGTGGTCGGCGGCCGGTCTCTGTCTGGTCTGCCTCCTCGCCGCGTGCGGGAGCGGCGGCGGTGGCTACACCGCGGTGGGACCGGCGGGCGGACCCACGGGGACGGCGGCGCGACCGACGGGGACGGTGACGTTGGTTCCGCTGGACGGGCCCCACGGGACGGCGGACCGGTCGGCAGGGTCACCGAGCGGTCCGACGGGCGGATCACCCGCGCCGGTGGACGCAGCGGCCTCCGGGGCGGGCCCGTCGAGCGCGGCGGGCGGCCAGGACGGGGCCGACGGGTCGGGCGACCCGGCGGGCGGGCCGGACGGAGCGGGCAACTCGGCGGACGGACCGGCAGGTTCGGTTCCGGCGCCTTCCGCCTCCCCCTCCGGCTCCGGCTCCGGCTCCGCGGTGCCCGGCACCCCCGCGCCCGCCGCCCTCACCTGGAGCGCCCCCACCCGCGAGACCACGGACAAGCGCTGGTGCGAGAAGGTGACGGTCACCTTCCGCAACTCCGGTGGCACGGCCGTCCGTTCCGGGACGATCGCCCTCGGCACGCACATCATCGACCTGCTCGGCATCGACTGGGCGACCGTCGGTTCCGCCCAGCGCCTCCCGGTCCCGATCGCCCCGCACTCCCGTACGGACGGGACCTGGACGGTCTGCGTCGACGCGTGGCGGGTGCCGCTCGGCATGCACGTCGAGACCCGGATCGTGGGGGTCGACTGGAGCTGAGGGAGCCCCGCGCGGGCCCGGCCTCGGCGCGGGCCCGGCCTCCACGCGGGTACGACGAAAGCCCGGGGCGGGGAACCCCGGGTTCTGCGTCGCGCCGCCGCCGTGACCGTCGTACCGACGACCCGACCGCGGTCGTATGAAGTGAGCGCGCGCCAGGCGACTTACATGAGCGCGAGCCAGGCGACCGCCGCCACCACGACCACCGCGGCGACGACGCCGAGGATCAGGCCGAGGCGGGGACCGGAGGAGGAGTAGGTGGTCGCCGTCTGCTGGGAGGTCTGCGGGGCCTCGTCGACGAACGCGCGGAACATCTGGGTGCTGCCGGCGGGGTCGTAGTTGCCCTGGGGGCCCTGGGTGTTAGCCATGGCCCGAGACACTAGCGAATCCGAGGTTGTGGCCCAAGTGGGGGGCCACCCGCAGCCGCATCCGTCCCCACCTGCGCATTTACGTTCGCAATACTTGCCTTTGCCAAGTTTTTATCCCCATCCTGGGCCAACTTATTTGCCTGTGGCAACCAAGCAGTTCTATGGTTGCCCCAAGCAACGAATACGGGAGGTGTGATGGCGGAGCAGGCGCAGTTCGAGGAGCTGGCACGTCAGCTCAGCGCCGTCGGAGCCGTGAAACGGGACCTCGCGCGGATCCTGCCGCACGAGTGCCCGGCAGGATCCGCGGCGGTGCTGACGCTGCTCGGCCGCCACGGCTCCATGCGCATGAGCAAGCTCGCCGAGCTGCTCGCCGTGGACATGTCCGTGACCAGTCGGCACGTGGCGCACGTGGCCGAGCGCGGCTGGATCGAGCGCTCCGCCGACCCGGCGGACAAGCGTTCCCGGATCCTGCACCTCACCCCCGCGGGCGAGGCGACCCTCCAGGACCTGTCCCGGCGCAGCACCGAGCTGCTCACCGAGCGGCTGAGCGACTGGAGCGACGAGGAGGTCGAGCAGCTGATCCGGCTGATGACCCGGCTCCGCGCCAGCTTCGGCGACTGCCGGGCCACGGGCCCGCACCCCCGGCCCGCCGCCGGGTCCACGCTCGCCTCGGCCGCCCGCGCCCCCACCCCCGTACTCGAAGCTCCCGTTCTCGAACCGACCACCCGTACACCCGCATAAGACGTAAGAAAAGGAAGCCCATGGCAACGACCACACCAGCCGGTGTGCGGGCTCACGCCAAGCACGGGGGAGGCAGCTCCGCCGAGCAGGCGCCGATGTCCCACCGGCAGATCATGGAGGCCATCTCCGGCCTGCTGCTCGGCATGTTCGTGGCGATCCTGTCGTCCACGATCGTCACCAACGCCCTGCCGCACATCATCACCGACCTCGGCGGCGGCCAGTCCGCCTACACCTGGGTCGTCACCGCCTCGCTGCTGGCGATGACCGCCACCACCCCGCTGTGGGGCAAGCTCGCCGACCTGTACAGCAAGAAGGCGCTCGTCCAGATAGCCCTGGTCATCTACGTCCTGGGGTCCGCGGCGGCCGGTCTGTCGCAGAACGCCGGCATGCTCATCGCCTGCCGTGTCGTCCAGGGCGTCGGCGTCGGCGGTCTGTCGGCGCTCGCCCAGATCGTCATGGCCGCGATGATCTCGCCGCGTGAGCGCGGCCGTTACTCCGGCTACCTCGGCGCGACCTTCGCCGTCGCCACCGTCGGCGGCCCGCTGCTCGGCGGTGTCATCACCGACACCTCGTGGCTGGGCTGGCGCTGGTGCTTCTACGTCGGCGTGCCCTTCGCCGTCCTCGCGCTGATCGTGCTCCAGAAGACCCTGCACCTGCCGGTCGTGAAGCGGGACGTCAAGGTCGACTGGGCCGGCGCGTTCTTCGTGGCCGCCGCCGTCTCCCTGCTGCTGGTCTGGGTCACCTTCGCCGGTGACAAGTACGACTGGATCTCCTGGCAGACCTACACGATGATCGGCGGTGCGATCGTCCTCGCGCTGATCTTCGTGCTCGTCGAGTCGAAGGCCAAGGAGCCGATCATCCCGCTGCGGCTGTTCAAGAACCGCACCATCACCCTGGCCTCGCTGGCCTCCCTGTTCGTCGGTGTCGCGATGTTCACCGGCACGGTGTTCTTCAGCCAGTACTTCCAGCTGGCCCGCGACAAGTCCCCGACGATGTCCGGCGTGATGACGATCCCGATGATCGGCGGTCTGTTCATCTCCTCCACCGTCTCCGGCCAGTTCATCACCCGCACCGGCCGCTGGAAGGCCTGGCTGGTCAGCGGTGGCGTCCTGGTGACGGCGGGCCTCGGCCTGCTCGGGACCATCCGCTACGACACGGCGTACTGGAAGATGTCGATCTTCATGGCGCTGCTGGGTCTCGGCATCGGCATGATGATGCAGAACCTCGTGCTCTGCACCCAGAACCAGGTCGCCCCGAGCGACCTCGGCTCGGCCAGCTCCACGGTCACCTTCTTCCGCTCCCTGGGCGGTGCGGTCGGCGTCTCCGCGCTCGGCGCGGTGATGGCCCGCCGGATCACGCACTACGTGACCGAGGGCGCCGCCGCACTCCCCCACAAGTACCAGGCCGCCCTGGCCGGTTCCAGCTCGTCCAGCGACAGCCTGCCGGACCTGGGCAAGCTGCCGGCCCCGCTGCGCACCCTCATGGAGAGCGCCTACGGCCACGGCATCGCCGACGTCTTCCTGATCGCCGGCGGACTCGCCGCCCTCGCGTTCCTGATCAGCCTGTTCATCAAGGAGGTTCCGCTGAAGACCAAGGGTGGGCTCGCGCAGGCGGCCGAGCAGGAGCAGTCGGCCGAGGCACCGGTGGCAGCGGCCACCGCCGAGGCGCCCGTCGCGGCACCCGTCGCCAAGCAGCAGGTCCCCAGCTGGGCCGCCCCCGTCGTGAACGGCGGCGCGGAGACCGCCGCCGAGGCCACCCGGCAGGTGACCGCCGTGGCCACCCTCGACATCCCCGAGCAGTCGGCGGGATCCGGCGGTACCCCGGTGCACGGCTTCGTGCGCGGCGCCGAGAGCGTCCCGGTCCCCCAGGCCGCGGTCACCCTGATCTCGCTCGCCGGCCGCCAGCTCGGCCGCTCGGTCGCAGGCCACGACGGCTCCTACCGGCTGGACGCCCCCGGCACCGGCTCGTACGTGCTGATCGCCTCCGCCGACGGCTACCAGCCGCAGGCCTCCACCGTCGTGGTGGGCGAGGACGCGCTGTCGTACGACATCCTGCTCAGCGGCACCAGCGGGCTGAGCGGTGTGGTGCGCGGCGCGGGCAGCGCGCTGCCGGTCAAGGACGCCATGGTCATCGTCACCGACGTCCGCGGCGACCTGCTGGCCACCGCGGCCACCGGTGAGCAGGGCGAGTTCCGCTTCGGCGAGCTGGTCCCCGGGGTCGTCACGGTCGCGGTGAACGCGGCCGGGTACCGCCCGCGCGCCCTCCCGGTCGAGATCGGCACCACCGGAGTCACCCGGATCGAGGTCGACCTGGACGCCGGCGCCCGGCTCCAGGGTGTCGTACGGGCCCCGCACGGGCCGCTGGCCGATGCCCGCGTGACCCTCGTGGACGCGGCCGGCAACGTGGTCGGCACCGCCACCACCGGCGTGGACGGCGCGTACGCCTTCGCCGACCTCGACGGCGGTGACTACACCGTGATCGCGACGGGCTACCCGCCGGTCGCCACGGCCCTGCACGTCACCGGCGCCGGTGCCGACGGCCACGACATCGAACTCTCCCACCCGGGCGAGTAGTTCGCACTCCGGCCCGCGGCGGGCGCGCCCACAAGGAGGCGCCTGCCGCGGGCCGGTTCCATAAGACCAATTTGTAATCGTCTGACCGTCTGACCACATGACGGTTCGAGTGTTCGCAGGGAGAGACGGGATGGGACTGACCGCGAGGATCCGTACCCGGGACGGATGGGCCGTGTCGCACGCGGTCGTCACGGTGACCGACATGACCGGCAGCCAGGTGCTGCGCGCGGAGGCCGACGACGAGGGCACGGTCCGTGACCCGAACCCGCTGGCGCCCGGGGCGTACACCGTCATCGTCACGGCCGTGGGCTACGCGCCCGCCGCCGCCAGCGCCATCGTCACCGCGAGCGGCCGCGCCGAGATCGGCACGGTCACGCTGGCCCGGCAGGGCGGCACCGAGTTGCCGCCGCCCGGCCCGTGGACCGTGGACCCGGCGCACTCCACGGTCGGCGCGGTCGCCCAGCACCTGGGCATCTCCAGCGTGCGGGGCCGTTTCACGGACTTCTCCGCCGCCATCGAGATCGCCCCTGACGACGTCACCAAGTCCCGTGTCCAGGCGGTCATCCGGGCCGCCTCCATCGACACCGGCAACGGCATGCGCGACACCCACCTGCGCTCCGCCGACTTCCTGGACGTCGAACGCCACCCGGAGATCACCTACGTCTCGACGGGCGTGACGGCGGCGGGCTCGGACCGCTGGACGGTGCACGGCGAGCTGTCCCTGCGCGGTGTGGTGCGCCCCGTCGACCTCGACCTCGCCTACCTCGGCACCGGTGCCGACCCCTGGGGCGGCACCCGGGCCGCGTTCCGCGCGACGACCGAACTGCACCGCGAGGACTTCGCCATGAACTACAACCAGGTCGTCCAGGCGGGCATCGCCGCGATCGGCACGACCCTGAAGGTGGAGCTGGAGGTCCAGGCGGTGCAGGGCGAGTCGCTGCCGCAGGCGTGAGGGGGGCCCAGGGTGGGCCCAGCAGGGACAGGCTGAGCGGGCGCCCCGGGCCTAGGCTGGCCGCATGGCACCGAACATCGCGACGAACACGTCCGTCTCCCTCGACGAACTCCTGGACTTCGTACGACCCCGCCACCGCGCGATCCTGCTCACCCGGCGCGCCGACGGGAGCCCGCAGGGGTCCCCGCTGACCTGCGGGGTCGACGACTCCGGGCGGATCGTCGCCTCCACCTACCCCGAACGGGCGAAGACGCGGAACGCGAAGCGGGACGAGCGGGTGAGCGTGATCGTCCTGAGCGACGACTGGGACGGGCCGTGGGTCCAGGTGGACGGGCGGGCCGAGGTCCTCGACTCTCCCGAGTCGGTGGAGCCGCTGGTGGAGTACTTCCGGAACATCTCCGGGGAGCACCCGGACTGGGACGAGTACCGGGCGGCGATGGTGCGCCAGGGGAAGTCGATCATCCGGGTGACGCCGGAACGGTGGGGGCCGGTGGCCACCGGAGGGTTTCCGGCGCGGCTGGCCTCCCCGGACGCCTAGGGGGTCGGGGGTACAGCCCGGTTCACGACTGCAGGTCGTACGTGGTCGATCGCGCAGTTCCTCCCCCAGCCTTCGGCCGGGGGTGCCCCCAGCGCCCCTAGGCAGGGCGACTCACCTTTGCTTCAATGCCTGCGATCAGGAGGTCCAGGGCGAAGGCGAAGTCCCTGTCCCGCATCTCGGCGACCGTGTCGCCGCCCCTTGCCGCCATGAGGTCCCTCGACTCCTCGATGATCCTCGCCGTGTCCGGGACCTCCGTCACGGCGTCCATCGTGGAGTCGACGTACTCGTCGGCCGTCATGCCGGCCGCCGCCACCCGCGCGGCGAAGTGACTCTCGATGGTGCCGTAGCCGTAGACGAACTGGAAGACGGCCGAGATCGCCCCCGTCACGCCGTGTGCGGGCAGGCCCGTGCGGCGGACCACCCGCTGGACCACGCGGGAGAACGCGAGCGCGTGGGGGCCGATGTTGAGGTAGCGCCCGGCCAGCGGGGAGAGCCAGGGGTGGCGGACCAGCAGGGCGCGGTACTCCGAGGCCAAAGCGCGCAGTTGATCGCGCCAGTCGCCGACCGCTGCGTCGGGCAGGGTCAGCTCGCCGAAGGCCGCGTCGAGGGCGAGTTCGAGCAGGTCGTCCTTGGTGTCGACGTACCAGTACACGGACATCGCGGTCACGTTGAGCCCGGCCGCCAGCCGCCGCATGGAGAACTTGTCGAGGCCGTCGGCGTCGAGGAGCCGGACGGTGGCGGAGGTGATGCGGTCCCGGTCGAGCCCGGAGGGCTGCCCGCTCCGCGCACCCTTGCGGGCCTTCTCCTCCAGCCACACACTGGCCCGCGCCATCGCGCCCTCTTCCGCCAAGACGATCACTTCCCAAGATGCTAGAGCTGCGGCGCACCCGCGAACCGACACCTACCCCCGAAGGGCGGTGGCCGAAGCCACCGCCCTCGTGTCGCCCGGTCGATCAGGCGGCCGTCAGCTGCCGCTCGCCTTCTGCGTGAGGTCGTAGAAGGTCGACGAACCCACCGTCACCTTCTTGAAGTTCTTCTCGACCCACGAGGTGATCTGCGAGGAGGTACCGGTGCTGCTGCCGCCCATGCCGCCGCCCGAGCCGGACGAGATGAAGTAGTGGATCCTTCCGTCCGCCACGTACTTCTTGAACTGGGCCAGCGTCGGGGACGGGTCGGTCCCGTTGAAGCCGCCGATCGCCATCACCGCGTCACCGGTGGAGAGCTGGTAGCTCGCCGCGTTCTGGGCGCCGATGGCCGCCGCCACCCAGGTGTACTCGGACGCGTCCTGCTCCAGCAGCTTCTTGGCCTGGGAGCTGACGGTCGCGCCGTTCAGCAGGCCGCCGACGCCACCGCCGCCGCCCATGCCACCGCCGTCGCCCATCCGACCGCCGCCGGGGAAGCCGTTCCCGTTCTGCTTGGTGCCGTTGCCCTGCTGGTTCTGGGTGCCGCCGGTGCCTCCGGTGCCGCCGGTGCCGTTCTGGCCGGGCATGCCGCCGGTGCTGTTGCCGGTGCCGCCGGGGAAGCCCTGCTGGTTCTGCTGACCCTGCTGGTTCTGCTGGTTCTGCTGGTTCTGCTGGTTCTGCTGGTTCTGGCCGAAGCCGCCACCGCCGCCCATGCCACCGCCCATGCCACCGCCGCGCATCCCGCCGCCACCGGGGCCGCCGCCCATCGTGCTCGCGCCCGCCGGACCCGCCGTCACGATGGAGCCGGTGTGGCCCGTCTGGAGGGTGCTCAGGGTGTAGGCGGTCGGGCCCGCCAGCGCGGCCACCAGGCCCACCGCCGCCGCCCCGAGGGCCAGCCGGCGACTGATCCGGCCCGCGAAGACCAGGCCGAGCGCGGCGGCCAGACCGCCGATCAGGACCAGGTACTTGAGCCAGGGCAGGTAGTCCGAGGTGCGGTTGAGCAGGACGTACCCCCAGACCGCCGCCGCGACCACGGAGCCGGCGAGGGTGATCGACGCCCACAGCTCGGCGCGCTGCTTCCACAGCTGGTCGGCGCCCATGCCGAGCACGGCGGCCAGGTAGGGGGCCAGGGCGACCGTGTAGTACTGGTGGAAGATGCCCGCCATGTAGCTGAAGACGACCATGGTCATCAGCAGCGAGCCGCCCCAGACCAGGAACGAGGCGCGGGTGGCCGAGGTCCGCCTCAGCCTGCGGGTGGCCACCAGCCCGGCGACCAGGAGGATCAGGGCGCTGGGCAGCAGCCAGGAGATCTGGCCGCCGATCTCGGAGTTGAACATCCGGTTCCAGCCGGTCGCGCCCCACTGACCGGTGCTGCCGTTGCCGCCGCCACCGCCGCCGACGCTGCCGGTCTCGTCGCCGCTGAGGCGGCCGAAGCCGTTGTAGCCGAAGGTCAGCGACAGGAAGCTGTTGTCCTGCGAGCCGCCGATGTAGGGGCGGGAGGAGGCCGGCCAGAGTTCGACGATCGTGACCCACCAGCCGCCGGAGACGACGAGCGCGCCGGTGGCGACCGCCAGCTGGCCGAACCGCTTCTTCACCGACACCGGTGCGCAGACCGCGTACACGATCGCGAGCGGCGGCAGGATCAGGATGGCCTGGAGGGTCTTGGCGAGGAACGCGAAGCCGATCGCGGCCCCGGCCCACACCAGCCACTTGGTCCGGCCGTCCTCGACCGCGCGGACCACCATGTAGCAGGCGACCGCCATGAGCAGCGCCAGCATCGCGTCCGGGTTGTTGAACCGGAACATCAGCGCCGCGACCGGAGTGAGCGCGAGCACCGCGCCCGCGATCAGACCGGCGGCGGGGCTGAACCGGCGGCGCACCGCCGCGTACACGACGGCGACCGTCGCGACGCCCATGAGGACCTCGGGGACGAGGATCGCCCAGGAGTTGAGACCGAAGATCCGGACCGACAGCTCCATCGGCCACAGGGAGGCCGGGGGCTTGTCCACGGTGATCGCGTTCCCGGCGTCCAGGGAGCCGAAGAAGAACGCCTTCCAGGACTTGCTGCCCGCCTGCACGGCCGCCGAGTAGAAGGAGTTGGCGTAGCCGGAGGCGCTCAGGTCGTACAGGTAGAGCAGGAGGGTGGCGGCCAGCAGGCCGAGGAAGGCCGGGCGCACCCAGCGGGGGTCCTCGGGACGGCCGCGCCAGAGTCTCCGGACGAAGGGCTGGCGGGGCTCGCCCGACTCCGGCGCCGAGGCCTCGGGGGCGTGGTGCGGCGGCGGGGGAGACGTGGGGGGAGACGTGAGGGGCGGTCCCCACTCGGTGGGCTGGTCGGTGTGGATGGTCATCGGGGTTCCCCCGGCTCGGTGTCGTGGGGACGCACCGGCTGCAACTGCATGGTGCTGTCCCTCCAGGTGCCGTCCGCGGCTTCACCGGCGCGGAATCGGGTGGTCGTGGTGCCGCTCTGGGCGTAGGGGGCGCTCTGGGCGTAGGGCTGGTGCGTCGGGCGCTGCGGGAGCGGGTCCTGCGGCCCGCTCGGCTGCCGGTACGGCTGGAGTCCGCCGGTCGGGTAGGCCGGGGACGACGGGGCGGACGCGGCCACCGCAGTCGGCTCCGCCCCGGGTGCGCCGTCGCGGTCCGGGAAGACCCAGGCGCGGAAGAGCAGGAAGCGCAGCACGGTCGCCGCCAGGTTGGCGGCGATCAGGACCGCCAGTTCGGTGGAGTGCGAGGGGTCGCTGCTCGCCGCGTTCAGGGCGGCGAGGGAGCCGCTGGTCAGCGCGAGGCCGATACCGAAGACGACCAGGCCCTGCGCCTGGTGCCGGACCGCCCCGCCCCGGCCGCGCACCCCGAAGGTGAGGCGCCGGTTGGCCGCCGTGTTCGCGACCGCCGACACCAGCAGCGCGAGCGCGTTGGCGACCTGGGAGCCGGAGAACGACCGGAAGGCGCTGTAGAGGACCAGGTAGAAGAGGGTGGACAGGCCGCCGACCACGCAGAACCCGACGAGCTGGCGGGCCAGGCCCTTCGGCACGTCCTGGACGTCGCGGTCGCGCGGGTCGTCGCCGAACGGCCGGGTGAGCCGGTCCAGCGGCAGCGCGCCCGTGGTCAGGGCCTTGCCGACCCGCCACACGCCCTTGAGGTCGTCGGTGGCGGTCTTCACGATGTGCACGGTGGAGTTCGGGTCGTCGACCCAGTCGACCGGCACCTCGTGGATGCGCAGCCCCGCGCGCTCGGCCAGCACCAGCATCTCGGTGTCGAAGAACCAGCCGGTGTCCTCGACGAGCGGCAGCAGCACCTGCGCGACATCGCGCCGGATCGCCTTGAAGCCGCACTGCGCGTCGGAGAAACGGGCCTGCAGGGAGCCGCGCAGGATCAGGTTGTAGGTACGGCTGATGAACTCCCGCTTGGCACCGCGCACCACGCGCGACGAGCGGGCCAGCCGGGAACCGATCGCCAGGTCGGAGTGGCCGGAGATGAGCGGTGCCACCAGCGGCAGCAGCGCGTTCAGGTCGGTCGACAGGTCCACGTCCATGTACGCGAGGACCGGCGCGTCCGAGGCGGACCAGACGGTCCGCAGCGCCCGGCCGCGGCCCTTCTGCTCCAGCCGGAACGACGTGACCTCGGCCAGGTCCGCCTCGAGCCGCCGCGCCACCTGCGGGGTGGTGTCCGTGGACGCGTTGTCCGCGATGGTGATGCGGAAGGCGTACGGGAAGGTGCGCTTGAGGTGATCATGCAGTCTGACGACGCAGGGACCGAGGTCCTTCTCCTCGTTGTAGACGGGGATCACTACGTCCAGGACAGGCGTACCGGCGTTTCCGGCCGGGAGGTGCTCCCGCGCCGGCAGAGTGCCGGGAGAAGAGTCGGTTCGCATGGGAACGACTCTGGTCAGGCGCCCTGTTCCACCCATGTGGTGGCACTGTGCTGCGCCTGTGAGTGCGATTGCCAGTTGGTTTCGGGGTCCGGCTGGGGAGCCGCCGGGGCGAGCGCGGGCAGGTACAGGGTGAACACCGTGCGGCCGGGAACGCTGTCGACGGTGACCGCGCCGCCGTGCGCGGACGCGACGGCCTGCACGATGGCGAGGCCCAGACCGGTGGACCCGGTGGACCGCGACCGCGCGGAGTCGCCGCGCGCGAACCGTTCGAAGACGTGCGGCAGCAGGTCCGGCGGGATGCCCTGTCCGTTGTCCTCGACGTCCACGCACGTCCAGGGGCCGCGCCGCTCGACACGGGCGGTGACGGTGGTCCCGGGCGGGGTGTGCTTGCGCGCGTTGCCGAGCAGGTTGACCAGCACCTGCTGGATGCGGGCCGCGTCCGCCGACACCAGGGCCGGCTCGTCGGGCAGGTCGAGCCGCCAGTTGTGGTCCATGCCGGCCGCGCGCGAATCGCTGACGGTGTCGACGACCAGCGGAATGAGGTCGGTGTGCTCGAACTGGAGCGGGCGGCCGGCGTCCAGCCTGGCCAGCAGCAGCAGGTCCTCCACCAGGAGGGTCATCCGGCCGGCCTCGGACTCGATACGGCCCAGCGCGTGCCGGGTGTCCGGACCGACCTGCTCCCGTCCGCGCCGGGTCAGCTCGGCGTAGCCGCGGATGGAGGCGAGCGGGGTGCGCAGCTCGTGGCTGGCGTCGGCGACGAACTGCCGTACCCGCATCTCGCTCTGCTGGCGTGCGTGCAGCGCCCCGTGGACGTGGTCGAGCATGCGGTTGAGCGCGGAGCCGACCTGGCCGACCTCGGTGTGCGGGTCGCACTCCGACTCCGGAACCCGCTCACTGAGGTTCACCTCGCCGGTGTGCAGGGTGAGTTCGGAGACCCGGGTGGCGGTGGCGGCGACCTTGCGCAGGGGACGGGTGGCTACGCCGACGATGACGGTACCGGCGAGGGTGGCGGCGATCAGGCCGGACACGGTGAGGCTGATCTCGACCAGGATGAGGGTGCCGATGGTGCCGTCCACGTCGGAGGTGGGGATACCGACGTAGTAGGTGCCGTTGTTGCCGGTGACGTACTGCACCTGGTAGCTGCCGAGGCCGGGAATGTCGACGGTGTGCGGTTCACCGTCCTTGGTGACGGAGCCGATCACCTTGAGCTCGGCCGCGGTGAGGGCCGCGGGCTCCATCTGCGTGAAACCGGCGGAGTTGTTCTGCTTGGTGCCGACCTGGCCGCTGGTGATCGCCCCGTTCTCGACCTTGGCCGCGAGGGTCTTCGGCGGGTTCGGCCCCAGGCTGACGAACTTGCCCAGATCGGTCGTCCGGGGCACGAGCCCCTTGTCCTCCGGGTTGTGGTCCTTGCCGTCGGGACCTCCAATGGGCCCGCCGGAGGCACGCCCGGCGACGTCGCGCAGGTTGTCGTTCAGCTGCCCGTACAGGTGGTCGCGCAGCACGAGGGTCGTGACCGTCCCGATCACCGCGCAGACCACGGCGATCAGCGTCACGGACACGACGACGAGCCGGGTCCGCAGCGTGCGCGGCTTTCCCGCTCGTCGCTTCTGTGCCCGCGGCCGTCGTCGCCCGCTCATGACGCGGCGGGCTTGATCAGGTAACCGGCGCCGCGCCGGGTGTGGATCATCGGCTCGCGGCCCGCGTCTATCTTCCGCCGCAGGTACGAGATGTACAGCTCGACGACGTTGGCCTGGCCGCCGAAGTCGTAGGACCACACCCGGTCCAGGATCTGCGCCTTGCTGAGCACCCGCCGTGGGTTGCGCATGAGGAAGCGCAGCAGTTCGAACTCGGTGGCGGTGAGGTGGATGCCCTCCCCGGCCCGCGAGACCTCGTGGCTGTCCTCGTCCAGGGTGAGGTCACCGACGACGAGCACGGAGTCGGAGCGCCGGTCGGCGGCACCGGAGCGGCGGATCAGCCCGCGCAGCCGGGCCACGACCTCTTCGAGGCTGAAGGGCTTGGTGACGTAGTCGTCGCCGCCCGCGGTGAGCCCGGCGATCCGGTCCTCGACCGCGTCCTTGGCCGTGAGGAACAGGACGGGCACGTCGGGGAGTTCGCGCCGCAGCCGGCCCAGCACCGTGAGGCCGTCCATGTCGGGCAGCATCATGTCGAGGACGACGGCGTCGGGGCGGAACTCCCGGGCGGTCTGGATGGCGCCCTGACCATCGCCCGCACTCCTGATCTGCCAGCCCTCGTACCGCAGGGCCATGGAAAGGAGTTCGGTGATCGACAGCTCGTCGTCCACCACAAGCACGCGGACGGGGCTCCCGTCCGGCCTCAGCAGTTCGGTGCGCCCCTGGGGCGAGGTCGTGGTCATGGTGGACACCATGGCGGGGCCCTCTGAGAACACGCTTTCAGCAATCTGTGTTTTCCCTGAGAACCACACAGGCGCCTCTCAGGGAACGCCTGGGAACCCCCTCACGTGCGCACGGACTCCTCGCCACGACCGCGCACCGCTGTGCGGATCATGTGGGTCCCCCGTGCGCCGCGGGCCTGGCATGAAGCGCGGATGAGACCCTGATGAGAGCGTACCGGGCCGGACTTCCCCCGGCTGTCAGAAGAGCCCCTCCTGGGGCGCCGCGAACTCCCGTACCACCAGGGGCGGCAGGCCGCCGTCCGGCTCCGCGACGGCGGTCAGGTGCCAGCCGGGCAGCAAGCGCGTGTCGAGGACGATCACCCCGCTCCGGGTGGCGAGGTGCAGGTCCGGCCCGGCGGCCGCGACGAGTTCGCCGCTCACCCCGGCACCGGGAGCGAGCCCGACCACCTCACCCACGGCCGCGGGGATCCCGGCAAGCCCGAACACCCGTACGTTATCGACGACTTGACAGGGCTCCGGCACCAGCGCCTCCGGCCACCCGCCCAGCGCGAGGGCGCGCGCGTGCAACAGCTCGATCTCGGCTGCCCGCTCCCCCTCGCTCGCGGGCAGCAGGGACCGTACGACGCGCTTGTCGCGGTACGGGATCCGGTCGGGCACCTTGAGCGCGGCGCGGAGCAGTTCCTCGGTCCGCCGTGCGGCCATCAGCGGCCCGGCACCCAGCCAGCTGAAGCAGACGGCACCCTGCTCGAAGAGCCGCGCCGATCCGCGCTCGACGGCGGTGATCCCGACCTTGACCATCCCGGGCCCGAACCACGCGAGATACACGTGGTACGGCCGCGGGTCGTCGGCGACGGTGTCGGCGGCGACGGAGTGGGCCCGGTCCAGCCGCGCGCACTCCTCGCACCGCGCGCCGGTGCTCCGCGCCGGCACGGCCGCCCGGACCGGACAGGGGTTCCCGCGCGCCCCCACGCACTCCCGGGCACCCCCCTCGACGGCCTTGAAGGCGACCCGTCTCCCCCGGACGAGCGGACTGCGCCGCCCACCGCTCCACACCAGCACGGGCCCGTCGTCCGACCACCGCAGTCCCGAGCATCTCCACAGCTGTGCCATCACTCGCGAGGGTAGAGGGCGGTACTGACATCGGGGGCATCGACGGCCGGGCTCCCCGGTCAGCCACCGGCCTCCGCGACGGCCGCCTCCGGTTCCCCCGCGAGCACGGCACCCCCGTCGCCGCCCGTCCCCTCCGCGCTGTCCGCGCCGTCCGCGCCGTGCGCCGGCCGGAGCTCGGACGCCGTACGAGGTCCTCGGCCCGCCAGCCGGCAGGAGACGCATCCGGGGTGGCCGTCGCGGGCGCCCGCGTCACGCACCCCGAGGGCCCACTGCGCCCTGGCCCGCGGTCCCGGCGGCTTGCCCCAGCCGGCCAGGTGCAGATACCAGGTGACCAGGACACTCACGGCACACACCGCGAGCCCGGCGACCAGGACGGGGACCGAGACCGCACACACCGCCACCCCCAGCAGCCCGCTGCCGACCGTCGCGATCGCCGTTCCGGTCCACCCCGCGACCGTGTGACCTTCGTCGTGCTGACTCACGTGACCGACTCCCTCTCCAGGGCCGACTAGAATCCCTCACAACGTAAGAAATTTAACCCCTGAATCTCTCACATGCTAAGGGAATTCGGGAAGTCGTCGACGAGGAACCGGGAACGACCATGCAAGGCACACCTCGACCGCCCGCCGACCCGGCCCACGCCCTGTCCGCGATGGACCACCTCATCGCGGCCCACCTGATCGGCCAGCAGGAACTGGCCCGGCGGCTCGGGCTGAGCGTCACGGACCTGACGTGCTTCGGGTTCGTCCTGGAGGCGGGCGACGACCTGCTGACGGCGGGCGACCTGGCCGCCCGCGCCCATGTGACGACCGGCGCGGTGACCGGCATCCTCAACCGCCTGGAGCGCGCGGGGTACGTCACCCGGCGCCCCGACCCCGGGGACCGCCGCAGGGTCCGCGTCGCCGCGCTCCCGGACGCCGTCACCCGCGTGACAGGCGTGTACGCCGGCCACTACGCACGCCTCACCGAACTGTTCGCCGACTACAGCCCCGAGGAACTGGCCACCCTCACCGACTGGTTCACGCGTGCGACCGCCCTGGCCCACGACTACCTGGAGAAGATGAAGCGGACCGACTCGGCGGACCCCTGCTGACGGCCGCTGGCCTGAAAAATCGAACACATGATTGAATCCGGTCATGCGAACGTTCCCCGACGACCTCGCCCGGGCCCAGCAGGAGTGGAGTGCCGTCTACCGGCGGCTGGCCGCGCGCCCCGGCCGCACCGAACTGCGCCGGCGCCTGTACCGGCTGTCGGTCCAGGTCTTCTTCCACCCCCACTGGCAGCAGCACCGCCCGGACCCGGCGGCCTGGCGGGAACTGCGTGACCGGGCCCGGCCGTACGGGGACACGGGCGAGCGGTTCCGACCATGACGCACTGGAATGCGGGACCGGCCGTCCCGGACGATCCTGAAGACATGTCCGGACCGATTCGCGTGATCATCCACCCGCCGTCCCCCACCGGCGGCCGGCGTGTCCGCGTGGACGGCGAGATCCTCGGCCTGGCCCACAACGCGGCCGACGTCGCGGAGTTCCTCCGCCGCGCCGGACTGGAGATCGATCCCGCGGAGGTCGCGGAGGCACCGTGGATCGACTGGCGGGGACCGGGCCCCGACCACTGGGGCCCGGAACCCACCGACTGACCGGCCCCGGCCCGCCGGGATCAGGAACGGATGAACGCGAGGATGTCCGGGTTGAGGACCTCCGGGTGGGTCGACAGCATCCCGTGCGGATAGCCCTCGTAGGACTTGAGGGTCCCGTTCCTCAGAAGCTTGACCGTCAGGGGCGCCGAGTCGTCGTACGGGACGACCTGGTCGTCGGTTCCGTGCGCGACGAGGACGGGCACCTCGATCTGCCGCAAGTCCTCGGTGAAGTCGGTCTCGGAGAACGCCGCAACGCACTCGTAGTGCGCGTTCGCCGCGCCCATCATGCCCTGGCGCCACCAGTTGTCGATCAACCCCTGCGACACCTGCGCTCCGGGACGGTTGAAGCCGTAGAACGGCCCCGAGGGAATGTCGATGAACGACTGCGCCCGGTTACCGGCGACGCCCGCACGGAAGCCGTCGAAGACCTCCATCGGCAAGCCGCCCGGATTGGCCTCCGTCTTCAGCATCAGCGGTGGCACCGCACCCACCAGGACCGCCTTCGAGACACGGCCGGGCTTGGCGCGGGCGACGTAGCGGGCGACCTCGCCACCGCCGGTGGAGTGGCCGATGTGCACGGCGCCCCGCAGGTCGAGTGCGTCGGTCAGGGCGGTCACGTCCGCGGCGTAGGTGTCCATGTCGTGGCCGGTCGCGGTCTGGGTGGAGCGTCCGTGGCCACGGCGGTCGTGGGCGACGACTCGGTAGCCCTGCGCCAGGAAGAACAACATCTGGTTGTCCCAGTCGTCGGCGCTCAGCGGCCACCCGTGGTGGAAGACGATCGGTTCCCCGTCCCGAGGACCCCAGTCCTTGTAGAAGATCGTGGTGCCGTCGTCGGTCGTGACTGTCCCCATCGCAGATCCTCCGCTCGTCCAGGCGCACCCCGGTCCCGGAGGAATGGGTGGGGGGTACGCGGGACTTCACGCCCAGTTGGCGCGGTCCGGATGCATGGCCCACGTTACGCGCTGCCCCTGCGGGCCACATCCGCAGCTTGTCGACGTCCGGGCCTCCGCCGGCCGGATGGACCGAGAGCAGGGGCCCGAGAACTGGGATGGATGTCAAAGGCCCCGCCGGGCGAACCGGCGGGGCCTTTGATCTGTGTGCACTCGGCAGGATTCGAACCTGCAACCTTCTGATCCGTAGTCAGATGCTCTATCCGTTAAGCTACGAGTGCTTGTTGTTCTATTTTCTGTCTTCGATCCTTGCCCTTCCGGGCCGCTCTCGGCGACAGGAAGAACAGTACATGACTGCCGCCGCCATGTGAAATCCGTTAGGCATACCCCTTGCGACCTGCGAAAACATGGTCAGCGAGGGTTGGTGGGCCCTGGATGCACCGAAGCCCCGGTCCAGGTGGACCGGGGCTTCGGTGATCAGGTGGCGGAGGCGGAGGGATTTGAACCCTCGATGGGCTTTAAGGCCCAAACCGCATTAGCAGTGCGGCGCCATAGACCGGACTAGGCGACGCCTCCAGCACAGCCGCCCGCGTGAGCGCGAGTGGTGCGTGCAGATGATGACACAGTCGAGCGTGCTGTCACCAATCGGCTCCCACGGTACTAGGCAGCCGGGGCGCAGGGCAAAGGCCTTTGGCCGGCGGGGCGCCGCGCCGCGCCGCCGTACGACGTCGCGCGCAACGTCCGGGCGAGCCGCGCGTTGGGCAGGACATGGCCCACCTCACCGTGCGCGGCGCCCTCGGGGCCGTCGCCGCCGTCCTCGGATTCGTCCCGGCGCTGCCCGCGCCCGCCTCCGTCGCCGTACCGGCCGACCACCTCACCGTCGCCGTGCGGCATGCCGGGGGCGGGCGGGACGGGACGTACGAACTGTTCTGTCACCCCGGCGCCGGCAGTCACCCGGACGTGGACGGCGCGTGCCAGGCGCTCGACCGGAACACCCGCTGGGGCCGGGACACCTTCGCCCCGGTCGCCCCGGGCACCGCCTGCACCATGATCTACGGCGGCCCCGCCACCGCCCATGTCACCGGCACCTGGGCGGGCCGTCCGGTCGACGCGACGTATGACCGCAGCAACGGCTGCGAGATCGGACGCTGGAACCACCTGGTGCCGCTGCTGCCCGACCTCGGTCCGTGAACCCACGGCGCGACGCCCCGCCCCCGCCAAGGTCCCGCGGAGGTGTGACGGAGGTGAGGCGCGTCGGTCACATGTTCGCCGTCACTTCGTCGTGCGACCTCCCTCTCATCCGGCGCCGTGACCGGAACCGGTGCCTTTAGACTCCCTCGCGTGACACGTCGCGGGCCGGTTGGCAAGATGGCCCGAGCGGTCGGCAAGGTGCGGTAACAGGGAGGAAGCGTCTCGTGAGCAGCAGGCCATCCCGAGGCGCTGCTCGCCTCGCAGCCATACTGGACGCGCTGCCGGACGCGTTGGTGCTGGTCAACGCCAACGGAACCGTCGTCAACGCGAACACCATCGCCCTGGAGGCCTTCGAGGCCCCGGGAACGGCGCTGGTCGGGCGCGGGCTGCTCGACCTGCTCCCGGAGTTCGACTCGCGGCTCATCCCGGGCTCGATGCGGCGCCCCGACCACATGGACCCGCGCGGCCGGACCAAGCCGACCCGGATGGTGGCCCGGCGGACCGACGGCACGGAGTTCCCGGTCGAGGTCACCAGCGCCAACCTGGAGAACGGTCAGCAGGCGTACGACGGTCACGGCTACAGCGGCGACGAACTGCTGATGATCGTCGTACGGGACCTGACCGGCACCGTCGACACCGAGGCCGAGCTGGCGCGTTCGCAGCGGCAGACCGAGATGATCCTGCGCGCCGCGAGCGAGGGTGTCGTGGGCACGGACACGGACGGACGGATCGTCCTCGTCAACCCGGCCGCCGCCCAGATACTGGGGTACCGGGCCGGTGAGCTCGGCGGCAAGGAGCTGCACAACCTCGTGCTGCACTCGCGCGCCGACGGCTCACCGTTCCCGTTCGCCGAGTCGCCGCTCGCCGACACCCTGCGCTCCGGGCGCAAGCACCGGGTGCGCGGGCAGGTGCTGTGGGCCAAGGGCGACAAGCGGGTGCCGGTCGACCTGACGACCGCGCCGGTGCGCGACGGCGACCAGCTCGTCGGCGCCGTGATGACCTTCACCGACCGGCGGCCGTACGACGCCGTCGTCGACGAGAAGGCCGCCCTGGAGAAGGCGCACGCCGAGGAGCTGGAGAGGCTCTCCGAGGAGCACGCCTCCGACCTGACCGCGCTGCGCCAGAAGCACGTCACCGAGGTGGAGGAGCTGCGCGAGCGGCACGCCGAGGAAGTGGCTGCGGGCGAGGACCGGTACGCGGCGCTCGGCGAACGCGAGAAGGACCGCTACGAGGCCCTGCACGGACGCCACGAGCAGCTCCTGACCCTGCTCGCGCAGTCGCTGCGCGGCCCGCTCGACGAGCTGCGCCGCGAACTGGCCACGCTCGCCGCCGACGACGCCGGGCAGCTGTGGCCCGAGGCCAATCAGGTGCTCCACCACCTCTCGGCCGGTTACTCACGGATCACCCAGCTCATCGACAACGTGCTCGGCTACCAGCGGCTGGACGCGGGGGTCGAGGACATCACCCGTACGAAGGTGATGCTGGACGCCGTCGTCGCCGCCGGTGTGGACGGCGCGGTGGATCTGATCGGCCCCGGTCGGGTGCAGTTCGCAGTGCACGCGCCGCCCATCGAGGCCGAGGTGGACCCGCGGCTGCTGGCCGTCGCGCTCGCGCATCTCATCGCGGACGTGGCCGGCGTCGACGCGACCGGCAACTCGCCCGTCTCGGCCGGCGGATATATGGACAACACCGTCGTCGTCGCGGCCGCCCAGCGCGGCGAGGTCGTACGGATCGAGGTGCGCGGGCCGTACACCGGGGGAGACCCGGTGCACGAGCCGATCGTGCGCGGGATCGTGCGCGCGCACGGCGGGGTGCTCCAGACCCACGAGGTGCCCGGCATGAGCGGCAGCGCGTTCGTGCTGGAGGTGCCGATCGGTGCGGGCGCCGGGGCCGTCGCCGCGCCGCCCGGGGCCGAGGTGGCCATGTTGTCCGCCGCCGACGAGACGGCTGCCGCCGGCCGACGGCGGGCCCGGCGGTCCTCCGTCGACGCCTTCCTGGAGAGCGACGTCCCCGGCGAGGCCGGGGAGGCCGGGGAGGGTGAGGCACCGGGCGTGCCGACCGGACGGCGGCGCAGGCGTACCGCCGAGGCGATGGAGCAGGAGAGCGGACCCGCCGCGCTGGAGAGCGCGGAACCGGGGTCCGGCGGGACCGGACGGCGGCGCGGGCGTCCGGCCGACGGCGACGCCGGGGTGGCCGGAGTGGCCGGAGTGGCCGCTGAGGGTGCTGTGGTGACGGCGGCCGAGCAGGGGGCCGGTACGGCCGCCTCCGGTACGGGTCTCGGCGGCACCGTTCCGCCGCAGGGTGTGCCCGCGCCCGCGTCGGGACATCGCGGGCGGCGGGATTCCGACGAACCGCACGCACTGCCGCCGGCGCTGCCTCCAGCGGGGCAGACCACCGGGCAGGCCGCCGGACAGACCGCCGAGGAGCAGCCGAGCGGACGCCGACGCCGGGCGCTGGCCGCGGCCGCGGAGCGGGCCGAGCAGCAGGAGGCCCAGCAGGCGGGCCCCCGGCCGGTGTTCGCGCTGCCGCCCGCCGAGGCCGACCGCACCCCAGAGCCGACCGGGGCGGCGGGCGACGAGGGCCGGCACGACGCCGCGGCGCCCGACCAGGACGAGGACCACACCCCGCCGCAGCCCCACCCCACCAGCGCACCGACCGGCCGACGACGCCGCGCCGTGGGGCAGCCGATGGAGGCGGGGGGCGGGACCGGGGCCGGGGCCGGCATGCCCGGTGTGCAGGAAGTACCCGGAGTGCCGGGTGCGCCAGGAGTGCCCGGGGTGCCGGGTGCGCTGGGTGCGCCGGGGGTGATGAGCGCGGCCGCAGTGCCTGGGGCTGGGGTGCCTGGGGCATCCGGGGTGTCCGAGCTGCAGGCCGTACCGACGGTGCCCGCGCAGGCGGTGGCGCCCGGACAGCAGGTTCCCGCCGGGGCGCAGCCCGTACCGCCCGCGCAGCAGGTTCCCGCCGGACAACCCGTTCCCACCGGGCAGCCCGGACAGGGCATCCCGGTTCAGGCCGGGCCCGCCGGACAGGTCGCCGTGCCGACCGGTCTGCCCTTCGGCCAGGCGGTGCCAGGGCAGCAGCCGGGCCAGCCGGTGCCCCCGGTGCAGGCAGGTCAGCCCGGCCAGCCGGTGCCTCCGGTGGTGCCGGGCGCGGCCCCGGTACCGGCGCAGGCCCAGCCGCAGAGTGCCGTACCGGTGGTCCCCGGCCAGCCGGTACCGGCGCAGGCGCAGGCCCAGCCGCAGAGTGCCGTGCCGGTGGTCCCGGGCCAGCCGGTGTCGCCCCAGCCGGGCCCCGCACAGCCCGGGCAGCAGCCCGTACCGCCCGCGCAGCCCGCCCCGGCTGCCCAGGACGCCCAGGTCCCCGCCCAGCCGCTTCCGGCGCAGGCCGCGCCCGCTTCCGTACCGCAGCAGTGGCCGGGCGCCGACGACGCGGTCGCCGCCCCGCAACCGGCGCGCGCCGCGCAGCCGTTGCCCGCCGAGGCGGCGGCGACGGCCGTGCCGGTGGACCCGGATTCCACACAGGGCCGGGCGTTCAGCGTGCGGACGTTGGGGCAGGGTGTGCCGTTCTCACGGCAGGCCGCGCAGGTGCAGCAGCCGACGGCGACCCCGCCGCCGCACCAGCCCGGCGGCAACGGACGGCGCCGCAAGCTGGGCACGCGCCCGGACCCGGCCCCCGGTGCCGAGCAGGCGCGGCCCGAGCAGTCGGCGCGCCCGCATCCGCCGGCCGAACAGCCGGTGACCGCCTCGCCCGTGACCGCCCCGCCGGTGCCTGCCCAGCCGCTGTCGCAGCCGTCGCCGGCCGGGCAGTCCCGGCTGGCGGGTGCCACCGACGGCGCCGGCCGGTCGTACGCCATAGGCGCGCCCGACGTGAACGCGGCCGAGGGCCCCGAACCGCTGGACGGCCCGGGTGGCGCGGTCGAGGTCGCGGACCCGCCGCGTCCGCAGCCACTGGACGACGAGCTGCCCCCGGAGCCGCTGGACAACCCGCGCCGGCTGCTGGTCTGGCCGGCGCCGGACGTCACCACCCAGCAGGCGCTGAGCGACCGCGGCTACCGGCCGGTGATCGTGAACTCCCGGGACGAGGTCGACGCGCAGATCGCCGCGTTCCCGGCGGCGCTGTTCGTGGACCCGCTGACCGGGCCGATCACGCGCACCGCGCTGCAGTCGCTGCGGCAGGCGGCGGTGGCGGCCGAGGTGCCGGTGATGGTCACGGCCGGGCTGGGACAGGCGACGCGCGAGGCCGCGTACGGTGCCGATCCCGCCGTACTGCTGAAGGCGCTCGCGCCCCGGGACAGCGAGCAGCATCCGCCGCGGGTGCTGCTGATCGAGGAGCACGCGGAGATCGCGCTCGCGCTGACGTCGACGCTGGAGCGGCGCGGCATGCAGGTGGCGCGGGCGGCGAGCGACGCGGACGCGGTGACGCTGGCGGGGCAGTTGCGGCCGAACCTGGTGGTGATGGACCTGATGCAGGTGCACCGCCGCCAGGCCGGGATCATCGACTGGCTGCGTGCGAACGGGCAGCTGAACCGGACGCCGCTGGTGGTCTACACGGCGGCGGTCGACCAGGCCGACCTGCCGCGGCTGGCGTCGGGCGAGACGGTGCTGTTCCTCGCGGAGCGGTCGACGAGTGCCGAGGTGCAGAGCCGGATCGTGGACCTGCTGGCCCGGATCGGTACGAACTGAGGAGCGCCGTCGGGGAACTGCCGACCTTCGGCTCACGGTTGTCCGTGGCTGGTCGCGCCCACGCGGCGGCAGCCGCACATCGGCCGCCGCCCCGCGCCCCTGACGGGGCGCTTCAGCGCGGGGCGCTCAGAGGCTGGTGACGTCCAGCTCCCCCTCGGCGTACCGCCTCCTGAGCACCTTCTTGTCGAACTTGCCCACGCTCGTCTTCGGCACCGCCTCGATCACGGTCCACCGCTCCGGCAGCTGCCACTTGGCGATCTTCCCCTCCTCGGCCAGGAAGATGCGCAGGGTCTCGAAGGTGGCCGTGGAGCCCTCCCGCAGGACGACCGTGGCCAGCGGGCGCTCGCCCCACTTGTCGTCGGGGACGGCGACCACGGCCGCCTCGGCGACGTCGGGGTGGGACATCAGCGCGTTCTCCAGCTCGACCGAGGAGATCCACTCGCCGCCGGACTTGATGACGTCCTTAGCGCGGTCGGTGAGGGTGAGGAAGCCGTCGGGGGAGATGGTGCCGACGTCACCGGTCTTCAGCCAGCCGTCCTCGCTGAACTTGTCGGCGGGGCGCAGCGGTTCGGCGTCGGGGCCGTTGTAGTAGGCGCCCGCGATCCAGGGGCCGCGCACCTCCAGCTCGCCGGCCGACTCGCCGTCCCAGGGCAGGCGTTCGCCGCCGGGGCCGCTGAGCCGTGCCTCGACACCGGCCGGGAAACGGCCCTGGGTGAGGCGGTACGCGAACTCCTCCTCGGTGCCCACCACATGGGCGGGCGGGCGGGCGATCGTACCGAGCGGGGAGGTCTCCGTCATGCCCCAGGCGTGGCAGACCCGCATGCCCAGCTTGTCGAAGGCGGTCATCAGGGACGGCGGACAGGCCGCGCCGCCGA
The DNA here is from genome assembly GCF_055562175.1 of Streptomyces sp. NPDC020958. Taxonomy (NCBI): domain Bacteria; kingdom Bacillati; phylum Actinomycetota; class Actinomycetes; order Kitasatosporales; family Streptomycetaceae; genus Streptomyces; species Streptomyces sp. NPDC020958. The sequence continues at coordinate 377,835 of NZ_JBVHFU010000005.1, read as the reverse complement.
TGGTGACCTGGGTGAGGGAGGAGACGTCACGCGGGTTGGCGGTGAGTTCGCCGAGCAGGCCCTGCCAGATGGTGGGGACGGCGGCCGCGTGCGACGGACGCTCCTTCTCGATCATCTCGGCGAGCGGGGCCGGCTGCAGGAACCGGTCCGGCATGAGCAGGTTGACGCCGGTCATGAAGGTGGCGTGCGGCAGACCCCAGGCGTTGACGTGGAACTGCGGTACGACCACCAGCGAGGTGTCCTGGTCGGTCAGGCCCATCGACTGGGCCATGTTGACCTGCATGGAGTGCAGGTAGATCGAACGGTGGCTGTACACCACGCCCTTGGGGTCGCCGGTGGTGCCCGAGGTGTAGCACATGGCGGCGGCCCGGCGTTCGTCCAGCTCCGGCCAGTCGTACGTGGTCGGCTTCCCCGCGATCAGCTCCTCGTACTCGTGTACGGCCGCGGTGGCGCCCGCCAGCGGGGAACGGTCGCCGGGGCCGGACACGACGATGTGCCGGACCGTCGGCAGCTTGGACAGCAGCGGGGCGATCATCGGGATGAGCGAGCCGTTGACGAGGACGACCCGGTCCGCGGCGTGGTTGACGATCCAGACCAGCTGCTCGGCGGGCAGCCGCAGGTTGAGCGTGTGCAGGACCGCGCCCAGGGACGGGATCGCGAAGTACGCCTCGGTGTGTTCCGCATTGTTCCACATGAGGGTGGCGACCCGCTCGTCGTCCCGGACCCCCAGGTCGTCGTGGAGGGCGTGGGCCAGCTGGGCGGCGCGGGCGCCGATCTCGGCGAAGCTGCGGCGGTGCGGTTCGTCCTCGCCCGTCCAGGTGGTCACCTGTGACGCACCGTGGATCGTCGACCCGTGGGTCAGGATCCTGGAGATCAGCAGCGGTACGTCCTGCATGGTGCTCAGCACGGCGTCCTCCCGGGGGCGTCATTGCCTGCTCGGTGGTGAAGGGGCTGCGCTGATTCTGCTCACATACCACTCGGTATGTCACTAGGAGAAGGGCAACAAAGCGCGGCCGGTCACCGGGCGAGGACCAGCTCCGGGTCCTCGCGCAGCTTGCCGAGCGCACGCGACACCGCCGACTTGACCGTGCCCACCGACACCCCGAGCACCTCGGCCGTCTGCACCTCGCTCAGGTCCTCGTAGTACCGCAGCACGACCATCGCCCGCTGCCGCGCGGGCAGCTTCATGATCGCCCGCCACATGGCGTCGTGCAGCGCCTGCCGCTCGGCCGGGTCGTCCTCTCCGGGCACCGGCTCCGGCTCGGGCAGTTCGTCGCACACGAACTCGTCGACCCGGCGCTTGCGCCACTGCGAGGTCCGGGTGTTCAGCAGGGCCCTGCGCACATAGCCGTCGAGCGCCCGGTGGTCCTCGATCCGCTCCCAGGCCACGTACGTCTTGGCGAGGGCGGTCTGGAGGAGGTCCTCGGCGTCGCTCGGGTTCCCGGTCAAGGACCGGGCGGTTCGCAGCAGCACCGGCTGGCGGGCCCTGACGTACGACGCGAACGACGGATACGCCCGCTGGTACGGGCCGGTCCGCCTCGCCGAGACGGCGGCGTCCGAAGCACTGGTGCAGACGGGTGTGGTCATGGCTCCACGCTATGAGTGAGCGGTACTCCGGCGTATCGGCCGCAGGTCCCGAAGGCGAGTCCCCCTCAGGTTGTAGGGGTGGGGCTGCCTACACCTCCTGAAGGTGGAGTACGGGCGCGGACTCCTGCGGGTTTACCCCTGCGGGCGCCCTGCGGACCACACTGCCGGGTTCACCCGTCCGAGGTCAGCACCAGGCCGGACGTCGGCACCCCCGTACCGGCCGTGACCAGGACCCGGTCCGCCCCCGGTATCGGGTTCGCGGCCGTGCCGCGCAGCTGGCGCACCCCCTCGGCCACCCCGTTCATCCCGTGCAGGTACGCCTCCCCGAGCTGGCCGCCGTGGGTGTTCAGGGGCAGCCGCGCGCCCGCCACGAAGTCCGCCCCCTCCCCTCGGCCGCAGAACCCGAACTCCTCCAGCTGCATCAGCACGAACGGGGTGAAGTGGTCGTACAGGATGCCCACGTCGATGTCGGCCGGGGCGAGCCCCGAGGTGCGCCACAGCTGCCGGGCCACCACGCCCATCTCCGGCAGCCCGGTCAGGTCGTCCCGGTAGAAACTGGTCATCTGCTCCTGGGCCCGGCCCGCCCCCTGCGCGGCCGCCGCGATCACGGCCGGCCGCTGCGGCAGGTCGCGCGCCCGCTCCACCGAGGTGACGACGAGGGCCTGGCCGCCGTCCGTCTCCTGGCAGCAGTCCAGCAGCCGCAGCGGCTCGACGATCCAGCGCGAGGCCGCGTGCTCGGCAAGCGTGAGGGGACGGCCGTGGAAGTAGGCGGCCGGGTTGGTCGCCGCGTATCCGCGGTCCAGCACGGCCACGTGCCCGAACACCTCCGGGGTCAGCCCGTACGTGTGCAGGTAGCGCTGCGCCGCCATCGCCACCCAGGACGCCGGGGTGAGCAGTCCGAACGGCAGCGCCCAGCCGAGCGCCGCCCCCTCCGCCGACGGCTCCCGGTGCTGCACCCCCGAGCCGAAGCGGCGGCCCGATCTCTCGTTGAAGGCGCGGTAGCAGACCACCACCTCGGCGACCCCGGCCGCGACGGCCAACGCCGCCTGCTGGACCGTGGCGCACGCCGCGCCGCCGCCGTAGTGGACGCGGGAGAAGAAGGACAGCTCGCCGATCCCGCATGCCTGGGCCACGGTGATCTCCGGGCTGGTGTCCATCGTGAACGTCACCATCCCGTCCACGTCCGCCGGGGCCAGCCCCGCGTCGTCCAGCGCGGCCCGCACCGCCTCCGCCGCCAGCCGCAGCTCGCTGCGCCCCGAGTCCTTGGAGAACTCGGTGGCCCCGATCCCCACGATCGCCGCCCGCCCGCCGAGCGAGTCCCGGCCCCGCACGCTCACGAGTCCGCTCCGTCCGTGCCGGTACCGGTGCCGGTGACGGTGTCCGTGTCCGTGTCCGTGTCCGTGTACGTGTACGTGATGGTGACCGTCACCGTGGCCTCGGTGAAGGCCACGGTCACCGTGCCGGTCACGTGGTTGCCGATGCCGTTGGCGCCGACCACCCGGACCGTCGCCGAGCCCGCCTCGCCGTCCAGCTCCTCGATGCGGCCGGTCAGCACCATCGTGTCCCCCGGGTAGTTGGGCGCGCCGAGCCGGATCGCGACCTTGCGCAGCTCCGCGGTCGGGCCGAAGCAGTCGGTGACGTACCGGCCGACCAGGCCGTTCGTCGTCAGGATGTTCATGAAGATGTCCGGTGAGCCCTTCTGACGGGCCAGTTCGGCGTCGTGGTGCACGTCCTGGTAGTCCCGGGACGCGATCGCCCCCGCCACGATCAGCGTCCGCGTGATCGGGATCTCCAGCGGCGGCAGCTCGGTGCCCACCCCCGGCCGTGTCGTCTCAACTCCCACTCGCGATCATCTCCCCCAGCTCCTGGAGCACTTCGCCCCCGCTGCCCAGATACGCGTCCAGCTGGCGCCCCCACAGGAAGTGCCGGTGCACCGGATGCTCCACGTCGGCGCCCGCACCGCCGTGCAGGTGCTGCCCCGTGTGCACCACCCGCTGCCCCGCCTCGGACGCCCACCAGGCGGCGGTCAGCGCGTGCGTCGCGTACGGCAGCCCCTCGTCCCTGCGCCAGGCCGCCTCGTACGCCGTCACCCGTATCGCCTCGATGTCCATGTGGGCGTCCGCGGCCCTCAGCTGCACGGCCTGCCGGGTGGCGAGCGGGCGCCCGAACTGCTCGCGGGAGTTGGTGTGCGCGACCGCCCGGGCGAGGGAGCCCGCACAGACCCCGGCCTGGAGTCCGGCGAAGGCGGTGCGGGCGGTGGCGAGGACGTCGGCGTAGGGGGAGGGAGTGGGGGTGGCCGTGGGGCTGGGGGCGGAGTCGGGGCCGGGGCCCGGTCGGGGATGGTGGGCGCCGAGGGGTTCGGCGGATGCGTCGTGGAGCGTGAGGCGTCCGGCCGACCAGGGGGCGGTCAGCTCGGTCTCCTCGACGCCGGTGCCCTCTCCGAGCGCCACCAGCCACAGCCGCCGCCCGGCGTCCGCGACCAGGACGTGCGTGGCGTCACGCAGCCACGGGACGACGGGGACGGTACCGCTCAGCCCCGGGCGCCCCCCGGGCCGTACCGCGGATGGCGCGGGCGCGGACGGTCGTACCGCCGGCTGGGCCGGGAACGCGCCGGTCACCACCAGCGTCCCGTCGCCGATCCCGGGCAGCAGCCGCTCCCGCTGTTCGGCCGTACCGTGCGCGGCGATCGCCAGCTGCCCGTACACACAGCTCGCCGCGTACGGCACCTGGGCGGTGGTGCGGCCCTGCTCCTCGAGGAGCAGTACCAGCCCGAGGAGGCCCAGCTCCGATACCGCGGCCACCAGCCCGGCCGCGGTGAGGGCCTTCCACAGCTCCGGGTCACTGCCGGTGCCGGCGGCCCGCAGCCGTTCGTGGGTGGCGAGGTCGGCGAAGATCCTGGCGGCCAGCTCGCGGGCCTCGGCCTGGGGTTCGGTCGGCGTGAAGTCCATGTCAGACCTGCCCTTCGAGACCGTCGACGACCCGGAAGACGGGCAGGGTCAACGCCCCGTCCCCGTGCTCGTCCCCGTCCCCGTAGCGGCGGAACTCCACCCGTACCGGCAGCCCGATCCGCACCTTGTCGTACGGCACCCCGACCACGTTGCTCACCATCCGCACCCCCTCGGCCAGCTCGATCAGGCCCACGGCGTAGGGAGGGTCGAAGGCCGGGAAGGGCGGGTGGTGCATGACGACGTACGAGTAGACCGTGCCCTGCCCGGACGATTCGACGGTGTCCCAGTCGAGGGAGCCACAGGCGTTGCACCCCGGCAGCCAGGGGTGGCGCAGGGTGCCGCAGCCGGTGCACCGCTGGATGAGCAGGCGCCCCTTCGCCACCCCCTCCCAGAAACCGGCGTTGTCCCGGTTGACCACCGGGCGGGGACGCCGGGGCCGGTCGGCGGTCGGCCTGGCACGCGGGGCGTACTTGAGGATGCGGAACCGGTGGGTGCCGACGAGGTCGTCACCGACCCGGACGTCCGTGCGGGTCGTGACGAAGTGGCCCGTGCCCAGCCTGGTCGTCTTCCGGTCGGACACCGACTCGATCACCGTGTCGAAGACGATCTCGTCCCCCGGCCGCAGCGGCCTCAGATACTCCTGCTCGCAGTCGGTGGCGACCACCGAGGTGCAGCCGGCCCCGTCGAGCAGCGCCATCAGTTCGTCGTACGCGCCGGTGCGCCCCAGGTGCCCCGACAGACCGCCCATCGTCCAGGCCTGGAGCATGGTGGGCGGGGCGACGGCCGCAGGGCCCCGGTACGCCGGGTGGGTGTCGCCCATCGCCTCGCACCAGTGCCGGATCATCGGCAGGTTGACCGGATCCCGGCCCACGCCGGAGACGGCGGCCGGGTGCCCTTCGTACCCCCTCAGCCGTGCCGTCAGCTCATCGCTCCCGTCGGTCACGGCCACCCCTCCTCATCCCGAGCCGCATCGTCGCGACGATCTCCCGCTGCACCTCGCTCACCCCGCCCCCGAACGTGTTGATCTGCGCCGCCCTGTTGAGCCGCTCCAGCTCGCCGTCCTCGAACGCCCCCGGCGAACCGGGCCGGACCCAGGCCGCCTCGCCGACGATCTCCTGACACATGCGATACGTCGCGACTGCCGATTCCGTTCCCGCGAACTTCACTCCACTGGCCTCCGCGGGGGCTACCCGGCCCGCCCCCGCGTCCGCCACCAAACGCCAGCTGAGCAGGCGATTCGCCGCGAGCCTGGCATGTGCTTCGGCCAGCCGAAAACGAATCCAGGGCTCGTCAACACGGCGCCGGCCCGTCACCGGATCGGGGATGCGGGCGGCGGCGAGCGCGGTCGCGTAGTGGTCCTCGGCCTGCATGGCGGTGGCGGCGAGGGCGACCCGCTCGTGGTTGAGCTGGTTGGTGATCAGCGACCAGCCGTCGTGCTCGGCCCCGACCAGGTTCCCGGCGGGGACGCGGACACCGTCGTAGTACGTGGCCGTGGTGACCTGGCCGCCCACCGTCTCGATCGGCGTCCAGGAGAACCCGGGGGTGTCCGTGGGGACCAGGAGGATCGAGATACCGCGGTGCTTGGGCGCCTCGGGGTCGGTGCGGCAGGCCAGCCAGATCCAGTCGGCGTGCTGGGCGCCCGAGGTGAAGATCTTCTGCCCGTCGATCCGCCAGCCGTCGCCGTCCCGCACCGCCCGGGTGCGCAGCGAGGCCAGGTCGGTGCCGGCGGAGGGCTCGCTGTAGCCGATGGCGAAGACCAGGTCGCCGCGGAGGATGCCGGGCAGAAAGCGGGCCTTCTGCTCCGCGCTGCCGTACTTCATCAGCGTCGGTCCGACGGTGTTCAGCGTGACCATGGAGACGGGGGCACCGGCCCGGTACGCCTCGTCGAAGAACACGAACTGCTCGTCGGCGCCGCGGCCTTGACCGCCGTACTCGACGGGCCAGCCGAGGCCGAGCAGGCCGTCCGCGCCGATGCGGCGCAGCAGGGCACGGCGTTCCTCGGGCTCCTCCGGGGCGGGGGACGGGATCAAGGACCGGAAGTACGCGCGCAGTTCGGCGCGCAGCCGCTGCTGGCGTTCGGTGGGGGCCAGATGCATGGTTTCTGACTGTCCGTCAGATGGCGCCCACTGTCAAGGTGAACGGGGCGGCGGCCCCCGGAGGAGGATGGCGGGTTTCGGGAAGCCGGAAAACGCCTGCGCGGCGGCGCCGAAGCACCGCCGCGCAGACGCGTTGCGCCCCCACAGCCCCCCCACCCCGGGATCAGGCGGGACTTACCACAGCCGGGTGAAGTGCACGGCGACGTTGTCGTTGCCCTGCTGGAGGGCCGTCCAGGCGGAGCCGTTGACCTGAGCGGTGTTGCTCTGGGTCGAGGCGCCGTTGCCCACGGCGTTCTGCTGCGTGGTGGAGGAGTTGCCGTTGTTGTTGTGGCCGACCCCGCTGCCGACGACGCCCGCCACACCGGCGTTGGCGCTCGATCCGTTGTCCGCGACCGCCCCGGTGTCCGCTGCCGCCGCGCCGGCGAAGAGCGCCGCGGCGAGCGGGAGGGCGGAGACGGCGGCGAGGACGCGGGCGGTACGGGTGCTTGCCATGTTGTTTCCTCTCGGTGCCCGGCTGTGCCGGAAGTACGTCAAGTAAGGCTTTTTCCGGGGCAGTTGGCCGACCGCCTCGGGGTTGTCATCGACGTCGCGAGATCAGAATTGCCCACCGGGTCCCCGGCGAACAGCCCGGAAAGCCTTATTCGCCCTCAAGCGTGATGACAAGTCGATAAACCCCTTTCACCATCTTTTGTCGACTCTCGGGGCACTCGTGACCTCTCCGGACATCCGGCCCATCAGGCACCTCAAGAGGAGAACCGTTCCGGCACCCCTTCCGGGCGCCACCACCGGCCACGGCGTGTCACAGCGAATCCCCCTTTCCTTTTTCGAACGCACGTACGAACATGGAGGCATGGCCACCACCGACCGGCAGGCCACGACGCTGGCCCTCGCACACGCCCTGTCAGCCGCCGAGCGCGGCCTGTCCGTCATCCCGCTGTCCCGGACCAAGCTCCCGGCACTGCGCTCACCCCACCGTTCCGCACCCGACGACGCCCACCCCGGCCCACGGCCGGGGCCCACCCACCGCGGCACCCGCCCCCTCCCCGACGGCCCGGAACCACCGGCGCCGCCCTGCCACGGCGAGTGCGGCCGCCCCGGCCACGGGGTGTACGACGCCACCACCGACCCCGCCCGCATCCGCGAACTCTTCGCCGCCGCACCCTGGGCGACCGGCTACGGCATCGCCTGCGGACTGCCCCCGCACCGGCTGATCGGCGTCGACCTCGACGTCAAGTCCGGCACGGACGCCACCGGCGCCCTGCGCGAACTGGCGCTGCGGCACCTGTTCACCATCCCGCCGACGGTCGTCGTGCTCACGCCGAGCGGCGGGCGGCACGTCTGGCTGACCGGGCCACCGGACGCCGTCATACCCAACTCGGCGGGCCGGCTCGCCCCCGGTATCGACATCCGGGGCGCCGGCGGCTACCTGGTCGGCCCCGGCTCCCGCACCGACCACGGCGTCTACGCCACCGCTCCCGGCACCGCGCACCTGGTCCCGGCCCCCTGCCCGCCGTCCCTCCTGCGCCTGCTCCTCCCGCCCCCGCGCGCACCCCACCCCGCGACCCACCCCTCGGTCGGCAACCGGGGCCAGGGCCTGGTCCAGTTCGTCCTCGCCGCCCACGAGGGCCAGCGCAACACCCGCCTCTTCTGGGCCGCCTGCCGCGCCTACGAGAACGGCATCGGCCGCGCCCTGCGGGCCCCGCTGATCGACGCGGCGGTCCACACGGGCCTCACGGAACGCGAGGCCCGCGCGACGATCGCGTCGGCCGCACGGATGACGGGGCACCGGGCCTAGCGGCCTCCTGATGCGGCTGGGGGCGCCCCATTGGGCCCTCGGCCGTAGCGCGCCGAGCGGCCGGCTGGGATCGCCGTTCCGCACGGACATGAAGACCCTCGGCAAGCAGGGCGACAGGAAGAGCCGGACCGACGCCGAGGAGGCCCGCACGCCGGGGCGGGCGTCGCCCACCGCATGGCCGCCCTCGGGATCACCGTCGGCCACGCCGTGGAGCGGCCCGAGCCCCGGCAGGCGACCGCCGACCCTTTGCGTGCCCCCTGGGTGCCCGGCAGAACGGGGGACAAGGGGGAACGCCGGTGACCGAGGGGGAGCGCACACGCCGACGGCCCCCGACCGTCTTGCCTGGTCAGGGGCCGTTCGCATCACGCGGTGGGTGTGGGATTTGAACCCACGGTGACTCGCGCCACGACGGTTTTCAAGACCGTTCCCTTAGGCCGCTCGGGCAACCCACCTGCGCACACGCCCACCAGGGACGGAGCGGGTACAGACTACCGGCCTCGGACCTTGCGCGGGGCTCGTGGTCCACACGGGGTCCACAGAAGCGGCCTTGGAGCGGTGGCGAACGCCGGCCCCTGCAGTCACCTCAAGTTTCGCTCTGGAGTCTGCGAAGGGGCCACGGACACCGCCCGCCCCGGGGCACAGTGGGCACGTGATCACTCGATTGGGACGTAGGTGGAAGCTGCGGGGCGGAACCAGGCTACGTCGCCTTGCAACTGGTGCGGGCATCATCCTCGGGCTGATCGGCTACATCCTTCTGCTCCGGAAGGGGCCGTGGTGGCTCGACGGCTCCCACATCCGGCAGAGAGACCTGGAACCGACCGCCGGTGTGGTGATCACAGGTTTTCGAACGATGCTCGTTGCCCTTGGTGCTGCCGTAGTCGCCGGCCTCGGCTTGATGTACACGCATCTGAACCTCCAGCACACGCGTGACAAGGACCGGCAACAGGCCGAACTCACGCGTGAAGGGCAGGTCACGGAGCGCTATGTGGAGGCAATCAAGCTGCTTGGCTCCGACAGCGGGACAGAGCGACTCGGCGGCATCTACGCTCTCGAACGGATCATGAAGGACTCCGAGAAAGACCATCGGACGGTGGTGGAGGTCTCGCCTCGTTCGCACGCAACCGCTGTGAGCGCAGGCTGACACCCACATCGTCGACGTTGATGGCGAGCACGGCATCCTCACCTTCTCGAATTCGCCATCCCGAGACGGAATAGCGGCGTTAGAAGTCCTCTGCCGCCGCCCCAATCGGGACGAAGCTCATCGCGTCAATCTGCGCGATGCGACATTCATCGACTGCAACCTCTGCAGTATCCGGTTCCTTTCACGTGTACGCGCTGATCGTCCGGGTCAGGCCGATACGTCGTACTCGCCACCGTGCTGGATCCGTCCTGGTGGGAGAACCTCATTCTCCCCCGCTGGCCCAGCCGGTTGGAGCATCCGACGTGGAGGCTTAACCACCCCGGCAGCCCTGCTCAGCTCCGGTACCTTGGACAAACTCGCCATCCGCCTGACCGTTCCCCTCGCAGAACGCGGCCCCTCACTGGCTCGGCGATGTGTGCTGCGGCGGCACGAGCGCCAGCTCTCCGCCGGACGGAGTTCCCGCCTCCCTGCCGTGTGTCCGCCAGGTGGTGCCCCGCAGCAGCCGACCGAGAAACCAGTAGAAGCGGTCCGGCAGGAACACGGCATCCGCGACGATCATCGCGCCGGAGAAGAGCGGCAGGCCCAAAAAGAGCGCGATACCCAGGTGCATGCCCAACAGCATTGCCAGCACGGGGTACTTGAGTCTGCCGAAGAGGACGAACGGGAAGGCCACCTGCACCAGCACCGTCAGGTAGCAGACGATAGTGATGAATACGTCGTGTCGGTCCGCCATGGTGGAGAGCTCCGGCCAGGGCCGGAACACGTCGAGGTTCAGGGCGTAGTGAAGGGCACTTCCGTTGCCCCAGGTGGCGCCCTGCACCTTGTACAGGCCCGCGGATCCGTAGAGGAAGCACACCTGGGCGGCGATGACGAGCATGCCGCAGTTGTGCAACACGGCGACCACCGTCTGGCGTGCGTCGCGGAGGTGGCGTCGCAGCTCGCCGGACGGCTGGTCCAGCGGAAGCCGGTGAGTCCTGTCGGCGGATACCAGTCGGGCCCTGCGTGCGTCCAGGGACCAGCGTCGGCCGCATGCGGTGACGACGAGGTAGAGGGCCATGAGGAGGATGAGGTTGTCCCCTCCGTCCGTCATGAAGATCGCCCTGGCATGAAACGAGGCCACCACGACCGCGAAGAGCACGGACACCGCTCTGGTCCGCCAGCCCAGCATGAACAGTGCGGAGATGACGAGGGCCACCGTGTAGCAGACCTCGAAATAGGCCCGGCTGTCGGACAGGGTGAGGATGCTGGCCCACCCGGTCTGGTCGAAGAGTTCCCTGGCCAGTGCCGGCGTCCACGGTGAGCCGGGACCCCAGATCTCGTCGCGGTGGGGAAACTCGCGCAGCAGGAAGGCGAAGTACAGGAACCCGTACCCGATACGCAGAACCGCCGCGGCATACAGGGAGATCGGCTGTTCCAGCAGGAGGGTGAGGAGCGTGAGGATGCGGGTCGGCATGTGCTGCGACGCGTGTACGCCCGCCCGCTCGGTGCCGTGTCCGGGGCGCGAGGGCATGGTTGCCCCGAGCGGTGTCTGCTCAGCCTGCTGCATGGGGGGCCACCTTCCACCAGGGCAGGTAACGGGTGTCCGCGGGCTTCTGTGCTGCCGCGGCAGGTTCGGGGCCCACCGCTGCGGGCGCGGCGACGGGCAGGCCGACCACTCGCAGCTGGATGGACTCGAACGCGCCGTGATGCCGGGCGGCGACGCGCTCCGCCGCGATGTTGCACAGGTATTCCTGGATCATCACAGCGCGCTGGGAGTGCGGCCGATCGTCGCTTCCGTGCGTCTCGAGGTAGGAGGTCCAGGCCCGGCGCAGCATGTTCTGTGCGGTATGGCTCGGGAAGGGGTCGTGTCTCACCGCGGCTGTATCGACGGCGCTCAGGTCAAACCAGCCGCTGACCCGGACGGCGCCATCCGCAGCGGTGTGCATGGTCCGCGCAGAGATCCTCCGGTTGACCGACTCAGGGTCCGGGGCGAAGAGTCGCCAGTTCTGCTCGAACAGCGGGAAGACCCAGGCGTCGACCTGCCGGCTGTATCGCCGGGAAACGGGATTCGGTGGTGCCACCTCCAGGAACACCAAGAGCACGTGCACCAAGGTCATCGCCAGACACAGGACCACGGTGACTCGTACCCCGGCCCTGACGGCGATGGGCGGCTTCGACGGTGTGTCGACGGCAAGTGGTCCGCCGCCCCCGTTCTGTGCGGCTCGCCCGGCGACGGCCCGGTCTGACTCGTCGGCATCCGGTGACGCGACGCCGCCATGCACGGCCCCGTCCGGCCGGTCCCGCCCGACTTCTCTCACTTGTTTCTCCTGAGGTTCGCCGGCGGCGTGCGGCGGAATCGGTGACGATTCGCGCCGTACGCCGTCCGTCCTACTCACGCACGTGGGCGGTGGCCCCCGAGCACACACGCTGCCGGAGACCGCACGCGCGTGATCCAGCTACGCCGTCGCAGATCCCCAGGACGCGCTGGAATCGCTCCGGGCCGCGCTGACCCTCGCGCTAGGCAGGATCACAGCCGTAGCCATAGTCCGTGCCGCCCTGGTCTCCGTAGTCATCGGGCTTACCGGGCTTGCCCGGCTTGCACCCATGGCCGTTTCCACCGGTGGTGCCGGCGGTCGTCGAACCCGTCGTGCCAGCGGTCGTCGAACCCGTGGTGCCGGCGGTCGTCGAACCCGTGGTGCCGGCGGTCGTCGAACCCGTCGTGCCGGCCGTCGTCGAACCCGTGGTCCCGGCGGTCGTCGAACCCGTCGTGCCGGCCGTCGTCGAACCCGTCGTCCCGGCCGTCGTCGCGCCCGTGGTCCCGGCGGTCGTGGTGCCCGTGGTGCCAGCGGTCGTGGTGCCCGTGGTGCCAGCGGTCGTCGAGCCGGTCGTGCCAGCCGTCGTGGTACCCGTCGTCCCGGCGGTCGTGGTGCCCGTCGTCCCGGCGGTCGTGGTGCCCGTGGTCCCGCCCGCGCACTGTGGCCGGGTGATCGTGTTGGTGTCCAGCGTCACGGCACCGTTACGGGCCAGTGCCCGCCCGTCGATCGTTGCGCCTGTCGTGGCAGAGATAGACGTCAGGGCCAAGATGTTGCCGACAAAGGTGGAGTTGGTGCCGAGGGTTGCCGAACTACCGACCTTCCAGAACACATTGCACGGCGAGGCGCCGTTGATGAGAAGCACCCGGCTGGCAGACGCCGTCGTCAGACCCGAACCGACCTGGAACACCCAGACGGCGTTGGGGTCCCCCTGGGCGTCCAGGGTGAGAGTGCCGGTGAGCCCCAGAGTGGAGGAAGCGGTGTAGACGCCCGGCACCAGTGTCAGACCACCAGCGTCCGCAGGAAGGGCACCGTCGGTGGCCTGTCCGGCAGCGTCGTTGTACGCCGTGACCAGGTCGGTCTGGGCCTGGTCGGCCACGGCGTCCGCAGAGTGCTGCGCCCCGTTCACCAAACCAGGAGGGAATCCGGTGATGGACGTCCCCGGACTCACTCCTAGATCCCCGGTGACCACCGAGGGACCGGTGTTGGTGACGGCTGAACCGGCCAGTACCGCAAAGCTGTCCGCCGTGCCCAGCGGCACAGGTGTGGCGATGGCGTTTGCCTGCGTCGGCGTCACAGCGACTACCACAGCAGCGATCACCACAGCAAGTGCCGCCGCGATCCAGACCGACAACGTGCGCCGCAGCGGCGCGACAGGGATATTCAGCGTCATCGAGGGGCCAACTCCTGTGAGGGGATGATGAGGTATGTGGCGTTCTCAGTCGCGCAGAATCGCCAGGTTTCTGCCGCTGGCATATTTATCAGGAACATGGGTCGGGTTACGGTTCATCTGAATGGTTTCGCCAAACTTGACGAGCGAATCATGGAATGCCAGCAATACCTAGTGGGCCGAATGGCGTCAACTGTTCACCCGGGCGGGCGAGGACTACATCACCAAAAAGGACTGCTTCTCCAGGAGAGGCAGTCGGCCAGCGTCACCGGAACAGAGGACGTACCACAGGGAGATCATTCGTACCTGCGCGACACCACTGAGTACAGCCACCTTGCAGGTACCCCAAGAGCGGAACAATTCCGGCGATCTTCCGGGCAAAATGAGCCCGGTAGACCCAGGCTGCGGAATTATCCCCCCGCCGCGATCACGCCGCCGCCGGGTCGGAAAATTCGACGGTGGGACCGATTCAAGAGTACAGGACTACGCAACGCACGAGCACAGCCAAGTCGAATAAGTCATACTGATTCAATTGCATACTAGTTCCCTTTCGCCGGACCCGCAGAAGGCCGACTCCGGTGTTGCCAGAGCCGTTGCCTCGGTTCTCACCCACCGGGATAGCGCTCGCAGGTGGAGAGAAGCAGTACAGGTTCACCGATGCCGAAGGTAAGCGGACGCCTTCGCATCCGGCTCGTTCCGGGTTATCGGCATGCGGCCTTAGTGGCTGATCACCCCTACGAGTGACGGGAGGGTTAAAGAGTTTCGCAGGTGGAACAAATTCGTAGCAGCGCTGTGCGCGGATGCTCCGGATTCCGGTCACCTCGGATATCGTGACGGGCCGGGCCGCAGGCTGTATGCGTTCCCTGCCGTTCCACCGGTGTCCGCCATCGGATACGGGGCACACCCATATCAGCTGTGCCCGCTCCGCGCCGGCGTCGGACCGGACCAGTGGCTCCCGTTCGCCGGGAAACGCGACCTCTTGACTAACTCCAGGTCAATGCAGGGACGGCGATCCACGATCTGGTCCACGCCTGGTCCACACGCAGTGATCCACAACGCGACAGGGCCGGATCGGGGTGAGACAACCCCCATGCAGAAGGGGTGCCCCTCACTGCGGGACACCCCTTCTGACCAGGACGTCTGTGACCTGCGGAGGCGGTGGGATTCGAACCCACGGTGACGCTTTCACGTCACTACGGTTTTCGAGACCGTTAGGCCGCTCGGGCAACCCACCTGTGCCCCATCCCACCTGGAGTGGAGCGCGTACAGAGTGCCGGCCTCGACGGATCCGCGGGACCTTGGCCCGAACAGAGGTCCGCCGTGACGAGGCGCACATCGCGAAGCCCCGGCGTGGGACGCCGGGGCTTGCGCAAGGGTCCGATCCGGCCCGTCCTGCGGGCCGGGTGGGTGTCAGCTGTCGCCCACGCGGGATCCGAGGGTGAGGGTGACCGTGTGTTCCGAGCCGCCTCGCTTGTAGGTGATCTGCACCTTGTCCCCGGGCTTGTGGGTCCAGATCTCGCCGATCAGGGTCGGGCCGCTGTCGATCACCGAGTCGTCGAGCTTGGTGATGACGTCGCCCGGCTTGAGTCCGGCCTTGTCGGCGGGGCCGCCCGACTCGACCGCGGCGGCGCCGCCCGAGCCGGAGTCGGTGATCTGGGCGCCGCCCGACGAGTCCTCCAGGGACACCGAGGCGCCGATCTTCGCGTAGACCGGCTTGCCGGTCTTGATCAGCTGCTGGGCCACGTACTTGGCCTGGTTGATCGGGATGGCGAAGCCGAGGCCGATCGAGCCCGACTGCCCGGTGCTGCCGAGGCCGCCGCTGGACGCGGACTGGATCGCCGAGTTGATGCCGATCACCGCGCCGTCGGCGTCCAGCAGCGGGCCGCCGGAGTTGCCCGGGTTGATGGAGGCGTCGGTCTGCAGGGCGCTCATGTAGGACGCCTTGCTCGACGCGCTGCCGTCGCTGGAGGCGACCGGGCGGTTCTTGGCGCTGATGATGCCCGTGGTGACGGTGTTGGAGAGACCGAAGGGGGCGCCGATGGCGATCGTCTCGTCGCCGACGGCCACCTTGTCGGAGTCGCCCAGGGGCAGCGGCTTCAGGTCCGACGGCGGGTTCTTGAGCTTGATCACCGCGACGTCGTAGCCCTGCGCGTGGCCGACGACCTCGGCGTCGTACTTCTTGCCGTCCGGGAACGTCGCCGTCAGCTTGCCGCCGTCGAGGGCGTCGGCGACCACGTGGTTGTTGGTCACGATGTGGCCCTGGGTGTCGAAGACGAACCCGGTACCGGTGCCGCCGTCGCCGTTGGTCGACTCGGCCTCGATGGTGACCGTGCTGGGCAGCGACTTGTTGGCGACCGCCGCGATGGTGCCGGCGGCGCGCTTGACCTGGGTGACACCGCTGTCGGTGGACGCCGAGACGGTCGTGGAGCCGCTGTCGTCGTTGTTCTTGGCCAGCGTGTAGCCGAGCCCGCCGCCCGCGCCGCCCGCGACCAGTGCGGCCACCAGGACGGCGGCGATCAGTCCGCCGCGCCCGCTGCCCTTCTTCGGCGCGGGCTGCGGCTGCTGGTACGGCTGGTGCGGGTACTGCTGGTCGTAGGGCGAGCCCCAGCCGGCTCCGGCACCCGCCCCGGCGTCCGCGTAGGAAGGGGTCGCGGGCGGCGGGGGCGGCCAGGAGCCCTCGGGAGCCTGCGAGGGGGTGGTGTAGGGGTCACCCGCGGCCGGGGCGGGAGCGCCCTGGGGAGCCGGCGGAATCGGTGCGGTCGGCGCTTCCCCCTCGGACGCGGCGGGCTGCGGGGAGGCAGCGGGAGTCGCCGGCGGCACTGGAGGTGCGGACGGGGCCGGGGGTACCGGGTTGCCCTCGTTCTCGGTGCTCACAGCTTCTCTCCTCGGTCCACGGCTGTTCTTCTCGGTCGCACTCGGTCACGCTCGTTCACGCTTGCTGTCGGTCCGGCGCGATTCAGCTGTGCATGTGCTTTTGTATGCCGTCAGCTTTTCCCACAGGCCGTCAGAGCACCATAAGCGGTGGCTGTGGGTACACGGACAACCTTTATATAGGGCCTGTCCGACAAAAGTTCCCTTTGCCGGCATCGGGGATGCCCCCGGGTACCCCCTCGCGGTGGCACCATGTCGCGGTGACCCACGCACCACAGCATCGCATCCAGGTCGTCGCCCACCGCGGCGCCTCCGAGGACGCCCCCGAGCACACGCTGGCCGCCTACCGGAAGGCGATCGAGGACGGCGCGGACGCCCTGGAGTGTGACGTACGCCTGACCGCCGACGGCCACCTCGTGTGCGTGCACGACCGCCGGGTCAACCGTACGTCCAACGGCCGGGGCGCGGTCTCGGCCCTGGAGCTCGCGGAGCTGGCCGCCCTGGACTTCGGCGCGTGGAAGCGGGGGCCGGCCTGGCGGAGCCGGGACGAGGAGCCCGACTGGGAGTTCCGGCCCGAGGACCGCGCGGACACCGCCGTACTGACGCTGGAGCGGCTGCTGGAGCTGGTCGCGGACGCCGGGCGGCGGGTGGAGCTGGCGATCGAGACCAAGCACCCCACGCGGTGGGCGGGACAGGTCGAGGACCGGCTGCTGCTGTTGCTGAAGCGGTTCGGCCTGGACGCCCCCGTGACGGCCGCCGAGTCCCCGGTGCGGGTCATGAGCTTCTCCGCGCGGTCGCTGCACCGGGTGCGGGCGGTCTCGCCGACGCTGCCGACGGTCTACCTGCTGCAGTTCCTCTCGCCCCGGCTGCGCGACGGACGCCTGCCGGCCGGCGTGGGGATCGCGGGCCCCTCGATCCGGATCGTGCGCAACCACCCGGCGTACATCGAGCGGTTGAAGCGCAACGGCCACCAGGTGCACGTATGGACGGTCAACGAGCCGGAGGACGTGGATCTGTGCGTGGAACTCGGGATCGACGCGATCATCACCAACCGGCCCGGAGCCGTGCTGCGCCGGCTGGGGCGGTGAACCCGCGCGGGCGCGAGAAAAGGGATCTGAATACGTCTCAGATAAAGAGTCACGTAAGGACGTCTCGCACCTCTTGACCCGAACGCCCCCCTCGCCTCATCCTCGCTTCTCGGCCACACCACCGAAATCAAGCCATACGTAGCCGGGCCCGGGGGGTCAGGCGACGGCCCGTCACAGGGAGTGCTCCGGCGCGTTCGGTTCGTATTCGTCCGTGGCGAATGCGTCACCGGACCTTCTTTGGCCGGTTTCCGGTTCGGGCCGATGGGGCATCCACACCGTGGCGTGGGGCAAAGGAGGTCTCGGGGGTGGCGTTGGTGGTGGCACAGGAGGTGCCCACGTCGTCGAGCATGGCCGTACCCCATGGCCCTGCAGGCGTGGGGAAGGCGAGACACCGTATGCGCGATCAGTTGCGCACGGGCGGCCTTTCGGAATCGGTCATCGACGATGCCGTACTGATCCTCTCCGAGCTTTTGAGCAATGCGTGCAAGCACGGGCGTCCATTGGGGGACGCCCTGGCCGGGGACGGCGACGTCCGGGCCGCCTGGCGGGTGGACCCGCGCGGCCGGCTGGTCGTCGAGGTCACGGACGGCGGCGGGCCGACCCGCCCGGCCCCCATGACCCCGTCGGTCACGGCACACGGCGGCCGCGGGCTGAACATCATCACCGCGTTGGCCGACGACTGGGGCGTCCGGGACAACGCCCGGGGCGAGGTGACGGTCTGGGTCGTGGTGCAC
Organism: Streptomyces sp. NPDC020958; assembly: GCF_055562175.1. Classification (NCBI taxonomy): domain Bacteria; kingdom Bacillati; phylum Actinomycetota; class Actinomycetes; order Kitasatosporales; family Streptomycetaceae; genus Streptomyces; species Streptomyces sp. NPDC020958. The sequence goes on along the minus strand of NZ_JBVHFU010000005.1, from coordinate 359,894 downwards.
GAGGAGGCACGCGATCCGCACGGACGCGACCGCCGCGACGCCCTCACCGCGCGCGTCATGACGCCCTCGGGCCCGGGGACGGCCGACCTGGACTTCGCGGACGCCTTCGAGGACATGGACTGAGCTGCCGGACACGCCCGGTGCCGGGTACGTCCGGGTGCCGGGTACGTCCGGGTGCCGGGTACGCCCAGGTGCCGGGTACGCGTCCGGGTGCCGGGAACGCCCAGGTGCCGGGACAGGTCTGTCCCGGCCCGTTCGCCCCGGCGCCGCGTCCACCGCGAACCGTCCCCACCCCACTCTCCCCTCCCCGCTCCCCGCCACGGCTCCGTCCACAGGTTCCCGTGGTCCGAGGTGCGAACGGCTAGGCTCCCGCCAGTACGAGACGAGCCGTAACCGGGAGACAGCCAGATGGCCAAGAAGCGACCCCAGACGAAGGCCACGCGGCCGCAGCTCAGCGACAGCGAGATCCCGGTCGTCGGCGCCCGCGAACCCTGCCCCTGCGGCAGCGGCCGCCGCTACAAGGCGTGCCACGGCCGGGCGGCCGCGCACGCGGCGACCGAGCTGGTGCACCGCCCGTTCGAGGGGCTGCCGGGCGAGGGCGACTGGGTGGCGCTGCGCGAGCTGGTCCCCGCCGCCACCGTCGAACTGACCCTGAAGGACGGCCTGCCCGAGGGCGTCCCGTCGGTCACCCTCGCGACCGTGCTGCCGATGGCCTGGCCGGCGCTGCGCCGCGACGACGGCTCGGTCCTGCTCGGCCTGCAGAACGACACGGCGTCGGGCGACATCAGCCGCGACCTCGCCGACATCCTGCAGCGCGCCCTGGTCGCCGAGCCGGGCACCCCGGTACAGGGCCGGCGGGCGCCCGCCGACGGCCCCCGGCTGCAGGACCTGCTCGACCCGGAGGGCGCCTTCGAGCCAGTTGTGCACGAGGGCTTCGAGTTCTGGGTGCCGGACGCCGAGAACGCCACCCCGGACGTGGCCGCCTCCCTGGAGCGGGCCAACGCGGCGGCCATCCCGACCGTGAAGCTGACCGGCGTCGACAGCGCCTACTGGTGCGAGACGCCCGAGAAGAACCACCTGCGCTGGGTCATGCCGTACCCCGAGGAGCAGCTTCTGGACGCTCTCGCGCGGCTGCACGCGGCGGGCACGTCGAACCTCGGCGAGGGCACCCGGCTGGTCGGTTCCTTCCGTGCCCACGGTCTCACCGTGCCGGTCTGGGACCTGCCGAGCGGGGGCGGCGCGGCGGACGTGGAGAAGCCGGCCGCGGAGTTCGCCGAGCGGCTCACGACCGCTCTGGCCTCGACGGCGCCGCTCACGGCGGACGAGCGGCGGGCCCGCGGCGGACTGACCAACCGGCAGGTCACGCTCAGCTGACGAGCGGCGCGCACGACAGGCGTGGCTGACCGGCCGGTCAGCCACGCCAGGTGCGTCACCACGGGTGACTCCTGTCACAACTCCCCGACGGGGCAAGCAATTACGTGTCCGAATAGCCGAGATCGAATTTGCGAACCGCCGATCTCTTGTTACCGTCTCAGTAGCCCGGTTGCTGGTGCATCCCCCGTCGCCAGCAACCGGGCCTTTTCATGCCCGCCTCCGGTGTACGGAGCGCAGCCAGACGTCAACTTCCGCTTGACGCGTGGGTGTTGGCGCCGGGCGAGGCCCCGGTGGCGTTTCCCACAGCGGCCCCCGGGCCACCCCCGAAGGCATCCGCGGACGCGCCCGGCGCAGCACTGGAGTCGTCCGTTGAGTTGCTCGCGGAACGCAGCAGCAGCGGCCCGTCGCCGTCCCGCGCCGCGAACTCCGAGACGGCCGTGTAGTCGACCGGCGCGCCCCGGGTGTGCTCCCGGGGCGTCTCACAGGTCGCGGGCTCGTCGTCGGCGCCCGCGGCGCAGTGCGTCTGCACGGTGCGGCCGCGCGGCCCCATCAGGGTCAGCACCGCTTCCAGGTCCGCCCCGGTGGCGTTGCGGTAGTAGGTGCGCGCCCAGGTGTCCGCACCCTGGGTCATCACGCAGGTCTGCGCCTCGACACCGTCGGGGGAGGTGAGTTCGGGGCCGCAGCGGGCGGCGGTGGCCAGGCCGAGACCGAGCACCAGGGGGGAGCGGGCGGGCACCGGCAGCTTCGCGTCGTCGCGCCGGTCGGCCGGGCGTACCGCGGCGTCGCCCACCTGCCCTGCGGACGCCACGGTCAGCGGCAGCGCGACCGCGCACACCGCGACCCCCACCAGGGCGAGCAGACGTACGTTCATGTAGCGGAAGATAACGACCACAGCGGGACAAGCCGCGCTCGCGCGCCCGACATCCTTACAACTCGGGCGCGCTCACACCCGTACGAGTGAGGGCGTCGACCACGGCGTCCACCACGGCCTCCACGTCGGGCACCCAGGGGTTGGCCGAGCCGGGCAGCGGAGCGCGCTCCCAGCGGATGGCACCCTGGCCGGTCTCGGAGGGCGGCAGGGCGAGATAGCCGCCCTCGCCGTGGAAGCGGAGCGAGCCGGGGACGAAGTCCTTGGCGTACAGCAGCTCGCCCAACTGCTCCATCGAGTAGGGCTTGACGAGCAGCGCCCAGCGGGTGGGCGCCGCGACCACCGGACCGAGCCGCATGCCGCGGCGGTCGAGGAGGGTGAGCGCGCGGGAGGCGGCGAGGGCCGGCAGGCTGACCGCGCAGGGCGCGTTCCCGCCGGAGGCGCCGGTGGCGAGGACGATCGGGGCCGTCGGCCGGTTGCCCCACCACCAGCGGACCATGCGCTCGTCGGTGGTGGCGGCGAGCAGACCCGGGTCGAAGGGGTGCGCGCCGGGCACCGTGCACTCCGGGTCGGGGCAGCCGCAGCGCGCCCGGCCCTGTGGGTCCGGGGCCACACCGGGGAGTACGGGCCACTGCCATTGCGTCGCGAAGGTCAGGGCCGCGCCGAGAAACTCAGACCCCTTGTCATTGCGCTTGGACAGGAGCCTGCGTCGCCTTTTGAGGATCTCGCGCATGAGCGCTCGTTCCTTTCCGTTGCACCGCTGGCAACACCGAGGACCACATCACACCATGTGTCGATCACTTCACTGTGCGTACCTGTTGGCGCATCACACCCTTGCGCCGGGCAAGGGGAACCCCGGGGGGTCGAGCGGGGGCCGCACCCGCGTCCCGTACTGCCTCTATCAAAACCACGGACACGGCGTGGGGGTGGCGAAGTCTGGCGTTTTGCCGTTCCGGGTGTTTCTCTCCGCCTCCGCCACGGGAGGATGGGGCACGGTCGTCGATGGTTAAGACGCCCGGGTCCGTCGCCAGGTTCCGGGTGCTCCCCAACCACCCCTGGCCTTCACCGAGTACGTACCCATCACGACCGCTGTGACGCTCCGTGGAGCAAGGCCAGTCGACCGCAATGAACCGTTACCCGAGTCAGTTTTAAGCCAACTTTGCCTTTGCGCAAGGCTCCGGGAGACACCCTCACAAGGTCTCACGGACACCAGAGATCCCAGCAGGACAATGCTGGACATCTCCTTACGAGTGCGTGTACATGTGGAGACACTGCTAGCGGCGCAGAAAGACATGGGGGTTTGCGATGCTTTTGAGCAGTACGCACGGGTCTGAGAGCCGGACACGATGAGCGCCCCGCATCCTCCGAAAGTGGCTGGAATCGATTCAACGGTTCCCGCGCCCACCCACACTGTCGCGCCGATTCCCCCCGCCCCGGGCGCACCACCCGTCCCGAAGGCCCCTGCGGCCCCGGCCCCCGGCACCCTCCTCCAGGACCGGCTGGCCGGCTGGGTCTCCGACCTCACCACCCTCCATGAACTGACCGAACGGTTCGCCCGGACCGACGGACCCGAGACCGCCCTCCAGGAACTGCTGCGCGCCGGTGCCGCCCTCGTGGGCGCCCGGCGCGGTCTCGTAGCGCTGGAACCCGCCGACGCTGCCGGCCCGCACACCACGATCGGCCTCGGCCTCGGCCGCGCCGACCTCGGCCACCTGGAGACCGTCCCGCGCGGTGCGCTGCCGTACGACACCGGCACCACCGCCGAGATCGTGCACCCCGACCTGTTCGCCGAGGACGGTCTCGACCCCCGGCACCGCGAGGTCGCCCTCCGCCTCGGCTACGCCGCCAGCTACGCGCTCCCCCTCACCACCGCCGCCGGTACCCGTCTCGGGGCGGTCGTCTGGTTCTACGACGAGCCGGCCGAACCGCACGAGCGCCGACGGCACCTGGTCGGCCTGTACGTGCGCCATGCGGCCGAACACCTGGCCCGGCTGCTGGAGGTGGCGCGCACGCGCGCGTGCATGGCGACCATCGCCGAGGAACTGCTGCCCTCCCGGCTGCCCCGGGTGGCCGGCGTCCAGCTCGCCGCCCGGCACCGCACCGGCCCGCGCGGCGGCGGCGACTGGTACGACGCGCTGCCGCTGCCGGACGCGGCCCTCGGTCTCGCGGTCGGTTCGGTGACCGGCTCCGGACCGAGCGCGGTCGCCGCGATGGGGCGGCTGCGGGCTTCCCTGCGCGCGTACGCCGTGATGGAGGGCGAGGACCCGGTCGCGGTCCTCTCCGACCTCGAACTGCTGCTCAGGCTGACCGAGCCGGCCCGGTCCGCCACCGCCCTGTTCGCGTACTGCGAACCCGCGCTGCGCAAGGTCACCCTGGCCGGCGCCGGGCACAGTCCACCGCTGCTGATCGGCGCGCACCGCACGGTGTTCGCGGAGACCTCGGTGTCCGCGCCGCTCGGGATGCTCGCCTGCTGGGAGGCGCCCAGCGTGGAGATCCAGGCAGAGGCGGGCGAGACGGTTCTGCTGTACACCGACGGGCTGCTGCACCGTACCGGCGACCCCATGGACCGCGCCTTCGCCCGTCTGCACACGGCCGCCGCGAGCGTCCCCCGGGCGCTGCGCCACGACCCCGGGGCGATCGCCGACCACGTGCTGCGCACGGTGCTGCCCGACGGACTGGACACGGCCGACAGCCAGGAGGACGTCGTCCTGCTGGCAGCCCGCTTCGACTGACCGGACGGAAGACCAGGAGTCCACCTCGCCGGGAGTCCACCTCGCCGGGAGTCCTACGACCCTGGGACGCCGTTCGGTACGAACGTACGATGGACGGCATCCGCAGCAGTGTCGAGGAGGATGACGTGGCCGACGAGCTCACCCCGGAGACCCCGGAAGAGAGCGAAGAGCCGATCAAGCAGCGCAAGAACGGCCTGTACCCGGGCGTGTCCGACGAGCTCGCCGAGAGCATGAAGTCCGGCTGGGCCGACACGGAGCTGCGTGACCTGACCCCGGTGGAGCAGGCCGCGCACACCGCCCGCCGCCGCGCGGAGCTGTCCTCCCGCTTCCCGGGCGAGCGCCTGGTGATCCCGGCCGGCAACCTGAAGACCCGTTCGAACGACACGGACTACCCGTTCCGGGCGTCGGTCGAATACGTCTACCTCACCGGCAACCAGACGGAGGACGGCGTACTCGTCCTGGAGCCGAAGGACGACGGCCATGTGGCCACCCTCTACCTGCTGCCCCGCTCCGACCGGGAGAACGGTGAGTTCTGGCTCTCCGGCCAGGGCGAGCTGTGGGTGGGCCGCCGCCACTCCCTGACCGAGTCCGAGACGCTCTACGGCATCCCCGCCGCCGACGTACGCGAGCTCGCCGACAAGCTGCGCGAGGCCACCGGCCCGGTCCGGGTCGTACGCGGCCACGACGCCGGCATCCAGGAGGCGCTGACCGACAAGGTCACCGCCGAGCGCGACGAGGAACTGCGCGTCTTCCTCTCCGAGGCCCGCCTGGTCAAGGACGAATGGGAGATCGGCGAGCTGCAGAAGGCCGTCGACTCGACCGTGCGCGGCTTCGAGGACGTCGTGATGGTCCTCGACAAGGCCGAGGCCACCTCCGAGCGCTACATCGAGGGCACGTTCTTCCTGCGCGCCCGCGTGGAGGGCAACGACATCGGTTACGGCTCCATCTGCGCGGCCGGCCCGCACGCCTGCACCCTGCACTGGGTCCGCAACGACGGCCCGGTGCGCTCCGGCGACCTGCTCCTCCTGGACGCGGGCGTCGAGACGCACAGCCTGTACACCGCCGACGTCACGCGCACGCTCCCGGTCAACGGCACGTACAGCGAGCTCCAGAAGAAGATCTACGACGCCGTGTACGACGCGCAGGAGGCCGGGATCGCGGCGGTGCAGCCGGGCGCCAAGTACCGCGACTTCCACGATGCCGCGCAGCGGGTGCTGGCCGAGCGGCTCGTCGAGTGGGGGCTCGTGGAAGGGCCGGTGGAGCGGGTCCTGGAGCTCGGGCTGCAGCGCCGGTGGACGCTGCACGGCACCGGGCACATGCTCGGCCTCGACGTCCACGACTGCGCCGCCGCGCGCACCGAGACGTACGTGGAGGGCGTCCTGGAGCCGGGGATGGTGCTGACCGTCGAGCCGGGGCTCTACTTCCAGGCCGACGACCTCACCGTGCCGGAGGAGTACCGGGGGATCGGGGTCCGGATCGAGGACGACATCCTGGTGACGGAGGACGGGAACCGTAACCTGTCCGCGGGGCTGCCTCGGCGGTCGGACGAGGTCGAGGCGTGGATGGCTTCGCTCAAGGGCTGACGCGTGCGCTGAACGGCCGGGTACCGGGAGGTGCCCGGCCAGGCGCTCCGGTCGCGGCGTCACAGAGAAGGCAAGGCGTCCAGGAACAACGCTCCGGTCAGCAGGCCCGCGCTGCCCCTCGGGCTCCAGCCCTTCTCGTGCAGGTCCGTGTCCAGGGTGCGCAGTGCCGCCGCGCCCGCCGCTGTCGCCGTGCCGCCCGCCTCCAGTACTTCCCGTGCGCCTGCCTGGACCTGGCGCAGTCCCAGCGGGCCCGCGGTGTAGAGGAGTTCGGTGTCCTGGAGCGTGGACATCACGGTGAGGAGGGCGTCCAGGCGGGCCTCGTTCTCGGTGGCGCCCGCCCTTCGGGCCGTCGCCAGGGCCTCCACCGCGCGCCGGACGTGCGGGAACCCGGCCCTGGCCTCGCCCCTGGCGCCGGGCGCGCCGTACTTCGCGGAGATCGTCGCACCCCGTGAGGGGCGCTTGGGGGCGCCCTTGTCGTTGAACGCGGCGATCCCGCGGGCCGTCGCGGCGATCTCGCGGACCTTGGCCCGGGGATTCAGGGCGGCCGCGGCGACCAGGAGGCCGAGCGCCCACAGCGCGCCCTTGTGGCCGCCGCCGGCCAGGCGGACCGAGTGCTCGGTGCACCGGCCGATCGCGCCGAGTTCCGCCCGCAGCACCGGCGTGGGTGTGCCCGTGCGGCGGGCGGCGGCGGCCATCGCCGCGAGGCCGGGCCCGAGCGCCCTGGCCGACCAGCGCAGACTGTCGTGCTCCCGGCGCCTGCTGCGGGCGTCCAGGTCACGCGGGTCGGGCAGGCCCGGCTTGGGGGCCAGCGCCAGCTGACCGGTGAGCGCGGCCACGGCGGCCAGCGCCAGCGCGTCGTCCTCGCGACGTGTCATGTCCCTTGCCCTAGGCGGAGGCGGAGGCCGAGGGGGAGGCACTGTCGGTCGGGGTGCCGCTGCCGGTCGGGGCGCCGCTCGGCGGGGTGCCCGTGGGCGCGTCGCTCGGGGCACCGCTGGGAGGCGTCCCGCCCCCACCGCTGCCGGCGCCGGTGTTCTCCGCGTCCGGGTCGATGGCCAGGGTCAGGGAACCCTTGTAGCCCTTCGACGGATCCTTCTTGTGCACCGCCTTCAGGGTCAGCAGACCGCTGGCGGCGCCGCCGCCGTCGTACACCATGTCGTCGGCGAGGACGGTGTAACTGCCGGTGTGCTTCGCGTAGGGGTCGAGCGTGAAGATCTCCTCGGCGATGTCGTCGGCGAAGAACAGCTGACCGGTGTAGTTGACCGTGCCGCCCTCGTACGTGCCGTCCTCCTTCGCGCCGCCGGTGTGCACCTTGACGTGGATGTGGCAGGTGCGCGGGGTGTACCAGCCGGGGAAGATCGTCTCGAACTTGACGACCCCGTTGGCGCCCGCGAGCTGGTAACCGCGCAGGTAGGTCTGGTCGTCGGCGGAGTCGCCCTCCTCGCTCTCCGCGGGGGCGGAGCCGCCGGGGTTGGCGGTGGTGTAACCGGAGTAGTAGCCCCAGGCGTCGCAGTGCCAGATCTCGACCGCCGCGCCCTTGACGGGCGTGCAGCCGTCGGTGGCGTCCACGACGGTCAGGCGGAGGGTCAGCGGGACGCCTGCCTTGCCCTCGGTGATGTCCTTGCGCACCAAGGCACCGTCGAGGTAGTACGGGCCTTCCGTGACGCTGCTCATCAGCGTCAGGCACTCACTGCTGGTGGAACTCGCGGAGGCCGTGGCGTCCGCGTCGGTGCCGTCGGCGGTGTCGGCGAAGGCCGTCTGGAAGCCGGCGACCGCGAGGCCGCCGGCCGCCACCGTGCCGCCGGACACCACGAGGGCGCGACGGCGGGTGATCGACCTGTCTTTGTGGTTTCCCGTCATGGCCGACGAAGCTAGGAACCCCGTTTGTCAGGGGCATGGGCCGGAGCTGGCAGGGACCTGTGAACGCCCGGGAAGCCCCGGTCACAGAGCCGGGTCGTGGTGGTGCAGGATCCGCTGGAAGAGCCGGCTGTCCCGCCATTCTCCATTGATGTGGAGATACTGCGGGGCATCACCGATCGTCTCGAATCCACATTTCTTCAGCACGCGTTGTGACGTCGTGTTGTCGATGAGGGTGGACGCCTCGATCCGATGGAGTCCGACGACCTCCTCGGCGATCTCACAGACCCGTTCCAGCGCGGCGGTGGCCAGCCCGCGGCCCTGTTGGTCACCGGCCACCCAATAGCCGACGTAGGAGCTGCAGAAAGGACCGAGGGTAATTCCGGAAAGAGTGATCGCGCCGACGATCCCGCCGGTGCGGACCGACTCCATGAGCAGCGGCAGCATGACCCCGTCCGCGGCCTGTTTCAGCAGGCCATCGATGCGTTCGGTCTGACCGTCGACGGTGAAGAAGGAATCGGGTCTGACCGGTTCCCAGGGTGCGAGGTGACTGCGGTTGACGGCATACGCGGAGCACAGTGCTTTCGCGTCACCGAGAGCAATGGGCCGCAATATGACGTCGGGCAGGATGAGGCTTTCTTTGATCTTACTGAGAATCATGCGCGCACCCTAGCGCGCGGGTTATCCGGGAGCGAGAGTCATGCCGAAAGCAGGGAAGGATCTTTCTTCCACTTGAGGATCTTGTCGAAGCTGACCACCGTGCCGCTGCGGCCCGGTTTGCTGCCGATGTGGACGTGATCGGCGAGTTCTCTGATGAGACAGAGCCCCCGGCCGTGCTCGGCGTCGGGACGGGCGGGCCTTATGTCCTGGGTGCGGGCGAACCCGGGGCCGACCCCCGGCCCCGAATCGGCCACCTCGATACGGCACTTCTCGCCGTCCAGGTAGGCGGTGACCCGGTACGCCTCGGAGGGACGGCCGGCGCCGCCGTGCTCGACGGCGTTCGCGCAGGCCTCGCTGAGGGCGACGGAGAGGTCGTAGGAGATGTCCGGGTCGACGCCCGCCGTTTCCATGGTGCCGATCAGCAGCCGGCGGGCGAGCGGCACGCTCGCGGCCTCACGCCGCAGATGGAGTGACCACCAGATGCTCATGCTCCAGCCTCCCGGCCGCGGCTCGACATACCGATACCTATTGCCAGCTGTGCGCGCGTGTAAGCACTCCGTTCATGTGAGAACGCCCATCCGGGGGATGCGCCCGGGGAGGTTTCGGTGTATGAGCGGCTGGTTCGGCACAAAACGATCTTCCGCTTCTGCCTCTCCTTCCCCGTCGGCGAGCCGCCCGCCGCCCGGCCGGCCGCCTTCCGCTTCCGGCGCCGGACGGCTCCTGCGGGGCCTTCCGACGTCTCCGGCGGTAACGGAATCTTCCGGACCTGCCGTCAAGGGGGACCGGGTCCAGTGCGATGATGAGCCCGCCATGACTGCCCCCCGCCCGCGCGTCGCGCGCCCCGGAAGCGGACTGCGGCTCCCGCGGGCCGCGGTGTTCGCCGCGCTCTGCGTCATGCTGGCCGCGGCGGGGCACACCATGGCCTCCTGCGCGACCGTTCCGCTGTGGACGCTCGGGGTGGGCTTCCTGAGCACCATGGCGCTCGTCGCACCGCTGACCGGGCGGGCCCGCTCGCTGCCGGGGACCGTCGCCCTGCTGGCGGTCCTGCAGAGCGTGCTGCACACGCTGTTCGGGCTCGGCCAGCACGGCGGTACGGCGATGGCCGCCGGCTCCGCGATGTCCTCCGGCTCCTCGTCGCCCGCGGACGACGCGACGCTGGTCCAGCGGGCGGCCGAGCTGCTGTGCGGGGCCGGGGCGGCGCAGATCAGCCCCGCCCACGCGTACAAGATCCTCTCCGCGGCGCATCTCGGCACCTCCGGACCGGTTCCCGGCACCTCCGGCCCGGCCATGGACATGAGCGCGATGGCCCACGCGTCGGACGCCACCGGATCCTCCGCTTCCCTGCTGCCCTCCGTGCCGATGCTGCTCGGACATCTGCTCGCGGCCGTCGTGGCCGGGTGGCTGCTGCGGCGGGGCGACCTGGCGCTGCTGCGACTGCTCGACCTGTCGGCGCACGGGGTCACGGAGGGGGCGCTCGTACGTTCCCTGCGCGGCGCGCTCGCGCTGGCGTGCGCACTGTGCGCCGGGCTTGTCGCCGGGCCCGAGGCGCTCGCGCGGGGCGGTCGTGGCGCGGGCTGGGACGAACCGCCCGCCCCGCGCACCGTCACGCTCCAGCACTCCCTGCTCCGGCGCGGGCCGCCGACGGCCGCCGCACTCGACCTCGCCGCCTGACACGACACGACCAGAGCACTCCCCCGGGGTTCGTCCGGAGGGGCCGGCCGCCGTCGTGCGGCACGCCCGTGCGCGCTTCCCCCCGATCGCCGACGGCCGCCTGTGATGCGCCACCGACGGCGGACGGGACCGTGCGCGCACCCCCACCGACAGAACTCACTCAGAGTGGAGTGCTCCCCGCCATGAAGGCTTCTCGTATCGCCGCCGTCACCGCTGCCGCGGGTACGGCCGTACTCGCCGTCTCCTCGCCCGCGTTCGCGCACGTCAGCGTGCAGCCCGAGGGCACCGCCGCCAAGGGCGGTTACGCGGTCATCGACTTCAAGGTCCCGAACGAGCGCGACGACGCCTCGACCACCGAGGTCGAGGTCACCTTCCCCGCCGACCACCCGATCGCCTCCGTGATGCCGCAGCCGATGGCCGGCTGGAAGATCGACGTCACCAAGTCCAAGCTGGCCAAGCCGCTGGTGATGCACGGCGAGAAGATCGGCGAGGCGGTCACCAAGGTCACCTGGACCGCCACCGACGGCAAGGGCATCCAGCCGGGCTACTTCCAGAAGTTCCCGCTCTCCGTGGGCGCCCTGCCAGAGAACACCGACGAACTCGTCTTCAAGGCGCTCCAGACGTACTCCAACAAGGAGGTCGTCCGGTGGATCGAGGTCCAGCAGAAGGGCCAGGAGGAGCCGGAGAACCCGGCCCCGGTCCTCGCGCTGTCCGCCGCCACCGGCGACCACCACGGCACCGCGGCCGCCGAGGACACCGCCGCGGAGACCTCCGCCAGGACCGGGACCACGGCCTCCGACGACTCCGGTTCGTCCGGCGGCAGTGACACCACCGCCCGCGTCCTCGGAATCGTCGGCATCGTCGTCGGCGCCGCCGGGGTCGCCTACGGCGTCGCCGCCGGACGCCGCCGGTCCACGGGCTCCGAGGCCTGAGCGCCCTTCCGTATCGCGCACAGGGGGTCGTGCGAGGCTGTCGGAGTTCCGCTGCCCCGTAGCTGCCCCGTACGACCCCGGTGCGTGCCGGATCTCTCACATCTGGGACATTTCTCTATGCGCAAGAAGACGTTCGCCGCGGCCGCCCTGCTCGCCGCCGCCACCCTGACCCTCTCCGCCTGCGGCAGCGGCGACGACGCCAAGTCACCCGTCACCGTGGTCTCCGGCGACACCTCGAACAAGGCCGCGACCATCCTGGACCAGCCCTTCGAGAAGCCGGACCTGGTCCTCACCGACACCCAGGGCAAGAAATACGACCTCCGTGCCGAGACCAAGGGCCGGCCCACGCTGGTCTACTTCGGCTACACGCACTGCCCCGACGTCTGCCCGCTGACCATGAACAACCTCGCGGTCGCCAAGAAGGCGCTGTCCAAGGCCGACCAGGCGAAACTGCGGGTCGTGTTCGTCACCACCGATCCGGCCCGTGACACCCCGTCCGAACTGGGCAAGTGGCTGAAGGGCATCGACCCCACCTTCGTCGGCCTGACCGGCGACTTCGCCACCATCCAGGCCGGTGCCCGCACCCTCGGCATCTCCATCGAGCCGACCCACAAGGACAAGAAGACCGGCAAGGTCGTCTCGGTGCACGGCACCCAGGTCATCGCGTTCTCGCCGAAGACCGACGGCGGTTACGTCCTGTACGGCGAGAACGCCACCGTCGACGACTACACCAAGGACCTCCCCAAGCTGATCAAGGGGGAGAACCCGTGAAGCGTCCGGCGCGGACCGCGGGCCGTCCGGTCCTGACCGGGCGGCGGCTCGCCCTGACCGGAGTGGCCGCGACCGGTGCGGCCCTCGCGGGCGCGCTGGCACTCGTGGGCTGCGGCGGCTCGGGGGCGTCGGGTTCCTCGGGCGCCGTACTGTCCGTCGGCGCCTCCTACATGCCCCAGCCGGTCACCGCCGACATGGCCGCCGGGTTCCTGACGATCACCAACAAGGGCGACACGAAGGACGAGCTGACCTCCGTCACCAGCGACGCCGCGGGTGAGATCACCATGCACGAGACCGCCGGCGGCGCGATGCAGGAGGTCGGCTCCTTCGAGGTGCCCGCCCACGGTCAACTCGTGTTCAAAAGCGGCGGCAACCATCTGATGTTCGAGAAGCTGAAGCGCCGCCCGGAGCAGGGCGACACGATCACGGTGAGACTCAAGTTCGCCGAATCCGGTCCGCTCACCGTCGAGATGCCGGTGAGGTCCGCCACGTACAACCCGTCGACCGGACACTGAGGGAGAGACCGACCTTGACGCGGACCATCACCCCCCGCCTGCGCACCCTGGTGCTGCTGTTCCTCGCCGTCACCGGCGCGCTGCTGGCGGGCGCCGGGCCGGCCTCCGCGCACGCCGCGCTGACCGGCAGCGACCCCGCCCAGGGGGTGGTGGTCCCGACGGCACCCGACCAGGTCTCGCTCACGTTCTCCGAGAACGTCTCGATGAACAGCAACTCGATCCGGGTCCTCGACCCCCGGGGCAAGCGGGTGGACACCGCCAAGCCGGACAACCTGTCCGCTACCACCTACGGGGTCCAGCTCAAGAGCGGCCTGGGCAAGGGCACGTACACCGTCGCCTGGCAGGTCGTCTCCGCGGACAGCCACCCCGTCGCCGGCGCCTACACCTTCTCGGTCGGGGCGCCCTCCAAGACCGTCGCCTCGGTCGGGAACCAGGACGCGGGCGGCGGAGTCGTCGGCTGGCTCTACGGCTTCGGGCGCTACCTGTCGTACGCCGGGTACATCGTGCTCGTCGGCGGCGCCGCCTTCGTGCTCGCCTGCTGGCAGCGCGGCTCCGGGGTACGGGCCCTGCAGCGGCTCGTCGTCGGCGGCTGGCTGACGCTGACCGCGTCCACCCTGTGGCTGCTGCTCCTGCGCGGCTCGTACACGACCTCCGGCAGCGTAGGCGACATCGTCGACCTGAACCTGCTCGGCCAGGTCCTGGGAACCAAGCCCGGCGCGGCCCTGGTCTCCCGGCTGCTGCTGCTGGCGGCCGCCGCGCTGTTCATCGCCGTGCTCTTCGGGGCCTACGACAAGCGCGAGGAGGGCACCGAGAAGCGCGACCTGACCTTCGGGCTCGCCATCGGCGGGACCGTGGTGGCCGCCGGGCTCGCGGCGAGCTGGGCCATGGCCGAGCACGCCTCCACCGGACTCCAGCCGGGCATCGCGATGCCGGTCGACGTGATCCACCTGCTCGCCGTGGCCACCTGGCTGGGCGGCCTCACCGCCCTGCTGGTCGCCCTGTACCGGGCGCCCGCCGAGGCACCGGTCGAGTCCGCGGCCGTACGGCGTTTCTCCCGGGTCGCCTTCGCGAGCGTGCTGGCGCTGGTGGGCACCGGCATCTACCAGTCCTGGCGCCAGCTGGGCTCCTGGTCCGCGTTCACCGACACCACGTACGGAGAGCTGCTGCTGGTCAAGATCGGTCTCGTGGCGCTGCTCGTCGGCATCGCGTCCGTCTCACGGCGCTGGACGGGACGGCTGGCGGACCCGGCGGTCGCGAAGGCCCGGAGGTCGAGCGGCCGGGGTGCCGCAGCCGAGGAGCAGCCGGCCGCCGAGGAGGAGAAGGAGACGGTCAAGGCGTCCGCCGCCGCGAAGAAGGCCTCCGGAGCCCGTGCCTCGGGGACCTCCGAGGACGTGCCCGCCGGAAAGGCCGCCTCCGGCGCCGACGACCCCGAGCGCGCCGCCCAACTGGCCCGGCAGCAGGCCGCCAAGGACGCCGCCCGGCAAAAGCGCGTCCGCGACGCCGACCCGGACCGCTTCGGCCTGCGCCGTTCGGTCCTCGCGGAGGCCGGGGTCGCCGTCGTCCTGCTCGCGGTCACCACCGTGCTGACCCAGACCGAGCCCGGCCGTACCGAACTGGACGCCAAGGCCGCCGCCGCGTCCTCCTCCTCGTCCTCGTCGTCGGACTCCTCGTCCGGTGGTGCGCTGACCCTCGACATGTCCTTCGACACCGGCGGCAAGGACGGCAAGGGCGTCGTCCGCGTCGACCTCGACCCCGCGACGGTGGGCAGCAACGAGATGCACGTCTACGTCCAGCGACCCAACGGGCGGGCCTTCGACGTCCCCGAGGTGAAGGTCTCCTTCACTCTCGCCGCCAAGAAGATCGGGCCGCTTCCCGTGGCACCCGACCACGTCACCACCGGGCACTGGTCCGCCAACGGAGTGCAGATCCCCATGGCCGGCGACTGGACCGTCTCCGTGACCGTGCGGACCTCCGACATCGACCAGGTGACCGTCTCCAAGCACGCGCAGATCGGCTGAACGCACCATGGCTGAACAGTCCCAGTCCCTTCGTCCACCGGTCACCGGCGAGACCCCGTCGACGCCTCCGGCCGGCGGCGTCAGCCGGCGCGCGCTGCTCGGCACCGCCGGGGCCACCGGGCTCGCGCTCGGCGCGGCGGGCGCGGGCGTCGGCTACGCCGCCGCGCCCGCCCGGGCCACCCCGCTCAGCTCGGTGGGCTCCGGCCGCGCGATGTTTCACGGGAAACATCAGCCGGGCATCACCGAGGGCCTTCAGGCGCGTGGTCATCTGATCGCCTTCGACCTGGCGGCGGGCGCGGGCCGCACCGAGGCCGCCGCGCTGCTGCGCCGCTGGTCGGCGACGGCCGGCCGGCTGATGGCGGGCGAGCCGACGACCCACGACGACACGGACGTGGCCAGGGACGCGGGTCCCTCGTCGCTGACGATCACCTTCGGCTTCGGCAACACCTTCTTCGCCCGTACCGGGCTGGAGAAGCAGCGGCCGTCGGCCCTGGACCCGCTGCCCGACTTCTCCTCCGACCATCTCGACAAGGCGCGCAGCAACGGCGACCTGTGGGTGCAGATCGGCGCCGACGACGCGCTGGTCGCCTTCCACGCCCTGCGCGCGATCCAGAAGGACGCCGGCAGCGCGGCCAGGGTGCGCTGGCAGATGAACGGCTTCAACCGCACCCCGGGCGCCACCGCCCACCCCATGACGGCCCGCAACCTCATGGGCCAGCTGGACGGCACCCGCAATCCGAAGCCGACCGACTCCGACTTCGACCAGCGGATCTTCGTGCCCTCTTCGGGGGAGCCCGCGTGGATGGCGAACGGTTCCTACGCCGTCGTACGACGGATCCGCATGCTTCTCGACGACTGGGAGAAGCTGTCGCTCGCGGCCCAGGAGAACGTGATCGGACGGAAGAAGTCGAACGGGGCGCCGCTGTCCGGGGGGACCGAGACGACGGCCATGGACCTGGAGAAGGCCAGGGCGGACGGCGAGTACGTGGTCCCGGTCAACGCCCACGCCCGGATCACACGGCCCGACCAGAACGGCGGCGCGGCCATCCTGCGGCGCCCGTTCTCGTACCACGACGGCATCGACGCGGACGGGACGCCCGACGCGGGGCTGCTCTTCGTCTGCTGGCAAGCGGATCCGCTGCGCGGCTTCGTGCCGCTGCAGCGGAAGCTGGACCGCGGGGACGCCCTGTCGCAGTACATCCGGCACGAGGCGAGCGGGCTGTTCGCGGTGCCGGGCGGGGCGGCCGACGGGGAGTACGTGGGACAGCGACTGCTGGAGGGGTGACACGGGCCCTCTCAGGTTTCAAACCACCCGGTCGAGTGGTTCCGGTGAGACAGGTCGGCCAGGCATGGCTGCGCCCATTAGGGTGAGGGACATGCCAGCGAGCTATGCGTATCTCGGTCCCGAAGGCACCTTCACCGAAGTCGCCCTGCGCACGCTTCCGGAGTCCGCCACCCGGGAGCTCGTCCCGTACGTCTCCGTGCAGTCCGCCCTGGACGCCGTCAGGAACGGCGAGGCCGAGGCCGCCTTCGTGCCGATCGAGAACTCCGTCGAGGGCGGAGTCACCACGACCCTCGACGAGCTGGTCGCGGGTGAGCCGCTGATGATCTACCGCGAGGTGCTGCTGTCGATCACCTTCGCGCTGCTTGTCCGGCCGGGCACCAAGCTCTCCGAGATCAAGACGGTGACCGCCCATCCGGTCGCCCAGCCGCAGGTGCGCAACTGGCTGCGCGCCCACCTCCCCGAAGCCCTGTGGGAGTCCTCCGCGTCGAACGCGGACGGTGCCCGGCTGGTCCAGGAGGGCCGCTACGACGCCGCGTTCGCCGGTGAGTTCGCGGCCGAGCGGTACCACCTGGAGGCCCTGGAGACCGGGATCCACGACGCGGAGAACGCGCAGACCCGGTTCGTGCTCGTCGGCCGTCCGGCTCGGCCCGCGGCCCCGACCGGCGCGGACAAGACCTCGATCGTCCTCTGGCAGAACGAGGACCATCCCGGCGGGCTGCGTGACCTGCTCGGCGAGTTCGCCACCCGGGGCATCAACCTGATGCTCCTGCAGTCCCGGCCGACCGGTGCCGGCATCGGCAACTACTGCTTCTGCATCGACGCCGAGGGCCACATCTCCGACCGGCGGGTGGCGGAGGCCCTGATGGGGCTGAAGCGGATCTGCCGCCAGGTGCGGTTCCTGGGCTCGTATCCGCGGGCGGACGTCCGTCCCGGCGAGACCACGGGGCCGACGCTGCCGGGGACTTCTGACGCGGAGTTCATGGCGGCTTCGGACTGGGTGGCACGCTGCCAGGACGGCCGCTTCTAGCCGGTCGTACAGCCAGTCGTACTCTCGTATCTTCGTTATCCACAGAAGTTATCCACAGGCGCTCTTCTCGACCTGGGGACAAGTCGACAGGGACGCACGAACCTGTCGACAAATCGGCCTACGTTCCCTCGGCGGGACCCCGCTCGCTCACATCACCCTTCGTTCACTCGTTTCCCTTGGTTCATCTTCTGGAGCGACGCCTTTCCACTCGAAAGTGGGTGTTGTCCTGGTTTGGGAAGGGAATTCCTCCCTTCGCACGAGGCTTGCGGAGTGATCGATTTCGAAGTCCACACCCCTTCCACACACCCTGTGGATAACTCTCACGGGGGCGTGGATACCTGTGGACAACTCGGCCCCCAAGTCCCGTTCTCCGCAAGGATTTCGAGTCAACCGAGGGCCGGAGACGTGCCCCGTCCCAGGGAGTGAGACACTTTTTATTGACACGATCGGCAATTCACCCATAACGGAACGTAAGCCGTGAATCGGAACACGTGGGAATAGTGAGTCGTGGGGGGCAACCCCGCACCGGTAGCCTTGACTCCGTGATTGACCTTCGCCTGCTCCGTGAGGACCCCGACCGTGTGCGCGCGTCCCAGCGCGCCCGTGGAGAGGACGTCGCGCTCGTCGACTCCCTCCTCTCTGCCGACGAGCGGCGCAGGTCGTCCGGCGTCCGCTTCGACGAGCTGCGCAACGAGCAGAAGACGCTCGGCAAGCTCATCCCCAAGGCCTCCGGCGACGAGAAGGCCGAGCTGCTGCAGAAGGCGAGCCAGCTCGCCGCCGACGTCAAGGCCGCCGACGCCGAGCAGCACGAGGCCGACGAGGAGACCAAGCGCCTCGCGCTGCAACTGGGCAACCTCGTGCACCCCGACGTCCCGGTCGGCGGCGAGGAGGACTTCGTCGTCCTGGAGACGCACGGCACCATCCGCGACTTCGGCGCCGAGGGCTTCGAGCCCAAGGACCACCTGGAGCTCGGCGAGGCGCTGGGCGCCATCGACGTCGAACGCGGCGCCAAGGTGTCCGGCTCCCGCTTCTACTACCTCACCGGTGTCGGCGCCCTCCTCGAGCTTGCGCTGGTCAACGCGGCCATCGCGCAGGCCACCGAGGCCGGGTTCACCCCGATGCTGACCCCGGCGCTGGTCCGTCCGCGCGCCATGGAGGGCACCGGCTTCCTCGGCCAGGCCGCCGAGAACGTGTACCACCTGGAGAAGGACGACTACTACCTGGTCGGCACCTCCGAGGTACCGCTCGCCGCGTACCACATGGACGAGATCCTCGACGCCGACCGGCTGCCGCTGCGCTACGCGGGCTTCTCGCCCTGCTTCCGCCGCGAGGCGGGCACGTACGGCAAGGACACCCGCGGCATCTTCCGCGTGCACCAGTTCGACAAGGTCGAGATGTTCTCCTACGTCGCCCCCGAGGACGCGGAGAACGAGCACAAGCGGCTCCTGGACTGGGAGAAGCAGTGGCTGACCAGCCTCGAACTGCCCTTCCAGGTCATCGACGTGGCCTCGGGCGACCTCGGCGCGTCGGCCTCCCGCAAGTACGACTGCGAGGCGTGGATCCCGACCCAGGGCAAGTACCGCGAGCTGACGTCGGCCTCCAACTGCGACAGCTTCCAGGCCCGCCGGCTGTCCGTCCGGATGCGCGACGGCAAGAAGGTGCAGCCGCTCGCGACGCTCAACGGCACGCTGTGCGCCGTTCCGCGCACGATCGTGGCGATCCTGGAGAACCACCAGCTGGCCGACGGCTCGGTGCGCGTGCCCGAGGTGCTGCGCCCGTACCTGGGCGGCCGGGAGGTCCTGGAGCCGGTGTCCCGGTGACCTCGTTCCCCTACGGGCTCATCGCCACCGATCTCGACGGGACGCTGCTGCGCTCCGACGAGTCGATCTCCCGGCGCACCCGTGAAGCGCTCGCCGCGGCCACCGCGGCGGGCGCCGCGCACATCGTCGTCACCGGCCGCGCGGTCCCCTGGACCCGGCACATCCTCGACGACCTCGGCTACGACGGCCTCGCCGTCTGCGGCCAGGGGGCGCAGGTGTACGACGCCGGGTCGCACCGCCTGCTGACGTCCGTGACCCTGGACCGTCAGCTGGCCGGGGTCGCGCTGGCGAAGATCGAGGCCGAGGTCGGCCCGCTCCACCTGGCGGCGAGCCGGGACGGACTCGACGGTGATGTGCTGGTGGGCCCGGGGTACGCCGTGACCGGTCACCTTCCGTCGACCCCCTTGACGGACGCCGCGGACCTGTGGTCGGCACCGCTGAACAAGATCTACATACAGCACCCCGACCTCTCCGACGACGAACTGGCCGAGGCCGCGCGCCAGGCGGCCGGCGGGTTCGTGAGCGTGGCCATGGCGGGCGCGGGGATCGTGGAACTGCTCCCGCTGGGTCTGTCGAAGGCGACGGGTCTGTCGCTGGCCGCACGCCGGCTCGGTCTGAAGGCGGCGGACACGATCGCCTTCGGCGACATGCCCAACGACATCCCGATGTTCGCCTGGGCCGCTCACGGGGTGGCCATGGCCAACGCCCATCAGGAGCTGAAGGCCGTGGCCGACGAGGTGACGTCCTCCAACGAGGAGGACGGCATCGCGGCGGTCGTGGAGCGTCTGCTCGGCTGAAGCGGGCCTGCGGGTTCCGCGGAGGATGCACGGATCGAACGTGCGCGGGCTGCTCAGGCCCGACCACGACTCGCGTCTGTTGGAGCACAGTGCGAGCCGGTGCCTTTCCACTCGGCCAATCCTCCGGGTGGGCGGCCCACGCGAGAGCGACCATCGCGTGCTCGAAGCGGCCGCCCCGGGCAGCTACACGGCGATCCGCCGAAGGCTGCCCTGTCGGGAGCGGGACGTACTGTCGTGCAGGGACATCGTCCGGCTCCTCTCCCCGATGGTGGGCTGACACCACTACTGTGCCGAGGGGCCGAGTCGGCCGCCAGTGATTATTCGTGGGGCGGCCGCGCGCGGCCGCCCCACGGCCTCACCGGCGCCACCACCTGCGCCGCCCCTTGCTGAAGAACCACCCCGCCGGTGGTTCGTCCGACCGCCACGGCTGGGGCTCCGGCCTCTCCGCGCGCCACCGCGCCGCAAGCATGCGTGCCCGCGCGGACGGCTCCGAGGTCTCGGCCGACCGTATGAAGTCCTCGTCCAGGACGACGCCGTCCCAGTCGGCGCCTTCGAAGCCCTCAGCCATCCCCGTCCCTCTCCACAGAACGTCCCCCTTTTGACCAGTCTGCCCGGCGGCAGGTGAAGCCCCCGTCAGTAAAGAGGCAGGCCGTCTACTCCTCGCCCGCCAGCGTCAACGAGCGCAGCTTCTGGCCCGCGAACCAGGTCGCCAGGACGGTGACCACCACCAGCAGCACGGTGGCCGTGGTCAGGGACACGTCGGACGTGACCAGGTCACCACCGGTCACCTTGTGGGCGACCGCCAGGGACCACTGCTGGACGCTCAGTGTGCGCGCGCCCGGGACGAGGGAGCCGAACAGCGCCTCCCAGACCAGGGCGTAGACGAGCCCGAAGACCACCGCGTGCCGGGAGACCGTGCCCAGCAGCAGGAAGAGCGCCGCGTAGGCGATCGACGCGACCAGCGCGGCCACCGTGTAGGCGACGGCGATCTGCTGGCCGTTGCCGTTGAGGACGAAGCCCGCGATCAGGGTCGGCAGGGCCGAGAACACCATGGTGACGGCGATCGCCACGATCAGCTTGGTGAAGATGATCGTCGGCCGTTTGATCGGCTTGGACAGGAGGTACACCACCGAGCCGTCGTCGATCTCGGGGCCGATCGCACCCGTGCCCGCGATGACGCCGATGAGCGGCACCATGGTCGCGAGGGCGAGGCCGCCGAGCAGGTCGGCGGCCGTCTGGTCGTCGGCGCCGGCGAGGCCGCGGACGACCACGGAGATCACGATCAGCAGCAGGGGCAGGGCACCCAGGATGAGGGCCCGGCGACGGCCGAGCAGGGCCCGGTAGGTGAGCCGGGCGACTGTGGGGTCGTACATCTTCGGCCTCCTACGCCGCGACCAGATACGAGAACACGGATTCGAGGGACTCGTCGGACGGCGAGACCGTGAGCAGCCGGATGCCGTGGTCGCGGGCGACCTTCGGCAGCAGCGCGGTGAAACGGCCGAAGTCGACGGCCTGGATGCGCAGCGCACCCTCGGTGACGTCCACTTCGATGCCCGAGGTGGAGGGGTCCGCGATGAGCGCCGCCGCGAGCGCGCGGTCGTCGCTGGAGCGGACCAGGTAACGGTGCGGGCGGTCGGTCATCAGACGGCGGATCTTGCGGAAGTCGCCGCTGGCCGCGTGCCGGCCGGCCACCACGACCTCGATGTGCCAGGCGAGCTGTTCGACCTCTTCGAGGATGTGGGAGGAGAACAGGACCGTCCGGCCCTCGTCGCCCATCCTGCGCAGCAGGTCCATCAGCTGCATGCGCTGGCGCGGGTCCATGCCGTTGAAAGGCTCGTCGAGGAGGAGCAGGGACGGGTCGTGGACCAGGGCGGACGCCATCTTCACGCGCTGGCGCATGCCCTTGGAGTACGTCTGGATCTTGCGGTCCTGCGCGTACTCCATCTCGACCGTCGCGAGCGCCCGCTGGGCCGCCTTGGCACCGAGTCCGTGCAACTCGGCGTTGGCGACCACGAACTCACGGCCGGTGAGGAAGTCGTACATCGCCTCGCGTTCGGGGACGATGCCGATGTGCTGGTAGATCGCCTCGTTGCGCCAGACCTGCTGCCCGTCGAGGGTGACCGTACCGGTGGAGGGGGCGAGGAAGCCGCCCATCATGTTGATGAGGGTGGACTTTCCCGCGCCGTTCGGGCCGAGCAGGCCGGTGACCCCGGGGCCGATGGTCATGGTGATGTCGTTGACGGCGACCACGTTGCCGAACCAGCGGGAGACGTGGTCGATGGAGAGTGTGGTCACAGTCCCACCTTCTTGTAGCGGCGCAGCAGCAGGCCGTAGGTCGCGGCGACGAGACCGAGGATGACGAGCAGGTACACCACGCCCTGGGCGTGGGTGGGACCGTCGCCGCCCGGGAAGGTGTTGGTGCCGCCGAGGAAGGCGGTGCTCAGGCCGCCGATCAGGGTGACCGGTGAGAACAGGCCGATCCACGGGACGGCGCCGGCGCTGCCCTGGGAGTCGGCGATGGCCTGGAGGGTGGTGACCGCGCCGTAGGAGATGGTCAGTACGGCGATCACGGCGGCGATGCCGAAGCCACGGCGCGGGGTGACCGACGCGATGACCAGGCCGATGCCGGCGAACAGCAGGGACAGCAGGGCCACCGAGAGCAGTCCCTGGCCGAACTCCTTGGTCTGGTGGGCGAAGCCCATCTTGGCGAGCAGGGCGCCCACGTACAGCACGACCAGCGGGGCGCCGGTGAGGATGAACATGGCCGAGGCGAGGGCCGCGAACTTGGCCTGGACGTAGTCGGCGGTCTCGATGGGCCGCGAGAAGTACAGCGGGACGGTCTTGAAGCGCAGGTCGCGGGAGACGGCCTGGGGTGCCTGCGAGGCGACGTACAGGCTGATCACGGCCTGCATGATGATCGCGTACCGCGAGTAGGTCACCGGCAGGTCGTGCGCCTTGGTGGCGACGGCGACGGCGACCATGATGGCCGCCGGCACGCACATCACCGCGAACAGCAGCATGGGCAGGACCTTGGACTTCACCGAGCGGCCGAGGCCGTAGGAGCCGCGCAGGGTCTGCGAGTAGAGGGAGACGCGGGCGTAGGCGCGGCCGAGGCGCGGGCCGTCGTAGCCGCGGTAGCCGATGTCGTGGATACGGGACTGGTCACCCGCGGGGGTGGCCAGGGGCTGCTCAACCGCCATGGACGGTCGCCTCCTTCCGCTGCTCGTCGCTGCTGGTGAACACTTCGGAGATGTGGTGTCTGCGCTGCTCCATGCGCACCAGGCCGAGGCCCAGGTCGGCGACGACGTCCCGGACCAGGTCGTAGGTCTCCTCGCCCTGGGCGGTGAGCAGCAGGATGTGGCCGGCGCCGGGGAGGCCTGCGCCCTCGTTGTCCGTCTCGATCCCGCGCGCGGTGAGCGCGTCACGCACCGCGCGGGTGCCGTCGGGGTGCTCGTCGCTGTCGGTGACCTCGATCGCGAGGGTGGTGGTGGTCTGCGTGAAGTCCGTGGTGGAGCTGGACCGCAGCAGCTTGCCGCCGTCCACGACGACCACGTGGTCGCAGGTGCGCTCCAACTCGCCGAGCAGGTGCGAGGTGACCAGGACCGAGATGCCGAAGTCCGTGTGGATGCGGCGGATCAGGCCGAGCATCTCGTCGCGGCCGACCGGGTCGAGGCCGTTGGTCGGCTCGTCCAGGAAGACCAGCTGCGGGTCGTGCACCAGGGCCTGGGCGAGTTTCACGCGCTGCTTCATGCCGGTCGAGTAGCCGCCGATGGGGCGGTACCGCTCCTCGTAGAGGCCGACGTGGCGCAGGGTGTCCGCGGTGCGCTCGCGGGCGGCGGTGGGCGGCAGGCCGGACATCCGGGCCATGTGCACGACGAACTCGGTGGCCGAGACGTCGGGCGGCAGGCAGTCGTGCTCCGGCATGTAGCCCACCCGCTCGCGGATGGCCGCGCCCTTGGTCGCGACATCCAGGCCGAGCACCTCGGCGCGGCCCTCCGTCGCGGGGGACAGACCCAGCAGGATCTTGATCAGGGTGGACTTGCCGGCGCCGTTGGCTCCGACGAGTCCGGTCACACCGGGTCCGATGTCCACGGACAGCCGGTCGAGCGCGGTCACCCGGGGGAACCGCTTGCTCAGGCTTTCGGTCGCGATCACAGTCACAACGTCGAAGGTAGTGACCTGGACCACGTCCGGTCGTCAGACCCGAGAGCCGTCTTCACATCACTCTCGAGTATTACGGCGCCCTAGGGGATCCCCTTCCTGAGAGCTACCCAGAGTTATCCCCAGCCCCTGGGCGTCCTGTTGACGATGCCTCTAACAACTGCCACATTCACGGGTGTCACGGGCACACGCGGCGCTGGGCGGAGGACAAGTGACGGGCATCGAAGACGCGCGGGAACGGCGGGTGCGTACGGGCGGCGTCGACCTGTGCGTGCTGGAGCTGGGCGATCCGTCGGCCCCGACGGTCGTCCTCGTCCACGGCTACCCGGACAGCAAGGAAGTGTGGTCCGAGGTCGCGACCCGGCTGGCCGCCCGCTTCCACGTCGTCCTGTACGACGTCCGCGGCCACGGCCGCTCCACCGCCCCGAAGCCCCTGCGCGGCGGTTTCACCCTCGCCAAGCTCACGGACGACTTCCTGGCGGTCGTCGACGCGGTCAGCCCCGACCGCCCGGTCCACCTCGTCGGCCACGACTGGGGCTCGGTGCAGTCCTGGGAGTTCGTCACGGTGGCGCGCACCGCGGGCCGGATCGCTTCCTTCACCTCGATGTCCGGTCCGTCCCTCGACCACTTCGGACACTGGATCGACGCGCGCGTGAAGCGTCCGACGCCCCGCCGGGTGGGCCAGCTCCTCGGCCAGGGCGCCAGGTCCTGGTACGTGTACCTGCTGCACACCCCCCTCGTCCCCGAACTGGCCTGGCGAGGGCCCCTCGGCAAGAGCTGGCCGAAGCTGCTCCAGCGGGCCGAACGGCTGCCCGCGGGCGACTACCCGACCGCGTCCCTGCGCTCCGACGCGGCCCACGGGGCCTGGCTGTACCGCGACAACGTCCGGCCCCGGCTGCGCCACCCGCGCGAGGACGCTCACGCGCACGCGCCCGTGCAGCTGATCACGCCCCTGGGCGACGCTTTCCTGTCCGAGAGGCTCTACGACGACCTGGACCGCTGGGCGCCCCGGCTGACCAGGCGCACGCTGCCCGACAAGCACTGGATCCCGCGCACCCGGCCGGACCAGGTGTCCGCCTGGATCGAGGAGTTCGTGCTGTCGGTCGAGGAGGACCCGGAGCGGGAGCCGAGGCGTTCGGATCCGCACGCCCAGCGATTCGGGGGGCAGCTGGTGCTGGTCACGGGGGCGGGCAGCGGCATCGGGCGGGCGACGGCGCTGGCGTTCGCCGAGGCGGGCGCGCGGGTGGTGGCCGTGGACCGGGACGGGGAGGCAGCCGCTCGCACCGCCGAGCTGTCCCGGCTGGCCGGCGCGGCGAACGCCTGGGCCGAGACCGCCGACGTCTCCGACGAGCAGACGATGGAGAAGCTCGCGGAGAAGGTGCACCGTGAGTACGGCGTGCTGGACGTGCTGGTCAACAACGCGGGGGTCGGGCTGTCGGGCTCCTTCCTCACGACGACACCGGAGGACTGGCGGCGGGTCCTGGACGTGAACCTGTGGGGTGTGATCCACGGCTGCCGGCTCTTCGGGGCCCGGATGGCGGAACGCGGGCAGGGCGGTCACATCGTGAACGTGGCGTCCGCGGCCGCCTATCAGCCCTCCCGCGCCCTGCCGGCCTACAGCACGTCCAAGGCGGCGGTCCTCATGCTCTCGGAGTGCCTGCGCGCGGAACTAGCCGACCGGCGCATCGGCGTGAGCGCGATCTGCCCGGGCTTCGTCAACACGAACATCACGTCGACGGCTCGCTTCACAGGGGTCGGCGAGGCGGAGCAACGGCGCCGGCAGCAGCGGTCGGCGCGGTTGTACGGGATGCGGAACTATCCACCGGAGAAGGTGGCTTCGGCGATCCTGGACGCGGTGGCACGCGACCGGGCGGTGGTGCCGGTGACCCCGGAGGCACGGGCGATGCGGGCGCTGTCGCGGTGGGCACCCCGGTTCTCGCGCCGGCTGGCAAGGGTGGAGCCGAAGTTGTGAGCGACACGGACCACACCTGCGGCGCCGGCGCCGAATCGCCCAGCGGTTGTCCACAGTGACGCCAATTCCCCTGTGGATAACCGCACTTGTTTGTGGATCAAACCTCGCAAGGAAAACAACTGCGTGATTCGCGTCTCCCCGGCACTCTGATGATGTGAACGACAAGAAGACCTTCAGGCAGGACGAAGAGCGACGCACCGTGAAGGTGTCGAAGTACCTCTCCAAACACCTGCGCCACCAGCCCGACCGCATCGGGCTGACGCTGGACGAGGCCGGCTGGGTGGAGATCGACACCCTGCTCGCGGCGACCGCGGCACAGGGGTTCCCCATCAGCCGCGAGGAACTGGACCGCGTGGTCGCCGACAACGACAAGCAGCGCTTCGCGATCGACGGCACCCGGATCCGGGCCAGCCAGGGCCACAGCATCGACGTCGACCTCGGCCTGCCCCCGGTGACCCCTCCGCCGTACCTCTACCACGGCACCGTCGCACGCCACCTGGACGCGATCCGGACCGCCGGGCTCAAGCCCATGAACAGACATGACGTACACCTGTCGGCCGACCGTGAGACCGCGACACGGGTGGGGGCCCGGCGCGGGCGCCCCGTCGTGCTGTCGGTCGACGCGGGCACGATGCACCGGGACGGCCACGTCTTCCACCTCAGCGCGAACGGAGTGTGGCTGACGAAGGCCGTGCCACCCGCCTACCTGCGTTTCCCCGAAGCGCACTGAGCCCGGCATCATGAGTGGTATGGACCATTCGGGTTATGACCGGGAACACCTTCCGACGACCGAGGCGGCCGTCGACGCTCTCCAGGTGATCGGCACCCAGTACGGGCGGGAGATCGAGGTCACGCACGACATCGGCGCCGACCGGACCTCGCGACGCACCGCGGCGGCCTTCGGTGTGGTCACGGACCCGGACGGTTCGCTGCCCCACGAGGCGTACGCCGAGTTCGGCGGGGTGCCCCGGGTGAGCGTGTGGCTCCATCCGGAGGACGACGCCCTGATCACGGTCGAGGGGGTCGAGTTCCACGACGTCCCGCGCGACGACGTTCCCGGCTTCCTGCACTCCGTCTTCGGCGGCCTGACCCACGTCCGCGCCCGCCGCTTCCCGCCCTCCGCCGCGCTGGTGGTGCCACTGCCCGGCGACCGCACGTACCGGGAGCACCTCGCCGCGAGCCTGCTCACGCCCTGGCTGAGCAGCCGCATACGGTGACCGTCCGTCGCGCAGTCGGTGACCGTCCGCAGCGCTGTCGGTGACCGTTTCGTCCCCTGCCGGTGCGCCCCCTTAGTCTCGGACCCATGAGTCTGCGTCTGAGCACCGTGATCCTGCCGTACCGCCGCTGGAGCGAGGGCGGCTCCTCCGCCTGGACGCGCGCCGAGGAACTGGGCTTCCACACCGCGTACACCTACGACCACCTGTCCTGGCGCAGCTTCCGGGACGGCCCGTGGTTCGGTGCCCTCCCGACGCTGACGGCCGCCGCGGCCCGCACCGAGCGGATGCGCCTCGGCACACTGGTCACCTCCCCGAACTTCCGCCATCCGGTGACGCTCGCCAAGGAACTGATCTCCCTCGACGACATCTCCGGCGGCCGGGTGACGCTCGGTATCGGCGCGGGCGGCACGGGATTCGACGCCACCGCACTGGGCCAGGAGCCGTGGACGCCGCGCGAGCGGGCCGACCGGTTCGCCGAGTTCGTGGCCCTGCTCGACCGGCTGCTCACCGAGGACACGGTGACGTACGAGGGTGTGTTCTACTCGGCGGGTGAGGCGCGCAACATCCCGGGCTGTGTCCAGCGGCCCCGGCTGCCCTTCGCGGTGGCCGCCACCGGCCCGCGCGGGCTGAAGCTCGCCGCACGGTACGGCCAGGCATGGGTGACCACCGGCGACCCCAAGCTGTTCGAGACGGGCACGCCCGAGCAGTCCCACGAGGCGCTGCGCGGGCAGCTGGGCAGGCTCGCGGACGCCTGCGCGGCGGCCGGCCGGGACGTGTCGGAGCTGGACCGGGTGCTGCTCACCGGCTTCACCCCGGATCGTGACCGTCCGCTGCGCTCGCTGGACGCCTTCGTGGACTTCGCCGGCCGGTATCAGGAGCTGGGCTTCACCGAGCTGGTGATCCACTGGCCCGTCCCGGACTCGGTGTTCGCCGCCGAGGAGAAGGTCTTCGAACGGATCGCCATGGAGGCCCCGGCCCAGCTCGGCTGAACCCACGGCTGAACCCGGTCCGGAGTCGTCTGTGTCTCATCTGTGCACACTGACGCACTGCCGTGCGGGCATATGCGCGAGAATGGCCCGGTGACCTCAGCGACCCGACAGCCCGAGACCCCTGCCTTCGCGGCCCCGCCCCGGCTGATCGCCACCGATCTCGACGGCACCCTGCTGCGCGACGACAAGTCGGTCTCCACGAGGACGGTCGCCGCGCTGGCCGCCGCCGAGGAGGCGGGTATCGAGGTGTTCTTCGTCACCGGCCGTCCGGCCCGCTGGATGGACGTCGTCAGCGACCACGTCCACGGCCACGGCCTGGCGATCTGCGGCAACGGCGCCGCCGTCGTCGACCTGCACGGCGGCCCCGGAGCCCACCGCTTCGTGAAGGTGCGCGAACTGGCCAGGGATAACGCGCTGGACGCCGTACGGCTGCTGCGCGAGGCCGCGCCCGGCACGGTGTACGCGATCGAGCAGACGTACGGCTTCCACCAGGAGCCGGCCTATCCCAAGCTGCACATGGAGATACCCGACCATCTGCTGGCCGCCGAGGACATCCTGGCCGTCGACGGGCCGAGCGCCGGCGAGCCCGTGCTCAAGATCCTCGCCTACCACTCCGACCTGGACCCCGACGCCTTCCTCACCATCGCCCGGCTCGCCGTCGGCGAGCGTGCCACCGTCACCCGGTCCAGCCCCAGCGCCCTGCTGGAGATCAGCGGCCCGGGTGTCTCCAAGGCGAGCACGCTCGCGATGGAGTGTGCCGAGCGCGGTATCTCGCACGAGGAGGTCGTGGCCTTCGGCGACATGCCCAACGACGTCGAGATGCTGACCTGGGCCGGACAGTCGTACGCGATGGGCAACGCCCACCCCGAGGCCGTCGCCGCCGCCTCCGGCCGCACGGTCGCCAACAACGAGGACGGTGTGGCGGTCGTGATCGAGCAGCTGCTGGCGGCCCGCGGCTAGGGCGTCCGGGCCGAGCCCGCGACGCGGCCCTGGAGCAGCTGGTCCCGCGGTTCCAGCAGCGATTCCGCGGCGGCCTCCCGCTCCGCCATCACACGCAGCGGCCCGGCCACCGCGGCCAGTTCCGCGTACGGCCCGCGCTGCACCACCCGGCCCTCGTCGAGCACGATCACCTCGTCCACCGCGGCCAGGCCCGCCAGCCGGTGCGTGATGAGCAGCGTGGTGCGACCCTCGGTGGCCGCCAGCAGATCGGCCGTGAGCGCGTCCGCCGTGGGCAGGTCGAGATGTTCGGCGGGCTCGTCCAGGACGAGCACCGGGAAGTCCGCGAGCAGTGCCCGGGCGAGCGCCAGCCGCTGTCGCTGCCCGCCGGACAGCCGTGCCCCGTGCTCGCCGACCAGGGTGTCCAGCCCGTCGGGCAACCCGTCCACCCAGTCGAGCAGCCGGGCCCGGCCCAGCGCGTCCCGCAGGTCCGCCTCGCCGGCGTCCTTCCGGGCGAGCAGCAGGTTCTCCCGCACGGAGCTGTCGAAGAGGTGCGCGTCCTGGGCGCACAGTCCGACCAGCCGCCGCACGTCGTCGCTGTCCAGGCCGTACGCGTCCACGCCGGCGACCGTGTAGGAGCCCGAGTCCGGGTCGAGGAACCGCAGCAGGACCTGGGCGAGGGTCGTCTTGCCGGAGCCGGAGGGCCCGACCACGGCGATCCTGCGCCCCTCCCGCAGGGTGAGGTCGATGCCGGCGAGCGCGTCCCGCCCCTGCCCCTGGTGCCGGGCCGTCAGCCCCTTCAGTACGACGGGGAAGGGCGTGGTCGGGGCCTGACGCGGACGCTCCGGCTCATGTACGGGCTCGGGCGCGTCCAGCACCTCGTGGATGCGCTCGGCGCTCCTGCGCACCCGCTGACGGTGCCGCACGGCCAGCGGCAGTCCCAGGACGGCCTCGAAGGCGGCCAGCGGAGTGAGGACGACGACGGCCGTCGCCACCCCGCTCAGCCGCCCGTCGGCGACCCCCTGCGCGCCCAGCAACGCGGCGGCGGCGACGGTGAGCCCCGTCAGAAGGGTGGTCAGGCCGTCCCCGAGCGCGGTGGCGGTGGCGGCCCGCGAGGCGATCCGGGTGAGCGTGCCGTCGGCCTGCCGGGCCTCGTCCCGGCGGCCGGGCAGCGCACCGGCGACCGTCAGCTCGGCGGTGCCGGTGAGCAGGTCGGTGACCCGGGTGGCGAGCAGTCCCCGGGCGGGCGCCAGCCGGTGCTCGGCCCGCCGGGCCACAGCCGAGGTCACCAGCGGAACCCCCACGCCGGCGGCCAGCAGCCCCACCGCGAGCGCGGCTCCCGCAGCGGGCAGCAGCCATGCGGTGAACCCCACCGCCCCGGCGGACACGGTCACGGCGACACCGGCGGGCAGCAGCCACCGCAACCAGTAGTCCTGGAGGGTGTCCACGTCGGCGACCAGCCTGCTGAGCAGATCGCCCCGCCGGGTCGCCCGCAGCCCGGCCGGGGCGAGCCGCTCCAGCCGCCGGTACACGGCGACCCGGGTCTCGGCCAGCATCCGCAGCACTGCGTCGTGCGACACCAGCCGTTCGCCGTACCGGAACACGGCCCGTCCGATCCCGAAGGCACGCGTGGCCGTCACGGCGACCATGAGATACAGCACCGGCGGCTGCTGGGAGGCCCGCGAGATCAGCCAGCCGGAGGTCGCCATCAGCCCGACGGCACTGCCGAGCGCGAGAGCGCCGAGCAAGAGGGCGAGCAGCAACCGCCCCCGCCGGGCCCCGGCCGCGGCACGAACCCGCCGAAGCGGGTCCCTCCCGGCCTTCCGCACCCGACCGAGCCCCTGTGCCGCAGCGCCTTCCAGCCCACCGGACCGCTCGTCGGCCTCGCCTTCCAGCCCACCGGTGCGGCCATCGGCCTCGTTCTTCGACTGGTCGAGCGGGGTGGTGAGTGGGCGATGGTCCTGGGGCGTCCGGGGGGCGAGGACCGTGGGGGCCTCGGTGCCGGAGAGCCTGACCACCCGGTCCGCCGCGGAGAGCAACGCCGGCCGGTGCACCACCAGGAGCACGGTCCGCCCCTCGGCGAGCCGTCGTACCGCCGAGACGACCTCCGCCTCGGTCACCCCGTCCAGCGCGGCCGTCGGCTCGTCCAGCAACAGCACGGGCCGGTCCGCGAGAAACGCCCGGGCCAGCGCCAGTCGCTGCCGCTGCCCGGCCGACAGACCGGCGCCGTCCTCACCGAGCACGGTCCCGGCGCCGTCGGGCAGCGCGTCCACGAACTCCAGGGCCCCCGCGTCCCGCAGCGCCCCGCGCACCGCGTCGTCGTCCGCGTCGGGACGCGCGAGCCGTACGTTCTCGGCGATCGTCCCGGCGTACAGGTGCGGCCGTTGCGGCACCCACGCGACCTTGGCCCGCCAGGCCTCCAGGTCGACGTCGGCGAGGTCGGCGCCCCCGATCCGGACCCGCCCCCCGGTCGGCCGTACGAACCCCAGCAGCACGTGCAGCAGCGTGGACTTGCCCACTCCGCTCGGGCCCACCAGGGCGACGGTCTCCCCGGGCGCCACGGTGAAAGAGACGTCGGCGACCGCGTCCGCCGACCGGCCCGGATAGCGGACCGTCACCCCTTCGAAGGCCAGGGAGGCTCCGGCGGGCACCTCGCCCGCTCCCTGGGCCGGCACCGGCGTCTCCAGCACGGCGAAGATCTCCTCGGCCGCCGCAAGCCCCTCCGCCGCGGCGTGGAACTGCGCGCCCACCTGGCGCAGCGGCAGATACGCCTCCGGCGCGAGCACGAGGATGACGAGCCCGATGTACAGGTCCATGTCGCCGTGCACCAGGCGCATGCCGATGGTCACCGCCACCAGTGCCACCGACAGGGTGGCGAGCAGTTCCAGCGCGAAGGACGAGAGGAAGGCGATCCGCAGGGTCCGCATGGTCGCCTGCCGGTACTCGCCGGTGATCCGGCGGATGGACTCGGCCTGCGCCTTGGCCCGGCCGAACACCTTCAGCGTGGGCAGCCCGGCGACCACGTCCAGGAAGTGGCCGGACAGCCGGGACAGCAGCTTCCACTGCCGGTCCGTCCGGGACTGCGTGGCCCAGCCGATCAGGACCATGAAGAGCGGGATGAGCGGCAGGGTTCCGACGATGATCGCCGCGGACACCCAGTCCTCGGTGACGATCCGTGCCAGTACCGCGACCGGCACGACCACCGCGAGCCCCAACTGCGGCAGATAGCGGGAGAAGTAGTCATCGAGGGCGTCGACGCCCCGCGTGGCGAGCGTGACCAGCGACCCTGTCCGCTGGCCGCTCAGCCAGCCCGGGCCGAGGGCGACCGCCCGGTCGAGGAGCCGTCCTCGCAGCTCGGACTTGACCGCCGCGCTGGCCCGGTGCGCCGCGAGTTCGGTGAGCCAGGAGACCAGGGCACGGCCGACAGCGACGGCCACCAACAGCAGCAGAGGGGTGCGGAGTTCGGAGACCGAGTGGCCGTGCTGGAAGGCACCGACCACCACTTCCGCGATGAGCATGGCCTGCGCGATGACCAGCCCGGCACCGAGGGCACCGAGGCCGACCACGGCCGCCAGGAAGAGGCGGGTGGCGCGTGCGTAGCGCAGCAGACGGGGATCGATTGGTTTCACGTGAAACACACCCTTCGGCCCGGAGAGGGTGTTTCACGTGAAACATCACGCGTCACCGTGACGGCCGCCATGAGACACCCTTTCCCTCGGACTCAGTGCGCGGCTTCGGTCGCGATGTGCTGCGTACCGATCCGCTTGCGGAACACCCAGTAGGTCCAGCCCTGGTAGAGCAGCACCAGCGGCGTGGCGATCGCCGCCAGCCAGGTCATGATCTTCAGGGTGTACGGGCTCGACGAGGCGTTGGTGACCGTGAGACTCCAGTCCCCGTTGAGCGACGACGGCATGACGTTCGGGAAGAGCGACAGGAAGAGCATCGCCACGGCGGCCACGATGGTGACGCCCGACAGGGCGAACGCCCAGCCCTCCCGGCCCCGCAGATTCGCCCCCAGGGCGCCGACCAGCGCGGCCACGGCCACGACGACCGCCACCAGGCTCTTGCCGTCACCGCTGTCGACCTGGGTCCACAGCAGAAAGACCAGTGCCAGAACGGCGGTGAGAAGACCGACCTTGGTCGCCAGCTTCCGCGCCCGTACCCGGATGTCACCGACGGTCTTGAGCGCCGTGAACACAGCACCGTGGAAGGTGAAGAGGGTCAGCGTCACCAGCCCGCCGAGCAGGGCGTACGGGTTGAACAGGTCCCAGAGGGTACCGACGTACTCGAAGTGCTGGTCGATCTTCACGCCTCGCACGATGTTCCCGAACGCCACGCCCCACAGGAACGCCGGGATCAGCGAGGTCCAGAAGATCGCGGTCTCCCAGGTGCGCTGCCAGTTCTCCTCGGGCCGCTTCGCCCGGTACTCGAAGGCGACCCCTCGGACGATCAGGCATACGAGGATGACCAGCAGGGGCAGATAGAAGCCGGAGAAGAGCGTGGCGTACCACTCGGGGAAGGCGGCGAAGGTCGCGCCGCCCGCGGTGAGCAGCCACACTTCGTTGCCGTCCCAGACAGGGCCGATCGTGTTGATCAGGACGCGCTTCTCCAGCCGGTCACGAGCGAGCAGCTTGGTGAGGATGCCGACCCCGAAGTCGAAACCCTCCAGGAAGAAGTAGCCGGTCCACAGGACGGCGATGAGGACGAACCAGACGTCGTGAAGTTCCATGACAGCGTCTCCCTCGGCCTAGTACGAGAAGGCCATCGGCTTGTCGGCGTCACGAGCCTCGCCGCCGATCTTCGTGGGCGGGTTCAGGTCGGCCTCGGTGAGCTCGGGCGGGCCGGCCTTGACGTACTTCACGAGCAGCTTGACCTCGACCACGGCGAGGACGGCGTAGAGCGCGGTGAAGGTGATCATCGAGATGAGGATCTCCGTCTGGGAGACGCCGGGGGAGACGGCGTCACGGGTCTGCAGGACGCCGTAGACGACCCAGGGCTGACGGCCCATCTCTGTGAAGATCCAGCCCCAGGAGTTCGCGATCAGCGGGAAGCCCAGGGTCCAGATCGCCACCAGCCAGTACAGCCTGCCGAGCTTCGGGCTGAGGGCCTTGTTCCTGAAGAGGACCAGGTTCGGCACCTCGTCCTCGCCGACCCTCAGGTGCTGGGGCAGCATGAACTTCTTGCGGGTCAGCCAGAGCCCGGCCAGGCCGATCGCGAAGGACGCCATACCGAAGCCGATCATCCAGCGGAACGCCCAGAAGGTGACGGGGACGATGGGCCGGTAGTCACCCGGACCGTACTTCTGCTGCTCGGCCTTGTTGGTGTCGTTGATGCCGGGGACGTACGAGTTGAAGTCGTCGTCGGCGAGGAAGGACAGTACGCCCGGGACGGAGAGTTCGACGGTGTTGTGGCCCTTGCTCACGTCGCCGTAGGCGAAGATCGAGAACGGCGCGGAGTTCTGCCCGTCCCACAGGGCCTCGGCGGCGGCCATCTTCATCGGCTGCTGCTTGAACATGACCTTGCCGAGGGTGTCGCCGCTGACCGCGGTGAGCAGTCCGCCGATCACCACGGTGATCAGACCGAGCCGCAGCGAGGTCTTCATCACGCTGATGTGCTTCTTGCGGAACAGGTGGAAGGCGGCGATGCCCACCATGAAGGCGCCGCCGGTCAGGAAGCAGGCGCTCAGCGTGTGGAAGGCCTGGGCCAGCGCGGTGTTCTGGGTCAGCACGGCCCAGAAGTCGGTGAGCTCGGCCCGCCCCTTCGCCTTGTCGATCTTGTAGCCGACAGGGTGCTGCATCCACGAGTTGGCCGCGAGGATGAAGTACGCGGACAGGATCGTGCCGAGGGAGACCATCCATATGCAGGCCAGGTGGATCTTCTTGGGGAGCTTGTCCCAGCCGAAGATCCACAGCCCGATGAAGGTGGACTCGAAGAAGAACGCGATCAGCGCCTCGAACGCGAGCGGGGCGCCGAAGATGTCGCCGACGAACCGCGAGTAGTCCGACCAGTTCATGCCGAACTGGAACTCCTGCACGATGCCGGTGACGACCCCCATCGCGATGTTGATCAGGAAGAGCTTGCCCCAGAACTTGGTCGCCCGGAGGTACTTCTCCTTCTCCGTGCGCACCCAGGCGGTCTGCAGGCCGGCCGTGAGCGCTGCCAGCGAGATCGTCAGCGGGACGAACAGGAAGTGGTAGACGGTGGTGATGCCGAACTGCCAGCGCGCCAGTGTCTCCGGCGCCAAAGCCAGGTCCACGTCGTCAGTCTCCTTACGTCGCCGAGGTACAGCGGCATTTGCCCCCTTTGTTACGTGCATCACGGAGCAAACGGGACACGCTTGTGAATGCATTCACATTCACAAGCCATTATGACGCACTGATTGTCGGAACCCGAAGGGGGGTGGCGCATGAGCCGTCCGGCACCCTGTCGACACACGTACGGGGCCGCTCGGCCCTTTCACCGGCCGCACGACCCCGCACACCTTGGACACCGCCAGGGGTCAGAGCTCCTTGCGGAAGCCCTCCGCCACCTTGAGGAAGATGTCGTTCGCCTCGTTCTCGCCGATCGTCACCCGCACGCCCTCGCCCGGGAAGGGCCGGACGACCACACCATGCTCCTCGCAGGCCGCCGAGAAGGCCGTCGTGCGCTCCCCCAGTCGCAGCCAGACGAAGTTGGCCTGGCTCTCGGGCACGGTCCAGCCCTGGGCCCGCAGCGTGTCGACCACCCGCTGCCGTTCGCACACCAGCGAACCGACCCGGCCGAGCAGCTCGTCCTCGGCCCGCAGCGAGGCGATCGCCGCCTCCTGCGCGAGCTGGCTGACGCCGAACGGCACCGCCGTCTTGCGCAGCGCCGCCGCCACCGGCTCATGGGCGATCGCGAAGCCCACCCGGAGCCCGGCGAGGCCGTACGCCTTCGAGAAGGTCCGCAGGACGCAGACGTTCGGCCGCTCACGGTAGATCTCGACACCGTCGGGCACCTCGGGGTCGCGGATGAACTCCCGGTAGGCCTCGTCGAGGACCACCAGCACATCGTTCGGCACCCGGTCGAGGAACCGTTCCAGCTCGGCCCGCTTCACCACCGTGCCGGTCGGGTTGTTCGGGTTGCAGACGAAGACCAGGCGCGTGCGGTCGGTGACGGCGTCCGCCATCGCGTCCAGGTCGTGCACATCGCCGGGCGTGAGCGGCACCTGGACCGATGTGGCACCGCTGATCTGCGTGATGATCGGGTACGCCTCGAAGGACCGCCACGCGTAGATCACCTCGTCGCCCGGGCCGCTGGTGGCCTGGATCAGCTGCTGGGCGACGCCGACCGAGCCGGTGCCGGTGGCCAGATGGCCGAGCGGGACGCCGAAGCGGTCCGACAGCTCGTTCATCAGCCCGGTGCAGGCCATGTCGGGGTAGCGGTTGAAGGCGGCGGCAGCCGCGGTGACGGACTCCATCACGCCCGGCAGCGGAGGATAGGGATTCTCGTTGGAGGAGAGCTTGTACGCGACCGGGCCGCCGGCCGCCGCCGGCTTGCCCGGCTTGTAGGTGGGGATTCCCTCCAGCTCGGCGCGCAGCTTGGGGCTCGTCTCGCTCACCGCAGTCCTCCTCACGACCACCGGCGGACCGTCCACGCCGCCAGCATCCAATACTGCTCACCTTATGAGGATTCGGCGCCGCTGCGTACAGCCGCGGATCAGCGAAGAGCCACGTGGCAGCGACTGAGGAGAGGGCGACGGCCTGCCTCATCCGTCCCATCGGCATCACGGGCATCACCGCACGAAGGCGCACGTATCGGGGGCGCGCCCTACATATATCTACGCGCCGGTGGCTCACGCCGTAGCGCGCATCACCCGTGCAGGTGAGTTGAGACCTCTTCGAGACATCGGGCACTTGGCAGGCCCATCCGCGTCGACAAGTTACGTCTCACCACCGGATCGTTCAACTGACTTTTTTTCTAAGGTAGTTGACCTCTTTTGACCTTGCAGAAACGTGCCTGTCAACGCGCGCATATGCGTCCGCACTACCCCACCGCATGAGCCCTACTATCGGCTCGCCATGACAGCAGCAGGGAAGCACCAGGTGAGCCGCGCGGAAACCTCTCGGCGAGGCAACCGGCCGGGCCGGGCGGGCATCAGAGACGTGGCCGCCGCCGCCGGAGTCTCCATCACGACCGTCTCCGACGCCCTGAACGGCAAGGGCCGGCTTCCGGACGCCACTCGGCGCCACGTCCGCGAGGTGGCCGACCGGCTGGGATACCGCCCCTCGGCCGCCGCCCGGACCCTCCGTACCGGCAAGTCGGGACTCATCGGCCTGACCGTGACGACGTACGGGGATGAACCTTTCACCTTCACCGAGTTCGCGTACTTCGCCGAGATGGCGCGGGCCGCCACCTCGGCCGCGCTCGCCCGCGGCTACGCCCTGGTCATCCTGCCCGCGACCTCACGCCACGACGTGTGGTCGAACGTCGCCCTGGACGGCACCGTCGTCATCGACCCCTCCGACCAGGACCCGGTCGTCAGCGAGCTGGTCCGACAGGGGCTGCCGGTGGTCTCCGACGGCAGGCCGGCCGGTTCACTGCCGGTCACGGCCTGGGTGGACAACGACCACGAGGCCGCCGTACTCGGCATCCTCGACCACCTCGCCGACGCGGGTGCCCGCCGGATCGGCCTGCTCACCGGCACCACGACGGACACGTACACGCATCTGTCGACCACCGCCTACCTGCACTGGTGCGAACGCGTCGGCCAGGACCCGGTGTACGAGGCGTACCCGGCGCACGACCCGTGCGCGGGAGCCGTCGCCGCCGACCGGCTGCTCGCCCGCCCCGACCGGCCCGACGCCGTCTACGGCCTGTTCGACCCCAACGGCACGGACCTGCTCGCCGCCGCCCGCCGCTACGGTCTGCGGGTCCCCGACGACCTGCTGCTG
Source organism: Streptomyces sp. NPDC020958 (assembly GCF_055562175.1). NCBI lineage: Bacteria > Bacillati > Actinomycetota > Actinomycetes > Kitasatosporales > Streptomycetaceae > Streptomyces > Streptomyces sp. NPDC020958. The sequence continues at coordinate 321,800 of NZ_JBVHFU010000005.1, read as the reverse complement.
GTCTGCTGCAGCGAGTCCACGGTGTACGCCAACACCGAACCGCCCATCACCACGCTCTCGCTGAAACCGCGCCGGATCGGCACGGCGGTGGTGCAACTGCTCATCGACGCGATCGAGGGGGTCGAGTCCGACCATCCGGTCGAGCAGGTGATACCGACCGAGCTGATCGTGCGCACTTCTTCCCAGCGACGGGCGCCGCGCACCACGGTCAGCCCGCCGCGGGCGCCGGAGGAGGAGTAGCACGGACACGCGGAGGTACGGCCGGCTCACCTGCCTGCCGCCGACGGACGGGGGACGGCGGGTGAACGGCCGACAGGCGAAGACCCTCCCAACCGGGGCGAAAGCCGCATCGGACCGGGGCCGCGCCCCGATTCACCACCCCTGGGTCATCACACGGCGCGACGGGCATTCCTATGATGGGCCCACGACACCGCGGGCCGCTGCGACCAGGCAGTCCGAACCGGTGCAGTTGCGGCGCGATGGTGGAGGGGTCTGATGACTCAGGGGGCCGGTCAGGGACCCGAGGTGGAGCGGACGGCGACGGTGCGCGACTTCCGGGTGCCCGCATACGTCAACGAGACCGGTCCGTACGTCCACGGCACCCACCCCGGTGAGGCCGCCCCGGCGCTCGACGAGCCGTATCCCGAGGGCTACCCGGAGGAGTACACCCCGACCCAGCGCGACCTGCCGGTGATCAACCGCGGCGACACGCTCCAGCTGCCGGTCGAACCGGCCGCCGCCGCGGCCCCACAGCCCGCGGACGGCCCCGGCCCGCTGTACGTCGTCGGCGACGTGCACGGCTACATCGACGAACTGCTCGCCGCACTGGCCGAGCAGGGCCTGATCGACGCCGACGGACACTGGTGTGCGGGCACCGCCCGGCTGTGGTTCCTCGGCGACTTCACCGACCGCGGCCCGGACGGCATCGGCGTCATCGACCTGGTGATGCGGCTGTCCGCCGAGGCGGCCGCGGCCGGCGGCTACTGCAAGGCCCTCATGGGCAACCACGAGCTGCTGCTGCTCGGCGCCAAGCGGTTCGGCGACACTCCCGTCAACTCCGGCGCGGGTACCGCCACCTTCCAGGCCGCCTGGCTGCTCAACGGCGGGCAGAAGACCGACATGGACCGGCTCCAGGACCACCACCTCCAGTGGATGGCGCGCCTGGACGCGGTGGAGGAGGTCGACGGCTACCTGCTGGTGCACTCGGACACCACCGCCTACCTCGACTACGGGGACTCGATCGAGGCCGTCAACGACACGATCCGCGAGACCATCACCCGTAATGACGCGGACGAGGTCTGGGATCTCTTCCGCAAGTTCACCAAGCGCTTCTCCTTCCGCGACGAGGGGGGTGCAGACGCCGTCCGTTCCCTTCTCGATACGTACGGGGGCACCCGCATCGTTCACGGGCACAGCCCGATTCCCTATCTGCTGGGCGAAGTCGGCTCCGAGGACGACGAAGAGAGCACCAGGCCCGTCGTGAAAGGACCGCACATCTACGCGGACGGACTCGCCATCGCCATGGACGGCGGAGTGACCATGGCCGGAAAACTGCTGGTGAGGCAACTCCCGCTGGACGTCTGAGCTTTCGGTACGCTGTTCTGTCCCTCCGGCGTCACACGCGGGCCACCCCCAATTTCCGGCAACCCCCTGTCACCGCGTGCCTTAACGGCTCTACCATCGGTTTATCCGTAGCAGGCTCCCCTCCGTTTCTGCCCGACGGTTCGCCGGCGTGCGAGCCACAAGCCCTACGGAGCATCGGGGGATGCACATGAACAGCGTTCCGCAGCACCTGCACAGCGAGGACCGCCAGGAATACGAGCGGATCCTCGATGAGGCGCTGCGCTCCGCCCCTTACCGTCCCGAACTGGCCGGTTCCGGTCGGCATTTGAACACCGAACAGCTGCGCACCATGGCGCTCAACGCCACCGCACTCATAGCGGCGGCCGCGGCGGCCGAGTACCAGCACTATGTGAAGGTCCGCGAGGAACTGCGCAATCCGGCGCGGTCCACCCCGGCCCCCGTCCGGCAGCCGGACTCCGCCGAGTCGGCCGCGGGCGGTCCCCTGGGGCTCGCCACCACCCTCGGCGAAGCCGCCGAGTCCACCGGCGCCGGGGGTTTCGCCCTCGCCCTGGTCCTGGCGCCGGTGCTCGCCGGCACCGCCGCCGCGATCTTCCTGCTCGTCGGCTACGTCCTGAAGATGCTGGATCCGGCCCCGGCGTTCGCCAAGACCATGCTCACCGCCGGCTGGGTGTTCGGCGCCGTGACCGCGGCCGCCATCCTCATGGCGGGCGCGGGACTGCTGCTGACCGCACTGCGCAACAGCCCCTCGCTGGAGGCGGGGGCCTACGGCGAACCCGACGGCGAGGTGGCCAAGGCCCGGCAGGCCTGGCGGGACGCCCTGCTGGAGCGCGGCATCCTGCCCTTCCTGCGGGAAGCGCTGGCCACTGACGCCGGTACGGCCGAACTGCACCGTACGGCCCCGTCGGGCCCGGCGGGACGGATGCCGCGCCTCGGCTACGACCGCCCCGGCTTCAGCACCGACGACGGCGCGTCTCCCGCTCCCCGCCCGAGCTTCAGCAGCCCGGACTACACCAGCCCGGACTTCGGAGGCCCGGAACACCAGCCGGAATAGCCCGGCCTGCGCCCCCTCCCGGGGGCGCAGGCCGGACACCCAGCCGAGCCGGCGAGCGCTCCTGGGCCGCTCAGCCAGGCGAGCGTTCCTGAGCCGCCCTCAGTCGGCGATCGGCAGGTACACCCGGTTCCCCGACGCCGCGAACTCCTTGGACTTCTGGGCCATCCCCTCCTCGATCTCGGCCCGACTGCCACCATGTTCGCGGCGGATGTCCTGCGAAATCTTCATCGAACAGAACTTCGGACCGCACATGGAGCAGAAGTGGGCGGTCTTCGCCGGCTCCGCCGGGAGGGTCTCGTCGTGGAACTCGCGGGCCGTGACCGGGTCCAGGGCGAGGTTGAACTGGTCCTCCCACCGGAACTCGAAGCGGGCGTCGGACAGGGCGTCGTCCCATTCCTGCGCGCCCGGGTGTCCCTTGGCGAGGTCGGCCGCGTGAGCCGCGATCTTGTACGTGATGACGCCCGTCTTCACGTCGTCCCGGTTGGGAAGGCCCAGATGCTCCTTGGGTGTGACGTAGCAGAGCATCGCCGTGCCCCACCAGGCGATCATCGCGGCACCGATACCGGAGGTGATGTGGTCGTACGCCGGTGCGACGTCGGTGGTCAGCGGGCCGAGCGTATAGAACGGAGCTTCATCGCAGATCTCCTGCTGAAGGTCGATGTTCTCCTTGATCTTGTGCATCGGAACGTGGCCCGGGCCCTCGATCATGGTCTGTACGTTGAAACGCTTGGCGATCCGGTTGAGTTCCCCGAGCGTGCGGAGTTCCGCGAACTGTGCCTCGTCGTTGGCGTCCGCGATGGAGCCGGGGCGCAGGCCGTCCCCCAGCGAGTAGGTGACGTCGTAGGCGGCGAGAATCTCGCAGAGTTCTTCGAAGTTCTCGTACAGAAACGATTCCTTGTGGTGTGCGAGGCACCAGGCCGCCATGATCGACCCGCCGCGCGAGACGATGCCGGTCTTGCGGTTCGCCGTGAGCGGGACGAACGGCAGCCGGACGCCCGCGTGGACGGTCATGTAGTCCACGCCCTGCTCGGCCTGTTCGATGACCGTGTCCTTGTAGATCTCCCAGGTCAGCTCCTCGGCTCGGCCGTCCACCTTCTCCAGGGCCTGGTAGAGGGGCACCGTCCCGATGGGGACGGGGGAGTTGCGCAGCACCCACTCACGGGTGGTGTGGATGTTGCGGCCGGTGGAGAGGTCCATGACCGTGTCGGCGCCCCAGCGGGTCGCCCATGTCATCTTCTCCACCTCCTCCTCGATGGAGGAGGTGACCGCCGAGTTGCCGATGTTGGCGTTGACCTTCACCAGGAACCGCTTGCCGATGATCATCGGCTCGGTCTCCGGGTGGTTGACGTTGGCCGGCAGCACGGCCCGCCCCGCCGCGATCTCCTCACGGACGATCTCCGGCGCGACATTCTCCCGGATGGCCACATACTCCATCTCGGGCGAGATCTCCCCGCGGCGCGCGTACGCGAGCTGGGTGACCGCCTCTCCGGGCCGGCCACGGCGCGGCTGTCGCGGACGTCCCGGGAAGACCGCGTCCAGGTTGCGCAGACCGCCGCGCGGTGCGGTGTGCTTGATCCCGTCGTCCTCGGGACGGACCGGCCGGCCCGCGTACTCCTCGGTGTCACCGCGGGCGATGATCCAGTTCTCCCGCAAGGGGGGCAGTCCCCGGCGGACGTCGGTCTCGACGAGCGGATCGGTGTACGGGCCCGAGGTGTCGTAGAGGGTGACCGACTGCCCGTTGGTGAGGTGCACTTGACGGACCGGCACGCGCAGGTCGGGGCGCGAGCCCTCGACATACCCCTTGTGCCAGCCCACGGACTGTCCGGCCTCGCGTGACGTTTCGCCCGTGGCGGGCGCTTCATCCTGGTTGGAGGCAGGCGTGCGTGCGTCCTTGTTGGTCATGAGACCTACTCCCTACGCCGGCATTACCCGGTAACAGGTTCGGCGGTCGACGCAGCGGCTTCCGTCGAGCGGTGTTCCTGTGGAAGTTCACTTGTTCCACGTGAAACATCGCGAATACGGAGGTCAGCGCCCTCTCAGCCCGGTGCTCCGAGCTCCCGCGTGTGCAAAGGTGCCTCCACGCTAGCGTCAATTCGGGCGCGGTGAACAGGGGGCCTCTGCCGTTCTTGCGATGATCGGGCGGTGACCACGACACAGCGGCCCCCCCATCCGCCTCCTGACCCACAGCGCGGCAACGGCGCGGCAAGGGGCGGCGGACCGGGCCCGGATGGCCGTGCTGCCGGTGCCGGGCATGCCCAGTACGCACACGGGTCCGGCCAGGAGCACGCTCATGACCACGCTCCTGATCAGACCTCCGGTGCCCATCACGGTCATGGACACCGCGGAGCCGGCGGCGGGCACGGCCACTCGCACAGCCACGGTCCGGCCGCACCCGTCTCGAAGCATCTGCGCAAGGTCATCGCGGCGATCCTGATCCCCTTCACCGCCGCGGTGGTGGTCGGCCTGGTCGTGCTGTGGCCCGGCGGTGCTCCGCCGCACGAGCGCACCGGTGTCGGTTTCGACCGGCAGACACAGGCGGCGACGGTCGCCAAGGTCGTCTCGGTCAGCTGCAAGTCGGTCAACGCCTCGGGAGGCGGTTCGACCGGTGACCTCTCCACCACCGACGGAGGGTCCGGCAAGCAGGAGGACGGCGGCACCTGCAAGAAGGCCACGGTCCGGGTCGACACCGGCAAGGACACGGGCCGTACCTTCACCGAGATCGTGCAGCCCGACCAGTCGCGGCAGTTGCACCAGGGCGAGAAGGTCGTGGTCGCCTACGAGCCCTCGGCACCGAAGGATCTGCAGTACTCGGTCACCGATGTGAACCGGAAGTTCCCGATGGCGCTGCTGGCCGGGATCTTCGCGCTCGCCGTCGTGGTGGTGGGCCGGCTGCGCGGGGTGATGGCGCTGGTCGCGCTGGCCGTGAGCTTCATGGTGCTGACCCTGTTCATCCTGCCGGGGATCCTGCAGGGCTCCAATCCGCTGCTGGTGGCGGTGGTCGGGTCGAGCGCCATCATGCTGATCGCTCTGTACATGTGTCATGGCCTGTCGGCCCGTACCTCCGTGGCGGTGCTCGGCACGCTGGTCTCGCTGTGCCTGATCGGCCTGCTCGGCTCCGAGTTCATCGACTGGGCCGCGCTCACCGGCAACACCGATGACAACACCGGGCTGATCCATGGCCTGTACCCGTCGATCGACATGAGCGGTCTGCTGCTGGCCGGCGTCATCATCGGTTCGCTGGGCGTGCTGGACGACGTGACGGTGACCCAGACGTCGGCAGTCTGGGAACTGCACGAGGCCAACCCGACGATGGGCTGGCGCGGGCTGTACCGGGCGGGCATCCGTATCGGCCGCGACCACATCGCCTCCGTCGTCAACACCCTGGTGCTGGCCTACGCGGGCGCGGCGCTGCCGCTGCTGCTCCTCTTCTCCATCGCGCAGAGCAGCGTGACGACGGTCGCCAACAGTGAGCTGGTGGCCGAGGAGGTCGTGCGCACGCTGGTCGGCTCGATCGGCCTGGTGGCCTCGGTGCCGGTCACCACGCTGCTGGCAGCCCTGGTGGTGTCGGCCGACCGGCCGGGCACGGAGGCGGTTGCGACCGTGCAGACACCGGCGCGCGGCGGACGGGGGCGGCGCCGGAAGCGCTGACGGCACGCCCGGAAGCGCTTGCGGAGTCAGGAGAGCACGCAGAAGCGTTCCTGCGTGTTCTCGTCCGGCTTCGCGTCCGGCTCGGCCGGAGGGTCCTGCCCCCGTCGCCACGACATCTCAGCCGGCGCTCTGCTCCTCTGCCAGGATGCGGTCCAGGGCTTCGTCCAGATGGGCGTCGAAATCGGCGAGCGCGCCTTCCTGGCCGAGCGGCACCAGCTTGTCCGTACGGTCGAGAAAGGCCACCAGCGGGGGTGCCGAGGAACGGAACATCGCCTGGTCGCATCCGACCTGAAGGCGGATCAGCACCTCACCCAGCACCTCGGAATCGGCGGGCGCGATATGCACATCGCCCTCGCCGCACGGTCGGCCCACCCCGTCGATCAGCAGCTCACGGCCGAAGGCCCAGGTCACCGGCGCGTCCCCGGGCAGATGAAAGGTGAGCCGCACGGCATACGGATCACAGGTCTCGTAGCGCAACTCCACGGGGATGCGGAAGGAGAGCTCCTCCGAGACGAGAAAGCTCATCATGACTTCTGCTTGTACGGACTCGCGCATCGCCTACCCCGTCATATGACGCCGACTGGCCGGGTTTACCCCTTTGATAGTGGTCAAATCTTGCTGAAAGTACACAGGAGATCACAAGGAGTGAGTTTTCAGATACTGATAGCGATGGCCAGGGAACCCAGGTGCCGTCCGACCTCGCCCTGCAACTGCCGTGCCGCGGGGAGCAGCCGGTCGGCCTGGTGCAGCGGGAGGGAGATGGCCATGGTGGCGGCTGTGGTGCCCGCGGTGATGGGAATGGCCGCGCACACCGTCCCCAGCGTGTACTCCTGGCGCTCGACCACAGGGTCCATCCGGCGCGTGCGCTCCAGCCTGCGCAGCAGCGTGTGGCTGTCACGCACCGTGTACGGGGTGAGCGTCCGCACGGGGTACCGGTCGAGATGGTCGCGGCGGGCGGCCTCGTCCAACTGGGAGAGCAGACACTGGCCGATGGCATGCGCATGGGCGGTTTCGCGGAAGTCCGCCCACTCCTCGACCGCCGGGGCAGCCGGGGAGTCGGAGACGCACACGACCTCGATCTCGCCGTCCCGGTACATCGCGTAGTAGACCGGCACGCCGATCGCGTCCCGCCAGTGGGCGAGGGTGTCGACGACCGCGCTGCGACGTTTCTGCTGCGCTCCGCTGCTGCTCAGCCGCTCGGCGGCCTCGCCGAGGAAGAACAGGCCCTTGTCACGGCGGAGATATCCCTCGTGCACGAGGGTGCGCAGCAGGTGGTAGGCGGTGGGCAGAGCGAGGCCGGTCTCGCGGGCCAGTTGTTTGGCGGGGGCGCCGTGTTCGTGCTCGGCGACACATTCCAGCAGACGCATGGCGCGCTGCACGGAGCCGATGAGAGTGGCCGAATGCGGCTGCGCGGGGTCGGCCTGGGTGGCCGGCCGCTGTACGGGGGGTGTGGTGGAACTGCGTCGGGCGGGGGGTGGGCGGTGTTCCGTGGGTGCTGAGGCGGCGTCAAGCGTGGCCAAGAGTCGCTCCCGGAGCGCGAGGGGGTCAGCGACTCTAACCGTCCGTCGCCGCTTCCGGTCGGCCCGTTGGGGGAAACTTCCCCCGCCCGAGGGAACCGGTGATTCCTGTTACCGGCCACCGATTCCCCCGGTCCTCACCAGTCGCTCTTCGACGAGGAGTTCGACATGAACTTCCGCACGATGTAGATCAGGCCGCCGACCAGCGCCACGAAGATCAGCAGCTTGAAGAGCAGATAGGCCAGGAAGCCGACGATCGCGCCGATCAGGCCGCCGAACACCACCAGTGCGATGACCGGCACCGCGATCCACTTCACCCACCACGGCAGACCCGTGAAGATCTCTCGCATTGCCCTGTCCTCAGCTTTCTCGTGCGCTCGGCACGTAGGTCTCGTGCGTCCCGCACGATGCGATGTCCTGCACTCGATGCTAGAGCCGCGCGGGGGCCGTCCGGGGGCCTCGGATCCCTTGTCCTCCCCTGACCCGTCCCCTAGGGAACCCCGAGGACCGGGGTCAGGCCTCAGGCGGAGAGAAGACGACCAGGACCCTCAGGTCCTCGCTGATGTGGTGGAACCTGTGGGCCACCCCGGCCGGCACGTACACCACGCTGCCCCGCGCGACCTGCGTGGTCTCCAGACCGACGGTGATCGAGGCACGGCCGCTGACGACGAAGTAGACCTCGTCCTGGTTGTGGGGCTGCTGGGGGTCCCGCTCACCCGCGTCCAGCGCGTAGAGGCCGACCGACATGTTCCGCTCGCGCAGGAACTGCAGGTAGGCACCGTCGTTGGCGGCGCGCTCCGCCTCGAGTTCGTCCAGCCGGAATGCCTTCATCGCCGTCGCCGCCCTCGCCTCACTACTTGTGTTCGATCTCATCTGTCACGATCAGACACATGATGAATTTCGTAGTCAAGACGATCGCCAACGCGGGCGCCCTGGCGGTCGCCGTGTGGCTGCTCGACAAGATCACTCTGACCGGTGACAGCACCGCCAAGAAGGTCTGGACGCTGATCCTCGTCGCCCTGGTCTTCGGGCTGGTGAACTTCCTCGTCAAGCCGATCGTGAAGATCCTGACCTTCCCGCTGTTCATCCTCACGCTCGGTCTGATCACCCTGGTGGTCAACGCGCTGATGCTGCTGCTCACGTCATGGGTGTGCGACAAGCTCGACCTGAGCTTCCACGTGGAGGGGTTCTGGACGGCCGTGCTGGGCGGTCTGATCATCTCGATCGTGTCCTGGGCCCTGAACATGATCCTTCCCGACTCGGACTGAGCGCCCCATGACCTACCGCGTCTGCTTCGTCTGCACGGGCAACATCTGCCGTTCCCCGATGGCCGAATCCGTCTTCCGTGCCCGCTTGGCCGAGGCCGGACTCGACGACCGGGTCAAGGCCGACAGCGCCGGAACCGGCGGCTGGCACGAGGGCGACGGCCCCGACCCGCGCACCGTGCGCGTCCTGACGGAACACGGCTACGACAGCGACCACACCGCCCGCCAGTTCCAGGTGGCCTGGTTCGCCCGCCTCGACCTGGTGATCGCGCTCGACGCCGGTCACCTCAAGGCCCTGCGCCGCCTGGCCCCCACCGAGGAGGACGCCCGCAAGGTGCGGCTGCTGCGCTCCTACGACCCCGCCGCCGGTGACGATCTCGACGTACCCGATCCGTACTACGGCGGTCTGGACGGCTTCGAGGAGTGTCTTGAGATGGTGGAGGGGGCGAGCGAGGGGCTGCTCGCCGCCGTACGCGACGAAGTGGAGGGAACGGCCCTATGAGCGAGGCAGCCATGGGCGAGGGCACGCGCGCGGTGCGCGCGGGGCTCCCCGATCCGGTCAAGAACGAGCCGACCCTGCCCGGGCCGGTGTTCGCCGCGCACTTCCACCTGCCGGGCGAGGTCAGCGGGCCGTACGCGTACGGGCGGGACGAGAACCCGACCTGGACGCATCTGGAGCGGGCCGTCGGCGAGCTGGAGGCGCCCGGTGAGGAGGCCGAGACCCTGGTGTTCGCCTCCGGCGTGGCGGCCGTCTCGGCGGTGCTGTTCTCCCAGCTGCGCGCCGGGGACGCGGTGGTACTGCCCTCCGACGGCTACCAGGTGCTGCCCCTGGTCCGGGCCCAGCTGGAGGCCTACGGCATCGAGGTGCGCACCGCGCCGACCGCCGGTGACGCCCAGCTGGACGTCCTGGACGGCGCGAAGCTGCTACTGATCGAGTCACCGTGCAATCCGGGCCTCGACGTGTGCGACATCCGGCGGCTCGCCGAGGCCGCGCACGCGCGTGGCGCCCTCGTCGCCGTCGACAACACCCTCGCCACCCCGCTCGGCCAACGGCCGCTGGCGCTGGGCGCCGACTTCTCCCTGGCCAGCGGCACCAAGCAGCTCACCGGGCACGGAGACGTCCTGCTGGGGTACGTCGTCGGACGGGACGCCGAGGCGATGGCCGCCGTCCGCCGCTGGCGCAAGATCATCGGTGCGATCGCCGGGCCGATGGAAGCGTGGCTGGCGCACCGCTCCCTCGCCACCCTCGAGTTGCGGGTCGACCGGCAGAACGCGACCGCCCTGCTGCTCGCGGAGGCACTGCGCGGGCGGCCCGAGGTGACCGGACTGCGCCACCCGGGGCTGGCCGACGATCCCGCCCACAAGATCGCCTCACAGCAGATGCGCCGCTACGGCTCGGTGATCTCGTTCACGCTGCCCACGCGCGCGCGTGCGGAACGCTTTCTCGAGTCCCTGCGGCTGGTCGACGACGCGACGAGCTTCGGGGGGGTGCGTTCCACGGCCGAGCGACGCCGGCGCTGGGGCGGGGACGACGTACCGGAGGGCTTCATCCGGCTGTCGGTCGGGGCCGAGGACCCCGAGGATCTGGTGGCCGATGTGCTCCGCGCACTCGACGAGTCGGCCAGGTGACCGGAATACGGACGCCCGCACCGGTCCGGCTACGCATGACGGACGGTCCGAGCCTCCCCCCTCGTGACTCGGACCGTCCCGGTTCTCGCGCGCCAAGAACCACGCGACCAAGGCTAGTTGACTCTGCGTCAGTGTCCAATCACTGTAGCGGCAGAGACCTATCGACTTATTTATAGTTGTGGACCTGCCCAGGGGCCGCGAAAGGGGCGGGGCGAACGGGAGGGCGTGCGATGGATCTGGCCTTGCTGCGCACCTTCGTGACCGTGCACCGGGCCGGATCCTTCACCCGCGCCGCCGCTCTGCTCGGCCTCTCACAACCGGCCGTGACCTCCCAGATCCGGACCCTGGAACGGCAACTGGGCCGTCCGCTCTTCCTGCGCCAGGCCCGCGGGGTGACCCCCACGACGATCGGCGACGAACTCGCCCACAAGGCCGCCCCTCACCTCGACGCCCTCGTGGAGATCGCGGAACGCGGCCTCGACGACGAATTCTCGGTACGTACCCTGCATCTCGCCGGCCCGCCGGAGTTCACGGCCGAGCGCGCCCTCCCCGCCCTCACCGAACTCGCCGGTGACGACGGCCAGGGCTTCGCACTGCGGGCCTCCTTCGGAAACGCCGAGGAGACCTTGGAGGGGCTGTCCGCCGGACACCACGACCTGGTCATCAGTACCCTCCGGCCACGCGGCGCCCTGCTCACCGCCACCGCGCTCTGCGACGAGGAGCATGTGCTGGTCGCCGCTCCGCGCTGGGCCGCGGAGATCGGCGCCGGGACGGTGGGGGACAAGGGTGCGCCCGCCCTGGAGTACCTGCCTGTCGTGGAGGTCCATGAATCGCTGCCCTTCGTCTCCCGCTACTGGGGTTCCGTGTTCGACGCCCGTCCGGCCGCCTCGGGCACGGTCGTCGCACCGGACCTGCGCGCGGTCCTCGCCTGTACGGTCGCGGGTGCCGGGCTCGCCGTGCTGCCCCGGTACCTGTGCGCCGCAGCTCTGGAACGCGGGGAGGTCATGGCCCTGCACGATCCCGCGGTACCTCCGCTGCGGACGTACTTCCTGGTGGTGCGTACCGGCACGCTCGCCATGCCCCATGTGGCACGGGCGCACGAATGGCTCCGGCACGCGGCCGCGGACTGGGCCTGAGTACGTTTCCGTGACGTTCGCGGGGTACGTCCGCTCGATGGGTCCTCACGATGTTTCACGTGGAACAAGCTGGGCCACATTTCTCCCATGACCGTCCGACCCGTGGTCAAGCGCACCGCACGTGCCGTTCTTCTGGACGGCGATGACCTGATCCTGATCAAGCGCACCAAGCCCGGTGTCGATCCCTACTGGGTGACCCCCGGTGGCGGCGTCGAGCCGGAGGACAGCACCGTCGTCGACGCCCTGCACCGCGAGGTGGACGAGGAACTCGGCGCCAAGATCACCGATGTGGTGCCCTGCTTCGTGGACACCGTGGAGCACATAGGCGACAGCGGCAGCGCGACCGGCGTGAAGGTCCAGCACTTCTTCGTCTGCCGGCTGGAGTCCATGGATCCCGAGCGTCGGCACGGCCCCGAGGTCGACGAGCCCGCGGGTGAGTACGAGATCGTCCGCGTCCCCTTCACCCGGGTCGGGATCGCCTCCGTCCACCTCGTCCCGCTGTCCCTGCGGCACTACCTGGACGGCAACATCGAGGGTGTCCGGGCCATGCACGCCCCCGACCTCGGGTGACGGCTCAACCGCCGACGACCGGTTCCTCGACCGAGTCGTGCCGTATGCGGTGCGCGGGGACCCCGGCGTCCCGCAGCGCGTGGACACCGTTGCGGATCATGCCGGGCGGGCCCGAGACGTAGGCGTCGTACCCGGTCCACGGGCCGCGCCCGCGGAGCGCGTCGGGGAGCTGGATCCGCTCCCGCTGGTCGACGACCGCGCGCACCGCGAGCCAGGGATGGCTCTGCTGAAGTCGGAGCAGGGTGTCGAGGTCGTACAGGCCGTGATCGGTGCGGGCGCCGTAGTACACCTCGACGGGACGGCGTGCGGCGCGATCGGCGATGTCCTCGACCAGCGCCTTGATCGGTGCGATGCCGGTGCCGCCGCCCAGGCAGAGCAGTCCGTTGTCCCGGGTGTGGTCGACGGTCATGGAGCCGCCGGGCGGCCCCAGTCGGACCACGTCGCCGGGGCGGGCGCGGTGTACCAGGGCGTTGGAGACCCAGCCGGCCGGGACGGCCTTCACGTGGAAGGTGAGCAGACCGTCCGAGCGGGGCGCGGAGGCGAAGGAGTAGTGCCGCCAGACCCGAGGCCACCAGGGCGTCTCCATGGCGGCGTACTGCCCGGCGAGATAGGGGTACGGCTGCTCCGGGCGGACCGTGAGCACCGCGACGTCCGCAGTCATGTGCTCGTGCGTGAGGACCTCCGCGTGCCACCAGGCGGGTGCCCGCAGCTCGTCCGTGGCCGCCGCGTCGATCATCACCTGGGACATCGTCGTGTACGTCCGCACCCAGGCCGCTTCTGTCTCGGGACTCCAGGTGCCCGAGGCGTACCTGCTCAGCGCGCCGATGAGGCACTCGCCGACAGCCGGGTAGTACTCGGCGCGGGTGCCGAACTTGCGGTGCCCGCGGCCCAGGTTCTGCAGGTACTCGACCAGGACCGGCGTGTTGTCGATGTGCTCGGCCGCCGTGAGCAGGGCCTTCAGCAGCCGCTCCCGCTGGGTGTCCATGGCGGCCGGGAAGAGCTCACGCAGTTCGGGGTGGCGGATGAAGAGCAGCGCGTAGAAGTACGAGGTGACCTTGTCGGCGATCGGACGGATCTCCGCCATGGTGTCGCGCACGCGTACCGCGTCCGGGGAGGCCTCCTGCCGCGGTGGTGCGCCGCGCTGCGGCGGGACGCGATGCCCGAGCGTCTCCCCCGAACCACCCGGCGCCACGACCGCCAGCTCTGCGGAGGACTCGCCCGCGGGACTGCTGTGGGCCGGTGTGAACCAGCCGCCTCCGACGGCCCCGTCGTCGTCAGCCGACGTGGTGGTCGGAGCGTCCATGGTGTGCCTCGCCTCGAACAACTTGCGGTCGGTCCCGGCACTTCACTCGGAAAGTGCCTGCGTTCCCCCGTTGACGGCCGGCTCCCCCTCGTCGCGCCCTTGGCCGACGGACCCTGTACGGGGTGGCCGTGCCTCGAACGTGAACCGGACTCGACACTACCCGCCGTCACTCCGGGCACGACTACCCCCCGCCGCCCCTGCGACACCGCGCACGGTGATCCGTCCCGTGCAGTTTCACGTGAAACAGCCCGCCGTTCCAGAAGCTGCACTCTTGACGACGACATGGCCAAAAGCGCGTGTGTCTCCTTTGAAACGGGTGGACGTCGGGGGTGCGGGTCGGCAAGCCTGACCTGCGTGCCAACTCCTTCCCTCGCCGCTCTGCCCATTCGCCGACTGACGCCACGCGATCTCACCGCCTGCGCCGACCTGTCCGTGGACCGGGGGTGGTCGCGTGAGGAGCACAAGTGGCGTTTCCTCCTCACGGCCGGACAGGGCTACGGCATCGACGACCCCGGCGGAGGCCTGGTCGCCGCCTGCGTCGTCACGGAGTACGGCCCTCCAGGGCGCCCGGATCTCGGCGCGATCGGCATGGTTCTGGTCGCCGAACGGCATTCCCGTCAGGGTGTCGGGCGGCGACTGATGCGGCACATCCTCTCGATGACAGGGACGACCCCGCTGACTCTGTACGCCACCCCGTACGGCCGTCCGCTCTACGAGGAGCTGGGGTTCAAGACCACGGGACGCTCGGAGATGGTGTCGGGGCCCTTCATCCCGGGCGGCCCCGAACCACGGGTGGCGACGCGTCCGGCCACCGCCGAGGACCTCGGTTCCCTTCTCGCATTGGACGAGGAGGTGTTCGGCAGCGACCGCACCCCTCTGATCACCCGACTGCCCGCCTTCTCGGATCAGCTCCGCGTGGCCGTGGACGACGGCCGGATCGTGGGCTACGCGGCCGCCTGGCCGAATATGGACACCCATGTCGTCGGTCCATTGATCGCCCGTGACACTCCGACGGCGAAGGCCCTCATCACCTCGCTCGCCGTGCACACCGACCGTCCGCTGCGCACCGACATCGACGTCCGGCACGAGGAACTGCTGGCCTGGGTGAAGGCGCACGGACTGACCTCCGTCGCCATGAACTCCGTCATGACGTACGGCGTCGCGGAGCTGCCGGGCGACTGGACACGGCGGTTCGCGCCGCTCACGGTGGCGGCGGGTTAGGGGCTGTCCGGGCGGATCTGCCGCAGACGCGGGGTCTGGGGCGCCCTCCCCCACTGCCCCAAAGGCGTGGGGACCCCCAGCGGCGCTGTCGTCGGTCGCCGACGTCCCCCAGCCTCCGGCCGGGAGGTGCCCCCACCGCGTCGCCCGCCGCGGCAGCGGCTGATCGGCCACGGCTCCTCCGCCGTGCAGCCGGACGCACCAGAGACCCCGCTCACCTCGGCCGACGAGCCACCCTTGCTTTCCTGCGACCTGATCCGCCGGACAGCCCCTAAGCCTCCGTCAGGACAGGGTCTTCGCGGCGGTGACGGCGAAGCCGTGGTCCTGGTCGGGGGTGCCGCCGCCGACGCCGACCGCCCCGACGGTCCGGCCGTCACGCTGGACGGGGACGCCCCCGGCGATGAAGAGAAGCGGCCGGTCCAGCGCCGTCGGCAGGGTGTGGAAGAGGCCACCTGGCTGGACGGTGTCGACGAGGTCGGCGGTGGGGGTGTTCAACTGCAGTGCCGTGTATGCCTTGCGGGTGCTGGTCTCGCCGGAGATCAGGACGGCGCGGTCGTCCCGCCGGAAGGCCAGCAGGTGGCCTCCGGCGTCCAGGACGGTGACGCTGACAGTGGCTCCGGCGGCCTCGGCGGCTCGCCGGGCCTCGGCGATCAGCAGTTCGGCGTCCTGGATGGTGAGTGGGGCGACGGTGGTGGTGCTCATGGGCTCTTTCTCCTGCGGGGGTGCTGGGGTTCAGGTGCGGGGGTGGCGTGCGGCGCCCTAGCCGGGCTCAGTGGTGGACGGGGTCGGGCTGCCGGGCGGGACTGCCGTCAGCGGTCACGGTGGCCGGAGCGTCGTCACGGCGTTCCAGCACGCCCGACAGGAAGGCGAGGACCAGGGCGGCCGCGGCCAGGGCGGCACCGACCCAGTTGGGAGACGTGTAGCCGTAGCCGGCGGCGATCACCATGCCGCCGAGCCAGGCGGACAGGGCATTGCCGAGGTTGAAGGCACCGATGTTCACTGCCGAGGCCAGGGTGGGAGCACCGTGTGCCTGGTCGAGGACGCGCTTCTGGAGCGGCGGCACGGTGGCGAAGCCCAGGGCACCGATCAGGGCCACGGTCAGAGCAGCCGCGATCTTGTGGTGCGCGGTGAGCGTGAAGAGGACGAGAACGGCGGCCAGGGCGCCCAGGGACACGTACAGCATGGGCATCAGGGCTCGGTCGGCGAACTTCCCGCCGACGAGGTTTCCGCCCACCATGCCGAGTCCGAAGAGGACCAGCAGCCAGGTGACGGAGCCGTCGGCGAAGCCGGTGACCTGGGTCATCATCGGCGCGATGTAGGTGATGGCCGCGAAGACCCCGCCGAAGCCGAGAACGGTCATCGCCATGGCGAGCAGGACCTGGGCGTTCTTGAACGCGGCCAGCTCGTGCCGTAGGTGCACGCCGGCCGGCCTGGGCAGCTCGGGCACCAGCCTGGCGATACCGGCCAGGCCCACGACGCCGAGCGCGGCGACGATACCGAAGGTGACGCGCCAGCCGACGTGTTGCCCGACGAGGGTGCCGAGGGGGACCCCGACCACGTTGGCCACGGTGAGGCCGGTGAACATCATCGCGATGGCCCCCGCCTTCTTGCTCGGCGCGACGAGTTCGGCCGCCACCACCGAGCCGATGCCGAAGAACGCACCGTGGGCGAGGGAGGCGACCACGCGGCCGATCAGCATGACGGCGAAGACCGGGGCCGTCGCGGACACCAGGTTGCCGAGGATGAACAGGCCCATCAGGAGCATCAGCATCCGCTTCCGCGGGAGCCTGGTGCCGAGGACGGTCATCAGCGGGGCACCGACCACCACACCGAGCGCGTAGCCGGTCACCAGAAGGCCGGCGGTGGGGATGGAAACCCCGAAGTCGCCCGCGACCTCGGGCAACAGGCCCATGATCACGAACTCGGTCGTGCCGATTCCGAAGGCCCCGATCGCGAGGGCCAGAAGCGCGAGAGGCATGGGGATGAAACCCTCCCAGACGATTGCAGGTGCGCTTAGCTTGCGTCCACAATAGTTGCATACGCTGGCTATATGCAACCGAGGGATATCGCGAACCTGCTCTATCCTGGATTCAGTCGCTCCGGGACGGAGGAAAACGCCCTATGACTGCCACGGATCCCGCTCTCACCGCCCTCGCCCAGGGCTGGTGCGCCCTCTCGCTGCTGCACGGCAGGATCGAGGCGCACATCGAGCGCGCCCTCCAGTCGAAGCACGACCTGAGCGTGCGCGAGTACTCGCTGCTCGACGTCCTCAGCCGACAGCACGACGGCGAAGGAGGACATCTGCAGATGAAGCAGGTCGCCGACGCGGTCGTGCTCAGTCAGAGCGCGACCACCCGGCTGGTGACCCGCCTGGAGGACCGTGGCCTCCTGGAGCGCTATCTCTGCCCGACGGACCGGCGGGGCATCTACACCAACGTCACCGACGCAGGGCTGCATCTGCTGGAACAGGCTCGCCCCACCAACGACACCGCGTTGCGCGAGGCTCTCGACGAAGCAGCCGGGACTCCGGAACTGGCCCCCCTGGTACGGGTCGTGGAGTCGCTGAACGTCCCCGCGTAGGCTCCGGCCATGGAAGATCTTGACATCCGTGCCGCGGTGGCCGACGACGTTCCGGCCGTCGTCGGCATGCTCGCCGACGACCCGCTCGGCGCCGAACGGGAGTCGCCTGACGACCTCGCGCCCTACCTGCGCGCGCTGGAGCGCCTCAACGCGGACCCCAACCAGCAGCTGGTCGTCGCCGTGCGCGAGGGCCGTGTCGTGGGCACGCTCCAGCTCACCGTCATCCCCGGCCTGTCCCGGCGCGGCGCCACCCGGTCGATCATCGAGGGCGTACGGGTCCATGCGGACGAGCGTGGCAGCGGGCTGGGCACCCGGTTCATCGAGTGGGCGATCGACGAGTCCCGGCGCCAGGGCTGCCAGTTGGTGCAGCTGACTTCGGACAGCTCGCGCACCGACGCCCATCGTTTCTACGAGCGGCTGGGCTTCACCGCCTCACACGTGGGCTTCAAGCTGGAGATCTGAGCGCCGAAGGCGCACGGGCGGCGTTTCACGTGAAACGCCGCCCTGCTCCGCCACGGTCAGCCGACCCCCTGCCACCCCTCGGGGGCCACCCCGCCGGGCACAGGAGACGTCTCGTCGTACGGCTGACGCGTGAACACGAACGATCCGAGGTCCAGGTGGCTCACCACTCCGTCGGGGCGCCGTACGGGCCGGAGAAGCTCTCCGGCGTAGTAGCCCTCCAGACCGGTCCACGTTCCGTCGCCGTTGGGACGGAAGCGGGCGCGGCGGCCGGCGCCCGACAGCGGTCCCAGCGAGACAAGACCGTCGGCCGTCACGCGGAGCACGAAGGGGTGCGTGCCCCAGTACCACTGCCCGGCCAGCTCGAGTACTGCCGGATCGACCCGGTTCAGTGGCCGCCACGGCTCCGGGATACGCGGTTCGGCCTCCGCGACGATACGGACGAGGTCGGCGCCGACGGTGGACGTCAGCGGGCCGGAGGTGCAGTTCGCCAGCACCACGGCCGCCACGTCCTCGTCCACGCTGATGGTGAGGCCGGCGAGGAAACCGGGCAGCGAGCCGGAGTGCCCGACGAGAAGCCTGCCGTCACGGCGCTGGATCTGCAGGCCGAGACCATAGGTGGCACCGTCCAGCACATCGGCGGGCTCTGCCGGAGCCGCCGGGACGCGCATCTCGCGTACCGACTCGGCGCTCAGCACCCGGTCGTCACCGGCCGTCAGGAAGACGGCGAAGCGGGCCAGGTCGCCGGTGGTCGACCAGAGTTGTCCGGCGGGCGCCATCCGGCCGAGGTCCTCCAGCGGCTCGGGAAGCATGACGTCGGCCCAGGGATGCACCGCCCACCCGCCCGCGTGCGGTGCCTGCGGCTGGGCGCTCGTGCGGTCGAGCCCCAGGGGTTCGAGCACCTCTCGCCGGAGCACCTGCTCCCAGGGGGCGCCACGGAGTTCCTCGACCAGCGCGCCGAGCAGGGTGTAGCCGGGGTTGGAGTAGTGGTGCCGGCGCCCGACGGGGTGCAGCAAGGGCTGCTCGCCTAGGACGTCGCTCAGCTCCGGCCGCAGCGAGCCCGGGGTGCGCTCCCACCAGGGGCCCGGAGACTCGGCTGCCAACCCGGCGGTGTGCGCGAGGAGTTGGATGATCGTCGCCTCCCCCGCGCCGGTGCCCGGCAGGTACTTCTCCAGTGGGTCGCCGAGGTCGAGCAGCCCCTCGTCGCGCAGCCGGAGCACCAGCACGGCCGTGAACGTCTTGGTGATGGAGCCGATCCGGTACTGCACGTTCTCGTCCGGTCCGTGCCCGTCCACGGAGGTACGCGCTCCGTGCCAGACGGTCCGGCCGCCCCGCACGACGGCGGCCACCAGCGAGGGCGCCCGGCCTTCGGCCTGGGCCACGGCGATCCTGTGCAGCAGCGCCCGCCGAGTGGCAGGGAGCAGCTCATCCTGGAATGTCGTCATGCGCCCAGTCCACCCGTTGTCCGGACCGGCGTCGAGTGCGTTTCTCCGGTGTGGACCCGTTCGGGCCCTCAGTCGAGACAGAACTCGTTGCCCTCGATGTCACGCATCCCTATGCACGATTCGTTGTACCCGTCGGCCACAAGCAGTCGTTCGCGTACCGCGCCGAGCGCGACAAGCCGCGCGCATTCGGCTTCGAGCACGGCGAGGCGCTCCTCGCCCACGAGCCCGGTACCGACCCGTACGTCCAGATGAACCCGGTTCTTGACGACCTTCCCTTCGGGGACCCGCTGGAAGAACAGTCGCGGGCCGACGCCCGAGGGATCAACGCAGGCGAACGCCGCGCCCTGGCGGTCCGGCGGCAGCGAGCGGTCGAAGTCTTCCCACGTGGCGAACCCCTGCGGCGGAGGCGGTACGACGTACCCCAGCACCTCGCACCAGAAGCGCGCCACACGCTCGGGTTCCGCGCAGTCGAAGGTGACCTGGAACTGCTTGACCGATGCCATCTGCCCACCCTGGTCGTCACGGACACGGAACCGGAGAACGGGCTGTAGGTTCTCGCTTTCGGTGTCATATCGCGACGCTGTGACCTGCAGGTCTTGGCGGTGTCTCACGCGGGTTGGCATGGGTGCTGTCTCACGGCCATGTCATTTCCTCGAAGCCGTCCCGGCTCACCGGCTGGCAGCCGGGTTCTTCTCACGGTCACCCAAAGAGCAGTTCGACGTTCGAGTCGACGCAGATCTTCAACACGATCACGAGCTGTCGGGCGTCCTCGATGTGTCGCGAGAGGGTGGGGTCACCTTCCTCGGCCTCCCACTCCGTGATGATCTCGGCCAGCCGGGGCAGGACCCTGGCACAGTCGGCGGCGGATAGATCGCCGGCGTCGTCAGGATGGTCGAGCAGGGGCTCAAGCGTCGATGAGATCTCGCTCCATTGCCGGTCCCCGCCGAAGCCCCACATGTCCGGCAGCGTGAACCCCTCAGCCTGGGCCAAGCGCTGGCGGAAGGCGCTGAAGCCCGAGTAGGACCAGCTGATGTCCGGGCTGGTGAGGTCACCGTCCCCGGGGAACAGACACAGTCCCACGAAGCCTCCTCGATCGAGACTTCCATGATCGAGCGGGCAGGGCGGGTGCGGCAAACGACTATCCGCCCCTGGCTAGCCATCACGACGACCGGGCTGCGATTTGCCGACGAGCGGCGTTCCAGACCTGCTCGAACTCGTCAGAGGTCATCTGCTCCGGATCGTGGCCTTCCCACTCGGAGACGGGCAGTTCTGCTGTGATCCCGAACCGGTTGTCGTACTCGTCGAGGCGGCCTGTGTCGGAGGCCTGCTGCCATTCGGCGAGGGAGGCGGCTGCGATCGGGGTCAGCTCAGGCCCTTCGAGTTCGATCTGCCGGATCACCCAGCCTTCGGCGTCGACCTCGAAGTAGAACCAGGTATCTTCCTCGTCCCAGTAGCAGCGCATCCATGTGGTCACCAGGCCATGATGCCGGGCCAGATGCGCCGCGCTACTCCGCTTTGTCTCATGGTTGAGCGATGAATCCTGCGGATCGGTCGAGCTGGAAAGGGGAGCCGCCCCGGGTTGGATCCCAGCCTTGATCCCGTGCCTCTCGAATGCTGGCAGCAACGTGAGCTGGACGAATGGGCTCCGTCTCGACGCCCACCCAGTTACTGGGATGGGCCTGGCCGCTGGTGACGATCAAGGTCATGCCCGGCTGGCTGCCGCCGGCCGCTTCGACCGCGTAGGTCATTGGTGTCCAGCAGAGTCCCTGCATGTAGGAGGGCTTCCTGCGGATCCGCCAGCGGTACTCAATCCCGTCAACAGTTATGCGCCGGGAGCCCTTCTTGTTCAGCGCCATCTTCCTCCTCCGGTGTCGGACTGTAGCGCCGTGCGACAAGTCCGTCTCCCGGGGTGGCCATTTCCTCAGCGCAGACGGCAGACTCCGGCGGTGACCTCGAACTCCCCGCGCCCCGCTCAACACGAACCCATTCCCGCCGACCCTGATCTCTATCCGGATCTCGCAGCTGCTGGCAGTCTGGCCGCGGCCCTGGCACTGACTGCTGCCGAGCAGGGGCTTGATCTGGGTGCGGTGCTGAGCAACGATTCGGACCCGCTGCGGACAGCTGGCGTCACCAGCACAACCCCTGGCCGGGAACCCTGCTGGATCTTCATCGGATCGGAGAGCCGTTGGTTCAACATCAACGGCCCGTGCCAGGGGGTTCAGCTGCTCTCGGGCTTGACTTCCGATCTGGGCGAGCTAGCCCGAGCTGCGGCAGGTTGGCGTGACGGGGCCAGGCTCCGCGAGATCCAGGATGATGCTGCCTTCATTGAGGTGAGCGAGCTGACCGAAGCGCATGAACTCGGTCCGGCCGAGGCAGTCACCGTGCAGTGGCGACTTCTCTTGGAAGGCTTGCACCAGGACGCCGATCGACTCGACCTCGCCCGCCAGACACTGGCGCTCGCCGAGGCTGCGTCCGCCGAACCGAAGCTGCGGCAGTTGTATCCGTTCACCAGCCACTGGTCGCTGCACTTCACGACCTGCACCGGGTTCCCGTACTCATGGGACGTGCCGTTCATCGATCCGCTGAGCGACGGGCGATATCGCGTCTGCGGTCCTTCTCGTGGAACGGTCATCGGTGAATGCGACACCGCGGCAGCAGCCATCGCCATGGTGGTGGTCGCGCTTCCGGCTAACTGCGGGCCTGCTGTCGCAGGCACCGCAAACGATCAGCGTCAGGGCTGACTCGCGATCTGGCTCTGCATGGTGCTGATGGCCGCGATGACCTTCTCGCCGAAGGGAGTCAGTGTCATGGCCCGGCCGCGTTCCGCGCGTGCAAGCAGTGCCTTTCCGAGGTCCCGTTCGAGGCGGTTGATCTGGATCACCAGGGCCGACTGGTGGATGCCGAGATCTTGGGCTGCTTCGGTGAGGGTGGGATAGGACTGGGCTGCCAGGAATCGCGCGAGTCGTTGCCGCGCGTATGGGCCGGTGAGGGCTTTGCGGAGGATGACGGGAAGAGCCTCGGCTTCGTCGGCGGTGCGGAGGACGGTCTGGTGGCTCGCTCCGCCGCGTGGCCGGAGGGGAATGTTGTGGGTGTGGGCCCAGCGAGCCATGTTCGCGGTGCTCATGCCGGCTTCTCGGGCGAGGTCCGGCAAGGTCCGGCGGCGGTGGACGTACTGCTCGATGAGCCAGTCCCGTTCGACGGTTCCGCGGCGCTTGTAGTCCTTGGGGCCCTCGCGGAGCGGGATGCCGTAGTCCTTGGCGAGGTCGGTCAGCACTCTGCGGGAGAAGCCGGTGAGGGTGGCGATCTGCTGGAGGGACCGGTGTTCGTCGAGGTAGAGCCGGGTGAAGCGCTCTGCCGGAATGGCTTGCCGGGCATGCTGCCGGATGCGGCCGGTGGCTCTGGCGGCGTTCTTTGTCAGTGGGGGTGCGGGGGCTGGATGTTCGTCGAGAGCATGTCGGATGGCCTCGACGGTCGTGCCCAGGACCTCGGCGGCGTGCTGAACGGGGTGCTGGCGTTCTCGGACGAGCTGGTGCAGGCGGGGTAGGTCAACGTGCGCCGGGTCGGGTCCGGGAGGGGAGAGCCCTGCCAGCAGGGTGGCGGGCGGCTGCCAGGTCATGGGCTCGTCGTGGATGTGGTGTGAGGCCAGGAAGTTGAGGGCTTCCTGCTGGAGGGCGTGCGCGAGTTCGGGGGTCTGAAGCGCGGTGAACCGCAAGGACGTCGCCCGGAACTCTGCGCTGTCGAGCCCGCCCAGGTCGTCGGGGACAGACTCGGCGGGCAGGCCGCTGAGACGTTGGAAGAGCTGGCTGCGTGCGATGCGTTCGCGCCGTCCGGTTCCCGGTGGTGTTCCGGTGCGGCGGCAGATCTCCAGCCAGCGGTCATGAGGAAGCAGGCCGGTGTAGTCGAGGAGTCGGCGTCGGCCGTAGTCGATGGGGGTGCTGTTGGCATCAAGGTAGTCCGCGAGCCGGTCCAGGGCAGTGGCGATGTCCGGCCATTGCGGAAGGTCGTCGAGTTCCTGGAGGAGGCGTGAGATCTCAGTGCCGTCGATGGCGTCGCCGACCAGCCCGGCTGCCTGGTCCAGGGATGTGCGGCTGTCGGAAATCAGCAGCAGGGCAGCGAGAACGGGGGCCAGAGCCCGCGCATTGATTCCTTCAGGTGGTGCGAGCTGGATCGTCCAGGGCGGCCAGAACATCGTGGGGATCTTCCTGGCTCGCTGCTCGATGTCCCGAGTGGTCCTGGTCGGCCGGCGGGGGGTCTCGGTCGTGATGCGGTAGCGGACGTATTCGCTGGGGCGGAGGGAAGGGGCGAGGGCGGCCAGGTGCACGGACTGCAGCACCGGGCTGATTCCCCGGCCCCAGCTGTCGATGCTGGTTGCCGAGATCTGCGTGAGTTCCTCGCGTACTTTTTCCAGCAGGCCCCGCAGGGCCTCGCCGGCCGGGTGGATTCCTGGTTGCTCCAGGATGCCCAGGGCCATGGTGACCGCGACGGCCGTGTCCGCGGCTCGGGGCGGAGCCATGAACCCCGGACGTTCCAACGCCTGTCCGGTGTGCGGGGAGACCGGATCGGTGCTGAGGTGCGCTTCTGCAATATCAGCCGGGATCCGTTCCTGGAGGACAGCCGCGGGCAGGTCGCTCAGGACGCGTATGCCCAGGGCCCGGATGTCGGCCAGCACTGCCGATGCCGGCTGGGGAGAGGTCCGGTAGGGGCCGAAAGCAGCCGTTGCACCGTCGATGATCTCCATCACTCGGTCCTGTGCCATGAGAACCGGATGGTCAGGAGGCAGGAGAAGCGTCGAAGCGCAGGTCAGATCGGTGCCGCAGCCAGCCGAGAACGGGCGGGTGGGGCGGGTCGGTGGATTGCCGCAGAGTTCAGGCTGGGGGACAGACCGGCCTGAACGGGGCCGCTGCCGCAGCACCCTCCCGCAGTGCGGGCAGCAGTCCGCCAGCAGTCTGCGGTGCCGGGTGCAGGCAAAGGAGAAACCGAGCCTCCAGGACAGCTGCCATCGCCCACCACTGGCAAGAAGGCACTCCGGGCAGAACCGGGATCCCCCTCCGCGGCCCCAAAGGACATGCCGTGACACGGCCCGGCCTCCGGCACTCATGTGGAGGGCCCGTCCGTCGTAGTGCGCCAGGGTCAGGGCAGCGATTGTCTCCGGGGACGTCCCGGTGGCGTGCGCGACGGCATTGATCTGCTGCTCGTCGAGGACGATCGTCCAGTCTGCCGGGATGCCCCGGAACTGGTTTCCGGCCCGGTGCCGGACCGGGAATCCGAAGTGCAGCAGGACATCACCGAGCGCGGTGTCCATCCGTCTGGCTGTCGCCTCCAGCCATGAGTCCAGGGCCTCGCCGGGCAGTGGAGGGAGCCGGATCGGCAGGGTGCGGACCGGCGTTCTCATGCGGGTCGTCGGCTCCGGGGCCGCGGGCGGCTGGTCAGCCGTTTCTTCTCCAGCGCGGCCTGCAGTTCGAGGCGGGCAGCCTCGGATGCCTCGTCGTTCTTCACCCGGTCCATGAGGTCCTGGTCAAGATGTTCGGCGCCGGTGCGGACCGCCCGCTGGCAGCTGCGGTTGATCAGCGTCATCAGCGAGCCGATATGTCCTGTGCTGCGGGCGAAGAGGTAGTCCGACAGGTCGTCCGCGAGCATGCCGGGGTGCTTGTCGGTGAGCACGACGCGCTGTTCGAGGGCCAGCAGCATCTGCCGCCATTCCCGACGGCCGGCCTCCGTATCGATGGTGAACGGTCGCAGTCCGAGGCGGGTGGTGCGGCGGCCGGTCTGGGCCAGAGCGGTGTCGCGCCCGTTCGTTCCTTCGCCGAACAGTCCCTTCTTCGCGAGCTCGACCCCCACCATCAGCAACGTCACCGGGAACTCGTTGGCGATCCACTTCAGATGGTTACTCACCTCGATGCCGCTCTTCTGTCCCCATTTCAAGAAGTGCAGATCGTCCAGAACCACTAGGCGGACATCACAGGACAGCACGCAGTCCAGCACCCGCCGTCCGAACTGGGCGGTGGTCCCCCGCATCTGTCCGGGGTGGCCGAAGAACTCCAGCATGGCTCGGTTGAGATCCTTCATTCCGGTGTTCCCGGTCAGTCCGACCCGGCAGACCGGGATCCGCTCGTGCCCCTGGCTCGTGAACGCTCCCGACTCCTCGATCTCCCTCTGGTGGAAGTCCCGAGCGAAGGCCAGCACCGAGGTCGTCTTGCCCAGCCCGGGGAACGCGTCGACAGCCACCGCCCCTTTGGCCTTGTCACCGTCCTGCTCGTTGCTGTCGACGATGTCCCATAGGTCTTCATGGAGCTCTGTCAGTTGCGGCGTCTTGACCGGGCCGATGTTCGCGTGCCACTGCCGGCGCTGACGGTCGTAGTCCGCCCGCGCCTGTGTGGGCAGGGACTTCAGCTGTTCTCGGGTCAGCAGGTCGGGCCGGCTGCGGCGGGGGCTCTCGGCGAAAGCCTTGAAGTCCTCCTTCCGCGACAAGGCAAGATTGCCCGGCTGCGGAACGCTGCCGTCGTTCACACGTCCTCCAGGGCATCGGCGTAGAAGTCGCTCTCCCCGGCGAGGTCCTCCAGATCAGCCCCGTCGTCGTCCCCCGCCTCCGCCACCACGTCGGGCTCCCGCAGTTCCACGGTCTGCTCGTCCTGGCCGAGGGCCTTGCGTACGGAGGGAAGCGAGACGACCGTCTCCGACTCACTCTCCGGAAGCTCGATGGCGGCCTGCTCGCGCGAGAGCCGCAGGGCCATGCGCCGCTCGGCGATCGTGGTGCCCAGCCCGAGATTCCACCGCTCCAACAAATCAGCGACAGCAAGCCGGTCGTCGGGGAAGCGATACTTCGAGGCCGCCAGCTGCCGGGCGAACGCCAACGCGTCCTCGCTCAGCGGCATCTCGGCCGACGGCGCGTGCTCCCAGACCAGCGTGTGCCAGGCCCGAGTAGCCGGATCACGGAAGTAGATTCGGGTGATGTCGTCGGGGTCCACCTGGAAAGGCCAGCCGTTCTTGACCGGACTGTCGTAGGGGCTGCGGACGCCCGGCTCAGGCAGGCCAGGGCCGCTGTAACGGCGCCGGCCGATCTCGACCCCGTAGTGCTGGACCGTGCGCCACTTCGTCTGCAGAAACTCGAACGCGAGATCGCGATCCCGGGGAACCTCGACGTAGCCGGCGCGGGCCATGCCGTGCTCGAACATCTTCGCCGGGGACATCCGCAGCCCCGGCAGGCCCGGATCGACCAGGCTGGAGTGCGGTCGGCAGTGATAGACCGCTGCGGTCCACTCCCGGATGATCGCCTCAAGCTCGTCGAGGAAGAAGAACGCGTCGTCCTCTGGGCTCTCGCCTCGCGAGTGGATGTCGGGCCCCTTGTAGCCGGGCAGCACCTGCAGCAGTCCCTCCCGCAAGGTCCGGAAGTAGCGCTCGACTGGCCCCTTGTCGCGGCCCGTCCGCAGCCGGGCCGGCTGGATGGAGATCCCCATCCGTCGGCAGACGCTGGTCAGATGCTCCGAGACATAGACCTTGCCGTGGTCGACGATCAGCGTCTCGGGAACCAAAGGTGGCGAGGCCAGGCCCGGTCCGGTGGCGCCTTCGACATCGACGAGGACGGTGCGGGGGATGCCGTGCTCGGGCCAGACCGCGTGCCGAGGCCAGTCCCGCCCCGCCGGCCTCGGCCGAAACGACTGGAACAGCACCGCGCTGACATCCACCGCCTTCGTCGAGACCGGCGTGAGCCGGATGCCCGTGATGCAGCGGGTGTACCAGTCCATCCCGACACTCAGCTCGGCCTGCACCCACTTCAGGGTCAGCGGGTCGAACGCGAAGACGTCCAAGCGGGTGGAGTCCATCAGCAGGTACTCGCCTGGCCGTGTCGGCCGCAGCTTGCCGTACTGGCCCTCCGGCCGACCGGCGATATCCCGGTTGCGCTTCGTACTCAGCCGGAACAGCGGATGTCGTCGTTCCAGCTCCTCCAGCAGCCGAAACGCCGTCGCCCGACTCGGCTGCGGCACCACTCCCTCACCGAACCGCGCAATCACCCGAGCCCGGGTCCGCTCGATCACCATCGTCCGCGACGGCCGCGACTGGTCGGTGTGCTCGACCATCACCTCTACCGCGGTCTCCACCCATCGGTCATCGACCGAGGTCTGTGACCGCTCCGACTGCGTCCTCCTCGGTGCAAGCCCGGCCTCGCCATGCTGGAGAAATCCAGCGACCCAGCGCTCAATGGTGCGGGTCGTCACGCCAAGTTCCGCCGCCTTGGCTGCCTTCCTCGCCTCCATCGGCACTGCCGTGTCGTAGGTGGCCTTCGGCTCGTCGTCAGCCGCCAACTCCCTGCTGCCGGAGCGATATCCGGTCAGCACCTCGCGGACATGCCCAGCTCGCTCCAGGACCTTCTGCTTCTCCTCCGCATCGAGCTGTCCGAGGAGCACGGAAGCGATCTCGCCTTCGTCATCCGCGGACGGTCCCGGGCCATCAGGACTGACCGCAGCGCGGTCAGAGAACAGCAGCTCCTTGAGCGACAGCCGCAGGAGCCGCCCATGACCATCCTTCAAGACCACTTCGTTGCCCGCTGTGGTCGCAGCCATCTCCACTACTTCGACGGATTCCCCGTCGTAGCGGAAGCGCGTACCAACTCCGACGCGAGCGGCCGCCCTACTCACGCTGCCCTCCTCAGGACGTGCGAAGGGCCGAGCGGCCGGTCGAGATCGGTTAAGAAGGCCTGTGTCCAGAGCAAATGGTGGATCGCAGCACGGACTTGAGGTTCTGGTCGATCTGGCAGATACCCCACGGCCTGCCCCAGAAGAACCCCGTTGAGATCCGCATCCCGCAGCTCTTCCAGAATCTCGGGGGTGAATAGCCAATCCCTGCGGTAGCCCGCCAGGAACCGGATGTTCTCAAGCTCTGTGGCCGGAGGATCACTCCAGACCTCGTACTTCCATCCCCGCGATTCCACCACCTTCCGGGTCCAGTCGAAGGTGAATGCCACCTCTGGCTTGGACAATCGGTGCCGCGGCTTGACGTCGACAACCACCGGCGCCTGCCCGGTGAGCAGGAGATAGTCCGGGATGTGCCGACGCACCTTCCCCTCCAGCACCGTCTGCAGCAGAAATGGCTGGGCCACGATGGTGCGTACGGACGGATCAAAATCGGCGAAGAGCAGACGCGACAGCTCAAGTCGTGACTCGTAGATCACGTGGTCGCGCATCGTCGCCGACCAGTAGGTGCCCGAGTAGTGCTTCTGGCCCCTGTACCAGCGGAACGTCCGCCACGGATGAGCCGTCTGCAGCAACGCCGGTGCCACAGACGCCCAGGAACACTCTTCAACCCCGCCACCGTGCCCACGAAAGCTGACCGTCGCTTCCATCCCCACTCCCGAGTTGGAGTTGCCCTCGGCAGCACGATGCTCCCGTCCAACACGCCGACGGGAGCACACCAGCAACGCTTTCACTCGAACGAGGTACGGCAGCGACCTGCGAATCTCAGCTCAGTGTCGGATCCGACTTCAATCCGACATCGGCCGTGAGATTCCGACACGAAATTTGAGACCCTACAGCACCGATCAGGTCTGTGCCATGTCGACGAAGCGTGAGTAGTGGCCCTGGAAGGCCACCGTGATCGTCGCGGTCGGACCGTTACGGTGCTTGCCCACGATGATGTCCGCCTCACCGGCGCGCGGCGACTCCTTTTCGTAGGCGTCCTCGCGGTGGAGCAGGATGACCATGTCGGCGTCCTGCTCGATGGAGCCGGACTCACGCAGGTCGGACACCATCGGCTTCTTGTCCGTGCGCTGCTCGGGACCACGGTTGAGCTGCGAGAGCGCGATCACCGGGACCTCCAGCTCCTTCGCCAGCAGCTTGAGATTCCGGGACATGTCCGAGACCTCCTGCTGACGGCTCTCGGAGCGCTTGCCGCCGGACTGCATCAGCTGGAGATAGTCGATGATCACGAGCTTGATGTCGTTGCGCTGTTTGAGCCGTCGGCACTTGGCGCGAATCTCCATCATCGACAGGTTCGGGGAGTCGTCGATGTAGAGCGGCGCCGCCGAGACGTCCGGCATCCGGCGGGCCAGCCGGGTCCAGTCCTCGTCGGTCATGGTGCCGGAGCGCATGTGGTGCAGGGCGACCCGGGCCTCGGCGGACAGCAGTCGCATCGCGATCTCGTTGCGGCCCATTTCGAGGGAGAAGATGACGCTGGGCAGATTGTTCTTGATCGACGCGGCCCGCGCGAAGTCCAGGGCGAGCGTGGACTTGCCCATCGCGGGACGGGCGGCGATGACGATCATCTGTCCCGGGTGCAGACCGTTGGTGAGGGAGTCGAGGTCCGTGAAGCCGGTGGGCACACCGGTCATCTCGCCGGTGCGGGAGCCGATCGCCTCGATCTCGTCGAGGGCGCCCTCCATGATGTCGCCGAGCGGCAGGTAGTCCTCACTGGTCCGCTGCTCGGTGACGGCGTAGATCTCGGCCTGCGCGCTGTTGACGATCTCGTCGATGTCGCCGTCTGCCGCGTATCCCATCTGCGTGATGCGGGTACCGGCCTCGACCAGGCGACGCAGCACGGCCCGCTCGTGGACGATCTCCGCGTAGTACTCGGCGTTCGCCGCCGTCGGCACCGTCTGGACGAGGGTGTGCAGATAGGCCGCACCACCGACCTTGTTGATCTCACCGCGCTTGGTGAGTTCCGCGGCGATGGTGATGGGGTCGGCCGGCTCACCCTTGGCATAGACGTCGAGGATCGCCTGGTAGATCGTCTCGTGCGCCGGTTTGTAGAAGTCGTGGCCCTTGAGGATCTCGACGACGTCGGCGATGGCGTCCTTCGAGAGCAGCATGCCGCCGAGCACGGACTGTTCGGCGTCCAGATCCTGCGGGGGGACCCGCTCGAAGGTGGGCCCCGAGCCGTCCCATTCTCCGCTGTCCCGGCCCCGGTCGTGCCGGTCGTCCCGGCCCCGGCCGCCCTCGCCCCGTCGGCGGGAGGCAGGCAGACGATCACTGGGACCGGCGTCGGCCCACGGATCGTCCAAGGGCTCGGAAATGCTCACCGAGCCACCTCCTCCCCGTCCGCCCGGCGGACCTCGCCGTGCCTCTGTTCTACGGCACGGCACTGACAACTAGGTCGCCCCATTCCGGTTCTGCGCGCGTCGGTTTCACGAGGCTTCCGAGGCCGTGACGAGGAGCGGGTGCCGGACCACGTTAGGCCCGCGGGCACCGTCAGCCAATCTGGTTATCCACAGGCCATGTGGACGACGGCCCGTATGCTGTGGAGAACCCCCTGAAACCTGTGCACGACACGGTGGACAGCCCTGTGAACAAGCCCTCGATCTCTCTTCGTCACAGGCCCTGACCTGCTACTTTCCCGTCCACCGGCTGTGCAGAAGAAAAACTTCCCCGGTCGGACCAAGATCGCGTCGAACAGCGCGCGAAAGCATGGTCCGCCCACACACACGTAAGGGTCACTGCTGGATTGCATCTCTTACCTGTGGACGATTACATTAGGACCCATGCCACAGGCCCCCGCGATCCCCCAGGCCACCCGCCGACAGCACGACAGAGAGATCGTCGCGCTGGCCGTCCCGGCCTTCGGCGCGCTCGTCGCAGAGCCGCTCTTCGTCATGGCCGACAGTGCGATCGTCGGCCATCTCGGCACCGCACAGCTCGCCGGCCTCGGGGTCGCCTCGGCCCTTCTGACCACCGCCGTGAGCATCTTCGTCTTCCTCGCCTACGCCACGACGGCCGCGGTCGCCCGCCGGGTCGGCTCCGGTGATCTGCAAGCGGCCCTCCGCCAGGGCATGGACGGGATCTGGCTGGCACTGCTGCTCGGCGCCGCGGTCATAGCCCTGGTCCTGCCTCTCGCTCCAGGAATCGTGGACGCCTTCGGCGCCTCGGCCACCGCCGCTCCCTACGCGACCACTTATCTGCGGATCTCCTCGCTGGGCATCCCGGCCATGCTGGTCGTGCTCGCTGCCACCGGTGTCCTGCGCGGCCTCCAGGACACCCGTACCCCGCTGTACGTCGCCGTCGCGGGCTTCGTCGCCAACGCCGGGCTCAACGTCGGCCTTGTCTACGGCGCCGGACTGGGCATCGCCGGTTCCGCATGGGGCACCGTCATCGCCCAGTGCGCGATGGCGGCGGTCTACCTGGCCGTCGTCGTCCGTGGCGCCCGGGGACACGGGGCGTCTCTGCGGCCCGATGCCGCCGGGATCCGGGCGTCAGCACAGGCCGGCCTGCCGCTGCTGGTACGGACGCTCTCCCTGCGGGCCATCCTCATGATCGCGACGGCCGTGGCGGCCCGCATGGGTGACGCGGACATCGCCGCCCACCAGATCGTCCTTTCACTGTGGAGCCTGCTGGCCTTCGCTCTGGACGCGATCGCCATCGCCGGGCAGGCGATCATCGGCCGCTATCTCGGTGCGGACGACGCTGCCGGGGCCCGCGAGGCCTGTCGGCGCATGGTGCAGTGGGGCATCGCCACCGGTGTGGGCCTGGGGCTGCTCGTGGTGAGCGCCCGGCCGCTGTTCCTCCCGCTGTTCACGAGCGACCCTGACGTGAAGCAGACCGCACTGGCCGCCCTGCTCGTCGTGGCGCTCTCCCAGCCGATCTCCGGCGTGGTGTTCGTCCTGGACGGCGTTCTGATGGGGGCCGGAGACGGTCGGTACCTCGCTTGGGCCATGGTCGTCACTCTCGCGGTCTTCACACCGGCGGCGCTGCTGGTCCCCGCCCTCCGTGGTGGGCTCACCGCCCTCTGGGCGGCCATGATGTTGATGATGGCCGTGCGACTGCTGACCCTCTGGCTGCGGGCACGCTCGGGCCGCTGGATCGTGACAGGCGCCACCCGCTGACCGGCGCACCCCCGGCAGGGGTTCCACGGGAAACGTCGCAAGCTGTCATGTTTCACGTGAAACGAAAGGGGGCCGCACCCATGACGGGTGCGGCCCCTTTCAGCTACGGCTCAGGCAGAGCGCAGCGTCAGGCCGCGACGACCTCGATGTTGACCTTGGCGGCAACCTCGGGGTGCAGACGCACGGACGTCTCGTGGGCGCCCAGGGTCTTGATCGCCGAGACGACCTCGATGCGACGCTTGTCGACCTCGGGACCACCCGCAGCCTTGATCGCCGAGGCGATGTCGGCCTGAGTGACGGACCCGAAGAGGCGACCGGCGTCGCCGGCACGGACGGCCAGGCGGACCTTGACGCCCTCGAGCTGGGCCTTCACCTGGTTGGCCTGCTCGATGGTCTGGATCTCGTGGATCTTGCGAGCACGGCGGATCTGCTCGACGTCCTTCTCGCCACCCTTGGTCCAGCGGATCGCGAACTTCCGCGGGATCAGGTAGTTGCGGGCGTAGCCGTCCTTGACGTCGACGACTTCACCAGCGGCACCGAGGCCGGAGACCTCGTGGGTCAGGATGATCTTCATTGGTCGGTCACCCTTCCCTTAGCGCGCGGTGGAGGTGTAGGGCAGCAGCGCCATCTCACGGCTGTTCTTGACGGCCGTGGCGACGTCACGCTGGTGCTGCGTGCAGTTGCCGGTCACGCGGCGGGCACGGATCTTGCCGCGGTCGGAAATGAACTTCCGCAGCATGTTCGTGTCCTTGTAGTCCACGTACTGGACCTTGTCCTTGCAGAAAGCGCAGACCTTCTTCTTAGGCTTGCGCACAGGCGGCTTCGCCATGGTGTTTCTCCTGTGTGATCAAGAAGTTTGGGTGTGCCCCGCTCCTCGGCCCGGGGGCCTAGAAGGGAGGCTCGTCCGAGTAGCCGCCGCCACCGCCGCTGCCGCCGGAGCCACCGCCCCAGCCGCCGCCCTGGTTGCCACCACCGGCGGGAGCGCCGGAGGCCCAGGGGTCGTCGTTGGGAGCGCCGCCCTGCTGGCCGCCGCCGGAGCCACCGCCCCAGCCGCCGCCACCCTGGCCGCCGCCACCGGCGTAACCGCCCTGGCCACCGCGTCCGCCACCACCGGCGGTCTTGGTGACCTTGGCCGTGGCGTTCCGCAGGCTGGCGCCGACTTCCTCGACGTCCAGCTCGTAGACCGTGCGCTTGACACCCTCACGGTCCTCGTAGGACCGCTGCTTCAGCCGGCCCTGCACGATGACGCGCATGCCTCGCTGGAGCGACTCGGCGACGTTCTCCGCCGCCTGCCGCCATACCGAGCAGGTGAGGAAGAGGCTTTCGCCGTCCTTCCACTCGTTCGTCTGGCGGTCGAAGGTGCGGGGAGTGGACGCGACGCGGAACTTCGCGACCGCCGCACCGGACGGGGTGAAGCGCAGCTCGGGGTCGTCGACAAGATTGCCGACGACCGTGATGACGGTCTCGCCTGCCATGGGGGAACCTCTCGGCGGGTTTGCTGCTGGCTGCTTGCTGCTACTCGAATCCCGAGCTCAGCTGAGCGGGAAGCTCAGTGGGTCTCGGGGCGGAGGACCTTGGTCCGGAGGACCGACTCGTTCAGGTTCATCTGGCGGTCGAGCTCCTTCACGACCGCAGGCTCGGCCTGCAGGTCGATGACCGAGTAGATGCCCTCAGGCTTCTTCTTGATCTCGTACGAGAGACGACGACGGCCCCAGGTGTCGACCTTCTCCACCTTGCCGTTGCCCTCGCGGACGACGGAGAGGAAGTTCTCGATCAGGGGGGCGACGGCGCGCTCCTCCAGATCGGGGTCGAGGATGACCATCACCTCGTAGTGACGCATGTGGAACCCACCTCCTTTGGACTCAGCGGCCACGGTCGTTCCGTGGCAGGAGGGTTGTGATGCGTACGCAACGGTATCGGCGGCCACTGACAATCGGGGGCTTCCCGCGGGATCCCCTGTCACGGCATGGGCAGACACCGGTGCAGACGGTACAGAGTACCCGCACACCCGCTTCCGGTTGAAATCCGGCCGCCAGGGCACGCAATCTGTACACATCGGGTGTGTATGGCGCTACGATGCGCCGTCTTCCGCAGGAGGTGCCCTATGGCACAGGCATTGCGACCCAACACCGCCGGATCCCTGTTCGCCACGGACGGCAAGAGCCATCCGCTCCAGGACTCACTGATGGCAGTGACCCTGGTGCTCGGACTGATCGCCTTCATCACGTGTTTCTTCCACGGCCTCCACCTGCTCAGCTCCTGGGCCGGTCTGATCGGCATCTTCACCGGCCTGTACGGGCAGTGGGTCTCGATCACCACACGCGAGCGCTTCGGTGTGATCCTGGGTCTCGGTGCCTCGGGCATCGGCTTCTTCATCGGGATGGCGAACGGCGGGCTGTTCGGCTAGCCCTCGGCACCCCCCGCACCCCAGCGGAACGTCCCGGCCCGACAGGGCCGGGACGTTGGTGCCGTACGCCCGGTCGGGCCGCGGGCGAGGCGCAGTAGGCTTCGGCGCGAGAGCCGGAGCCCCTGTACCCATGGGGACACACCAGCCCGAGGAGCGCCCCGACATGAGCCTGACCCTGAGGACCATCAGCCGCGAACAGCATCTGGCGTACATCCAGAGTCTGCCGGCGGCTAGCCACATGCAGGTCCCGGCCTGGGCCGATGTCAAGGCGGAGTGGCGTTCGGAGAACCTCGGCTGGTTCGACGAGCGCACCGGCGAGATGGTCGGCGCGGGTCTGGTGCTGTACCGCCAGCTGCCCAAGATCAAGCGTTATCTGGCCTACCTGCCCGAGGGCCCGGTCATCAACTGGTTCGCGCCGAATCTCGACGACTGGATCCAGCCCATGCTGGCCCACCTCAAGCACCAGGGCGCCTTCTCCGTGAAAATGGGCCCGCCGGTGATCATCCGGCGCTGGGAGGCCAACTCCATCAAGGCGGGCATCCAGAACCCGGACGTGAAGCGGCTGCGCGACATCGAGGCCGACTTCATCGAGCCGCGTGCCTTCGAGGTGGCCGACAAGCTGCGCCGGATGGGCTGGCAGCAGGGCGAGGACGGCGGCGCCGGCTTCGGCGACGTCCAGCCGCGCTACGTCTACCAGGTGCCGCTGGCGAACCGCTCCCTGGAAGAGGTCCACAAGAACTTCAACCAGCTGTGGCGGCGCAACATCAAGAAGGCCGAGAAGGCCGGTGTCGAGGTCGTCCAGGGCGGTTACGAGGACCTGGCGGAGTGGCAGCGGCTGTACGAGATCACGGCCGTGCGCGACCACTTCCGGCCGCGCCCGCTGTCGTACTTCCAGCGCATGTGGACGGCCCTGAACACCGAGGACCCCAACCGGATGCGGCTGTACTTCGCCCGGCACAACGGGGTGAACCTGTCCGCGGCGACCATGCTGATCGTCGGTGGGCACGTCTGGTACTCCTACGGCGCCTCGGACAACATCGGGCGCGAGGTCCGGCCGTCGAACGCCATGCAGTGGCGCATGCTGCGCGACGCCTACGCGCTCGGCGCCACCGTCTACGACCTCCGGGGTATCTCGGACTCGCTGGACGAGACGGACCACCTCTTCGGGCTGATCCAGTTCAAGGTGGGCACCGGCGGCCAGGCCGCCGAGTACCTCGGCGAATGGGACTTCCCGCTGAACAAGCTGCTCCACAAGGCTCTCGACATCTACATGTCGCGCCGCTGACGTCACGCTCCGTGCTTCTATAGCCCTGACACACCGCAGTCCTCTGGCACACCCCAGCCATCCAGAAAGGTTCCAGGTCCGGCCATGGCGCTCACGCTCTACGTCGACACCGCGCGCTGGCGGGCGCACCACAAGCACGTGCAGGAACAGTTCCCGGGCCTGGTCCCGGTCTGCAAGGGCAACGGCTACGGCTTCGGGCACGAACGGCTGGCGGAGGAGGCCACGCGTCTGGGCTCGGACGTCCTGGCCGTCGGCACGACGTACGAGGCCGCGCGCATCAAGGACTGGTTCGGCGGGGACCTGCTGGTGCTGACGCCGTACCGGCGCGGCGAGGAGCCGGTGCCGCTGCCCGACCGGGTCATCCGCTCGGTGTCCTCGATCGACGGCGTGTACGGCCTCGTGGGCGCTCGGGTGGTGATCGAGGTGATGTCGACCATGAAGCGGCACGGCATCAGCGAGCAGGACCTGCCGCAGCTGCACGCCGCCATCGAGAACGTCCGGCTGGAGGGCTTCGCCATCCATCTGCCGCTGGACCGCACCGACGGCTCGGACGCCGTCGAGGAGGTCATCGGCTGGATGGACCGGCTGCGGGCGGCCCGGCTGCCGTTGCACACGATGTTCGTCAGCCACCTCAAGGCCGACGAACTCGCCCGGCTCCAGCAGCAGTTCCCGCAGACCCGGTT
This sequence comes from Streptomyces sp. NPDC020958, assembly GCF_055562175.1. Lineage (NCBI taxonomy): Bacteria > Bacillati > Actinomycetota > Actinomycetes > Kitasatosporales > Streptomycetaceae > Streptomyces > Streptomyces sp. NPDC020958. The sequence goes on along the minus strand of NZ_JBVHFU010000005.1, from coordinate 285,215 downwards.
CCGGGCGCGGATCGGCACCCGGCTGTGGCTGGGGGACCACGACGCCACCGAGTACCGCGGTGCGGTGCTGGACGTCACCCGCGTCGCCAAGGGCGACCGGTTCGGCTACCGGCAGCAGAAGTCGGCCTCGGACGGCTTCCTGGTGGTCGTGGCGGGCGGTACGTCGCACGGGGTGGGCCTGGAGGCGCCGAAAGCCCTGCACGGCGTCATGCCGCGCGCCAAGGGCGTCGCACGGGCCGGCCTCGCCACGGTGAACCGGAACCTCTCCCCGTTCGTGTGGGGCGGTAAGCAGCGCTGGTTCGCGGAGCCGCCGCACATGCAGGTGTCGATCCTCTTCGTGCCCTCGGACGCCCCGGAACCGAAGGTCGGCGAGGAACTGGTGGCCCATCTGCGGCACACCACCACCCAGTTCGACCGTCTCGTCGACCGCTGACGGTTCTCGGGGCAGTGCGGCGCCGGGGGACCTCAGGACGCCGGAAGGGCCGTACACGGGACTCCGTGTACGGCCCTTCTCACGTCGTGGACCCGAACTGTTCGCTCAGAGCGAACTCTCCTCGGACGACCGGCTTCCCCATGCGACCTGCGGGCCCTCGAAGTGGGCGGCGTGGCGCGCGGGATGCGCCGCGGCACCGAACACGAAGACGTCCTCCGCGCCGTCGAGCACCCCGCCCGAGGGGTCGTCGTCACCGGAGCGGCGTACCACGTCCCGCTCGGGCATGAGGATGTCGCGCACGACCATGGCGCACAGGTAGAGCGTGCCCAGCAGGTGTACGGCGATGGCCCAGTGGTAGCCGTCGGTCGGCAGACCCTTGTGGGCGTCTCCGCTGGTCGTGTACGCGAGGTACATCCAGATCCCCAGGAAGTACGCCACCTCGCACGCCTGCCAGATCAGGAAGTCCCGCCACTTGGGCCGGGCGAGGACCGCCAGCGGGACCAGCCACAGGACGTACTGCGGGGAGTAGACCTTGTTGGTCAGGATGAAGGCCGCGACCACCAGGAAGGCCAGCTGGGCGAAACGCGGCCGGCGCGGGGCGGTCAGGGTCAGCGCGGCGATGCCCAGGAAACAGAGCAGTACCAGGACCATCGCCGCGCTGTTCACGAAGTCGGTCGACGGCGGGCTGGTGGTGTTCTGCGCCCAGATCAGCCAGAACGAGCCGAAGTCGACGCCCCGCTCCTGGCTGAACGTGTAGAACTTCGACCAGCCGTCGAAGGCGAAGATCATCACCGGCAGGTTCACCACGAGCCAGGAGCCCACCGCGCCGCCCGTCGCGACGAGGAACTCCCGCCATCTGCCCGCGCGCCAGCACAGCAGGAACAGCGGACCCAGCAGGAACACGGGATACAGCTTGGCGGCCGTGGCCAGGCCCAGGAGGACGCCGAAGGCGAGGGGGCGGCTTCGGGACCACATCAGCATCGCCGCGGCCGTCAGAGCGACCGCCAGGAGGTCCCAGTTGATGGTGGCGGTCAGTGCGAAGGCGGGCGACAAAGCGACCAGCAGACCGTCCCAGGGGCGGCGGCGGTGGGTACGGACCACGCACACCGCGATGACGGCGGCGCAGATCATCAGCATCCCGGCGTTGACGAACCAGTACACCTGCTCCTGGAGCTGGATGCTGCCGCTGCCCGGGGTGAGCCAGGCGGCCACCTCCATGAACACCCCGGTCAGCACCGGGTATTCGAGGTAGTCCATGTCGCCGGGGAGCTTGTCGAAGTACGGCACCAGACCGTCGGCGAAACCGCGCCCCTGGTAGAGGTGCGGGATGTCCGAGTAGCAGGCGTGGGTGTACTGGGAACTGGCGCCGAAGAACCAGGCGCCGTTGTAACAGGGCGCCTTCTGGACCAGGCCCAGGGCGAACATGCCGATCGCGACGAGGACCACCACTCGTAGCGGCGTCCACCAGGACGTCCCGAGCAGGGCACGCCGCCCGATGGGGCCGCCGATCAGCTCACTGCCGGCCGCGGCGACCGCGTCTTCCCTGGTCGGCCGCACCGGCTCCGGCTCACGCACGCCCGCGGGCGTCGTCTCTGCACTGGGCATGGGGCCCATCCTGCCGTACCTCTCTAGGAATACGCCGAGGGCCGCCGTACCTCCTCGGGTACGGCGGCCCGTGTTTCACGTGAAACACCCTTCGGCGGGCGAAAACCTCACCAACCGGTCAGCCTCGCGACTAGCCGGTCGATCCGCCGAAGAGGTTCCCTCCGCCGTTGGCATTGCCTCTGGTGTTGCCCACACCGGTCGTATCGGTCGGCGACGGCGAGGACGTGGGCCCCGACGTGCCGCCGGTGCCGCCGCCGTCGGTCGAGCAGTTCCAGGCGAACTGGCAGCTCTCACTCGTGCTGGGCGACGGCGCGGTGACCGTCTCGCTGGGCGTGGCGCTCGGCGACTCGCTGGGCGACTCGCTCGGCGTGATGCTCGGGCTGGGCGTCGGAGAGGGCATCCCCGCCTCGTCGGCGATCTGACCGATCGTGGTGGCGTCCGGGAAACCCGGGTCGTTCTTGCCCTTCAGCGCGGACTTCATGTACTCGGTCCACACCGAGGTCGGGATGTCACCACCGTGGATGGACGCCACGCCGGCGGTACCGTTCATGGACAGCAGCTCGGCGTCCTTGGGGTTCTCACGGAACATCGCCACCGACGTCGCCAGCTGCTGGGTGTAGCCGACGAACCACGCCGACTTGTTGCTGTCGGTGGTACCGGTCTTGCCCGCCGCCGTACGGCCCAGGGCCTTGGCGTTGGTACCCGTACCGTTCTGGATGACGTTCTCCAGGGTGTCCGTGACGTTGTTCGCCACGTTCTCGTCCATCGCCCTGGTCAGCTTCGGCTTGTCGAAGCCCGGCAGCTCCTGACCGTCCTGCTTGACCGCGGTCACGGAGTACGGGTCCACGTGCTCGCCGGAGGCCGCGAAGGTCGCGTAGGCGTCGGCCATGCGGATGGCACTGGGGGTGGACGTACCGATGGCGAACGACGGGTTCAGACCCTGCAGCATGCTGTTCGGCAGGATCCCAGCCGCCTGGGCCATGTCACGTACCTTCGTGAGCCCCACGTCCACACCAAGCTGCACGAACGGTGTGTTGACCGACTGCTCCATCGCCTTGCGCAGGGTGATGTAGCCCCAGGGGTACGCACTCTCGTTCCGCTGACGGAAGATCGAGTTGTCCTTGTTCAGGTAGTACGAACCGTCCGGCCGTCGCACCTTGAGGTTGTCGTCGCCGTTGTATTTGCTCAGCGGCGACACTCCGACGCCGTCGGTCTTGTACGTCCCGTCCTGCATGGCCGCCGCGAGCACGAAGGGCTTCCACGTCGAGCCGACGGGGACACCAGACGTGTCGGCATTGTTGGTGAAGTGGTTGTTCTCGTAGCCGGCACCGCCGTACAGGGCGACGATCGCGCCGTCCCTGGGCACCACCGACGCGGCACCGAACTGGACGTACTTGTCCTTCTCGCGGTGCTTCGGGTCCAGGCGCGCCTTCTGGACCTTCTGCACGGCCGCGGTCAACGCGTTGACCCTGTCCTTGTCGAAGGTCGTGTAGATCTGGAAGCCGCCCTGGTCGAACTGCGTCTCGGTGATGTTCGAGTGTGCGAGGACGTACTTCTTGGCCGTGTCGGCGAGGTAGCTGATCTGGCCGGTCATGCCCTTGATCGCCTTCCGGCCCTGCGGCATCGGGTACTGCTTGATGGCCGTCTGGTAGTCGGCGTCGCTGAGGCGCTTGTCCTTGTGCATCTCCCCGAGGATCCAGGCCCAGCGTTCCTTCGAGCGCTGGAGGTTGGCCTCCTTGGTGGCCGCGGGATCGATGTCCGGGTTGCCCGCCGGGTCGTAGTACGTCGCACCCTTGAGCAGCGCGGCCAGGACAGCACACTGGCTCGGCTTGAGGTCCTTCGCGTCCACGCCGTAGTAGGTCTGGGCGGCGGCCTGGATGCCGTACGCGCCACGGCCGAAGTACGAGGTGTTCAGGTAGCCCTGCATGATCTGGGGCTTCTTGAGCTTGGTGCCCACCTTGATGGAGATGAACATCTCCTTGAACTTGCGGGTGACCGTCTGGTCCTGGCTGAGGTAGGTGTTCTTGACGAACTGCTGGGTGATCGTCGAACCACCCTGCGTCTGCCCACCCCGGGCCATGTTGAGCAGGGCACGGGCGATGCCCATGGGGTCGACACCCGAGTCCGAGTAGAAGCTCTTGTTCTCGGCCGAGATCACCGCGTTCTGCATGGCCTGGGGGATCTGGTCGATGGTGACGTTCTGCCGGTTCACGCCCGTGCCCGTCGCGACCATCTGCTGACCGTTGGCCCAGTAGTAGACGTTGTTCTGGGACTTGGCCGCGGTGTTCTCGTTGGGCACGCCCACCATGGCGTACCCGACACCGACCAGCGCGACCAGACTGCCCAGGAAGGTCAGGCACAGCCCGGACACGAGCTTCCAGGAGGGGACCCAGCGGCGCCAGCCGAACCTGTTCGCCCTGGGGTAGTCGATGATGCGTTTCTTGCCCGGATCGGCCATCCGGCCTCTGCCGCGCCCCGGGCCGGCCGGACCACCCGGACCACGGCTCCCGTTGTCGGGCCCTCTGCGGCGGCCCCCTGTGTTTCTCTGCGCCGCCCGGCGGGCCTCCGCTCGGCTGCCGTAGGGGCGCTCCTCACCCCCCGGGCCCTGGGAGTCCGACCCATAGGAAGAGAACCCATAGGAGTCGGAAGAAGACCCGGTGGCGCCTCGCGGTGCCGCACGGCGGCCGGAGGACGGGCCGGACTGGCCGCGTCGGGCCGCGGCACGTCCGCCTCCGCCTCCCTGCGGCTGCGGCGGTTTGCGACGGTGCTCGCTCATCGAACGATTACTCCTCGGGCAGGCGCACCCGTGCGCGCCTGGAAACGGCGGCTGGTTTCCGGTCCCCCCGAAGTACGGATGTGGTCGGTCCTGCATTCACCCGTACTGCACCAGGGACGTGGACGCCCCCCAGGCGTCACTCGGTTCCCGGTGGTCTGCATGCCGCACAGACTACGCACCACCAAAACCCGCCGAGCCCCGAAGTTCACCCCAAAACAGGCAAGTTGCCTCCTGCGAATCGGTGATGTGATCCCGTTCACCGTCATCCCCCTTGTCGCAGAGGGAAGGCCGATCTATCGTCTGGATGTATCGAGTCGATACATCGGACCGAGACAAGCGAGCGGCAGACGAGAGGAGGCGATCATGAGCCGGCGCTCCGGCATCCTTGAGTTCGCCGTACTCGGCCTGCTCCGCGAGTCCCCGATGCACGGCTATGAGCTGCGGAAACGGCTGAACACCTCACTCGGCGTGTTCCGTGCCTTCAGCTACGGGACGCTCTATCCGTGCCTCAAGACGCTGGTCGTCAACGGCTGGTTGATCGAGGAACCGGCGAACACCGGGGAGGATGCTCTCACCGCCCCGCTGGCCGGCCGCCGCGCCAAGATCGTCTATCGGTTGACGGCGGAAGGTAAGGAGCACTTCGAGGAACTCCTCTCCCAGACCGGCCCCGACGCGTACGAGGACGAGCACTTCGCAGCGAGGTTCGCCTTCTTCGGCCAGACCTCACGAGACGTACGCATGCGCGTGCTGGAGGGCCGCCGCAGCCGTCTGGAGGAGCGCCTGGAGAAGATGCGCGCCTCACTGGCACGCACCCGGGAACGCCTCGACGACTACACGCTTGAGCTCCAGCGCCACGGGATGGAGTCCGTGGAGCGCGAAGTGCGCTGGCTGAACGAGCTCATCGAGAGCGAGCGGGCCGGACGGGACCTGAAGGGTTCCGGCTCCGAGGGGTCCGCTCAGCAGAACACCACCCATGGAGCGCCGGGCAACCTGCCCCGGTCCGAGGACACCCCTCGGCCGGATTTGCCCGGCGACACCGCCACGTGAGTCCCGTTCAGGGCCTCACTCGTACACACAGGGAGCAACCGGAATGGGTTCGGTTCGCGTAGCCATCGTCGGCGTGGGCAACTGCGCCGCCTCGCTGGTACAGGGAGTCGAGTACTACAAGGACGCCGACCCGGCGTCCAAGGTGCCCGGCCTGATGCACGTCCAGTTCGGCGACTACCACGTCAAGGACATCGAGTTCGTCGCCGCCTTCGACGTGGACGCCAAGAAGGTCGGTCTCGACCTTGCGGACGCCATCGGCGCCTCCGAGAACAACACCATCAAGATCTGCGACGTGCCCACGTCCGGTGTCACCGTGCAGCGCGGCCACACCCTCGACGGCCTCGGCAAGTACTACCGCCAGACCATCGAGGAGTCTGAGGCCGAGCCGGTCGACGTCGTCCAGGTCCTCAAGGACAAGCAGGTGGACGTCCTCGTCTGCTACCTGCCCGTCGGTTCCGAGGACGCCGCGAAGTTCTACGCCCAGTGCGCCATCGACGCCAAGGTCGCCTTCGTCAACGCCCTCCCGGTCTTCATCGCCGGTACCAAGGAATGGGCGGACAAGTTCACCGAGGCCGGTGTCCCGATCGTCGGTGACGACATCAAGTCGCAGGTCGGCGCCACCATCACGCACCGCGTCATGGCGAAGCTGTTCGAGGACCGGGGCGTCGTCCTGGACCGCACGATGCAGCTGAACGTCGGCGGCAACATGGACTTCAAGAACATGCTGGAGCGCGACCGCCTGGAGTCCAAGAAGATCTCCAAGACGCAGGCCGTCACCTCCCAGATCCCCGACCGGGACCTCGGCGAGAAGAACGTCCACATCGGCCCGTCCGACTACGTGGCCTGGCTCGACGACCGCAAGTGGGCGTACGTCCGCCTGGAGGGTCGTGCCTTCGGTGACGTCCCGCTGAACCTCGAGTACAAGCTCGAGGTCTGGGACTCCCCGAACTCCGCGGGTGTCATCATCGACGCCCTGCGTGCAGCGAAGATCGCCAAGGACCGCGGCATCGGCGGCCCGATCCTCTCCGCGTCGAGCTACTTCATGAAGTCCCCGCCGGTCCAGTACTTCGACGACGAGGCCCGCGAGAACGTGGAGAAGTTCATCCGCGGCGACGTCGAGCGCTGACGTCCGCCGCTCGCACAAAAATCGCTCCTGCCAGGGCTGTGAGGGTCCCCGGGTCATCGGACCCGGGGACCCTTCCCATGGATGTGACCCCATGTGTGAGGCTGTGCCCCATGCCCGTCGTCTGTGACCTGCGTGTCCTGCTGCGCCTGCGGGACTTCCGCCGTCTGCTTGCCGTGCGGCTGCTCTCCCAGGGCGCCGACGGCGTGTACCAGGTCGCGCTCGCCGCCTACGTCGTCTTCTCACCGGAGAAACAGACCTCACCGTCCGCGATCGCCTCGGCCATGGCGGTCCTGCTGCTCCCGTACTCGCTGGTGGGCCCCTTCGCCGGTGTCCTGCTGGACCGCTGGCGACGCCGTCAGGTCTTCCTTCACGGCAATCTGCTGCGCGCGTTGCTGGCCGCGGTCACCGCCGCCCTGATGGCGGGGGACGTTCCCGACTGGTTGTTCTACGCCTCCGCCCTATGTGTCACGGCCGTCAACCGCTTTGTCCTTTCGGGTCTGTCGGCCGCGCTTCCGCGGGTGGTCGACACCGACCGCCTGGTGCTGGCCAACTCCCTGTCACCGACGGCGGGCACCCTCGCCGCGACCGCCGGCGGCGGCTTGGCCTTCGCCGTACGGCTGATCGCCTCGGGCTCCGACGCCGCGGTCGTTCTGCTGGGTGCCGTGCTGTACCTGGGAGCGGCCCTCACCTCCCTGACCATGGCCCCCGGCCTCCTCGGCCCCGACCGGCATCCGGCCCGGCCGAGCGTGCGCGCAGCGGTCCTCACCACCACGCGCGACCTGCGGCAAGCGATACGGCATCTCGCGGCACCCCGTCGCCGCGAGGCGGCCTGGGCCCTGTTCAGCATGACGGCGATGCGCTTCTGCTACGGCGCTCTGCTCGTCCTGGTGCTGATGCTGTGCCGCTACGCCCTCTCCTCCGGCCCGGACAACGGTCTCGCGTTGCTGGGGCTGGCGCTGGGTCTCTCCGGCGCAGGGTTCTTCGCGGCGGCCGTGGTGACGCCGTGGGCCGCCGGGCGACTGGGCCCCGCCCGCTGGATCGTCGTGTGCGCCGCGAGCGCCGCCGTACTGGAGCCCGCACTGGGCCTCCCGTTCACGACCGCTCCCATGCTCGTCGCCGCCTTCGTGCTGGGACTGATCACCCAGGGCGCGAAGATCGCGACGGACACCATCGTGCAGTCGTCGGTCGACGACTCCTTCCGCGGCCGGATCTTCTCCGTGTACGACGTCCTCTTCAATGTCGCCTTCGTCGGAGCCGCGGGCGTCGCCGCCCTCATGCTGCCGCCGGACGGCCGCTCCGCGGCTCTCGTCATCACGGTCGCGCTCCTCTATGCGGCGGTCGCGGCAGCCATGGCTCGGTGTGAGGCGCAGCGAGGGAAGCAGGAGCAAAGGGGAAATGGAGAGGGGCGATGTTTCACGTGAAACATCGCCCCTCTCCCATCGGCATGCTCAGCCCTGCTCGGCCCACCACTCCTTGAGCGCGGTCACCGCGGCGTCGTGTTCCATCGGGCCGTTCTCCAGCCGGAGCTCCAGCATGTGCTTGTAGGCCTGGCCCACCTCCGGGCCGGGGCGGATCCCCAGGATCTCCATGATCTGGTTGCCGTCGAGGTCCGGGCGGATCGCGTCGAGCTCCTCCTTCTCCTGAAGCTCGGCGATGCGGTCCTCCAGGCCGTCGTAGGCACGGGAGAGTGCCGCGGCCCTCCGCTTGTTCCGGGTGGTGCAGTCGGACCGGGTCAGCTTGTGCAGACGGTCGAGCAACGGACCCGCATCACGGACGTAGCGGCGGACCGCCGAGTCCGTCCACTCCCCGGTGCCGTAGCCGTGGAACCGCAGATGGAGTTCGACCAGCCGCGAGACGTCCTTCACCAGTTCGTTGGAGTACTTCAACGCCGTCATGCGCTTCTTGGTCATCTTCGCCCCGACCACCTCATGGTGATGGAACGAGACCCGGCCGTCCTCCTCGAAGCGGCGCGTGCGCGGCTTGCCGATGTCATGCAGCAGTGCGGCGAGACGGAGGGCGAGGTCGGGACCGTCCTCCTCCAGCGCCATCGCCTGCTCCAGAACGATCAGCGTGTGGTCGTAGACGTCCTTGTGCCGGTGGTGCTCGTCCCTCTCCAGACGCAGGGCAGGAAGCTCGGGCAGCACCTGGTCGGCGAGGCCGGTTTCGACGAGCAGTGTCAGCCCCTTGCGGGGGTGGGCGGAGAGGATCAGCTTGTTCAGCTCGTCCCGGACCCGCTCCGCCGAGACGATCTCCAGCCGGCCGGCCATGTCCGTCATCGCCGCCACGACCTCGGGCGCCACCTCGAAGTCCAGCTGGGCCGCGAAGCGGGCGGCGCGCATCATCCGCAGCGGGTCGTCCGAGAACGACTCCTCGGGCGTCCCCGGCGTACGCAGCACGCGTGCGGCCAGGTCCTCCCGGCCACCGTGCGGATCGATGAACTCCTTCTCCGGCAGGGCCACCGCCATCGCGTTGACGGTGAAGTCACGCCGGACGAGGTCTTCCTCGATGGAGTCCCCGTACGACACCTCGGGCTTGCGTGAGGTTCTGTCGTAGGCCTCGGAGCGGTAGGTGGTCACCTCGATCTGGAAGGACCGAACGGTACCTCCTACCCGGGCGTCCTTCTGCGCCCCGACCGTGCCGAAGGCGATCCCGACGTCCCAGACGGCGTCCGCCCAGGGCCGGACGATCTTCAGTACGTCCTCGGGGCGGGCGTCGGTGGTGAAGTCCAGGTCGTTGCCGAGCCGGCCCAGCAGCGCGTCCCGGACCGAGCCGCCGACCAGGGCGAGGGAGAACCCGGCCTCCTGGAACCGGCGGGCGAGGTCGTCGGCGACGGGCGCCACCCGCAGCAGTTCGCTCACCGCGCGCTGCTGCGCCTGGCTCAGGGCAGAGGGATTGTCTTCATTGGCGTTCGGCACAACAGCACAGGGTACGTGTCCCGAGCCACCCCCAGCGCCTCCATATTCCCCCCGCACTCCCCGCAGAGCGTCCATACGCGCCCCTGGGACAGTCCGCTCCGTACCAGCACAAGCCCAGTATTCGGCTCTTGAAGAAGCCTTCCGGTGATACTGGATATAGGGGACAGGCCGATACGCTTCTCCGATCTTGTGAAGCGGACCGCGGCACTTCAGCTCAGCGCACCTCGTTACCATGCGTGGACGCACATTCCGACGACCACTGACGACGACGAGGGACGGACGAGCGCGTGGCCGAGGCGGCAGACTTCCAGGGGACGCCCTCACCTGCCCGCCGCTGGCTGCGGCGCACCGGGGCACTGCTCGCGGGTGCGCCTCTGCTGGCCGGGCTGGTGCAGCTGCCTGCCGCGGCGCCGGCTCAGGCGGCCGGATCGAACGCCGTGTCGGTGGCCATCGACTCACTGAGCCCCAGCGCCCCCACCGACGGGGACACGCTGACGGTCTCCGGCACGGTGACCAACAACGGCAAGCAGGCCGTCACGGACGCCCATGTGGACCTGCGAGTGGGTTCCCCGCTCAGCACCCGGTCGGCGATCGACACGGCCGCCCAGCAGTCCGACGAGCTTCAGTCCGGCCTCGGCACCGAGATCGGCGGCAAGTACACCGAGGACTTCGACTCGCTCGCCCCGGGGGTCGCCGAGCACTTCAGCATCTCGGTCCCCGTCGACAAGCTCGACCTGGGCCAGGACGGGGTGTATCCGTTCGGTGTCTCGCTGTCCGGCCGGACGACCGCGCAGCAGTGGGACCAGGTGCTGGGCGTCCAGCAGACGTTCCTGCCCTGGCAGTCCTCCGAGGCGGACACGAAGACCAGGACGACGTACCTGTGGCCGCTGATCTCCACCGTCCACATGACGGCGAGGACAGGGGCGGGCGAGCTGCAGACGCCGGTCTTCCTCAACGACGACCTCGCCAAGGAGATCTCGCCCGGCGGCCGGCTGGCCCAGATGCTGGCCCTCGGCAAGGACCTGGACGTCACCTGGGTGATCGACCCGGACCTGCTGGCCTCCGTGGACGCGATGACCGGCAGCTACCAGATCCAGGGCCCCGGTGACACCACCACGGCAGGCACCCACCAGGCCGTGGCCAAGCAGTTCCTGACCGACCTCCAGGGCGCGGTGGCGGACAAGGAGGTCGTCGCGCTCCCCTTCGCCGACCCGGACCTGGCCTCCCTCGCCCACAACGGCACCGCGGTGACCGGTTCGCTGAGCCACCTCAAGGACGCCACCGACGTCGCCGCCACCACGGTCGAGACCGTGCTCCATGTCACACCGAACACGGACTTCGCATGGCCCGTGAACGGCGCGGTCGACCCGTCGATCATCAAGGTGGCCACCTCGGCGGGCGCCGACAAGGTGATCGCCCGCAGTGACAGCCTCAAGGAGACCGGCGGCCTGTCCTACACGCCCTCCGCGGCGCGACCGATCGGCGGCGGCACGACGGCGGTCGTCGCGGACGCCCGGCTGTCCACGGCGTTCGAGGGCGATCTGACGACGGCGGACTCGGCGACGCTCGCGGTGCAGCGGTTCCTGGCCCAGAGCCTGGCCCTGAGCACCCAGACCGACAAACAGCGCAGCATCGTCGTCGCCCCGCAGCGGATGCCCTCCTCGAGCCAGGCCCAGGCCATGGCGACGGCCATCACCGCGCTGCAGGACAGCAACTGGTCGCAGTCCCAGAACCTCACGGCCGCCGCCAAGGACAAGCCCGACCCGGGTGCCACCACGAAGATCCCCTCGTCGTCCGCCTACCCGTCCTCGCTGCGCAAGCAGGAACTGCCCCGGACGGGCTTCGAGCAGATCGCACGTACCCAGGACAAACTCGACAACTTCCAGGTGATCCTCAGCAACCAGTCCCGGGTGGTGACCCCGTTCGGCCGGGCCATGAACCGGGAGATGTCCGCGTCGTGGCGGGGGCGCGGCACCGATGCGGACAGCTTCCGCACGGGCGTGGAGTCCTGGCTCGACGACCTCATCGGCGAGGTCAAGCTGATCGACAAGTCCGAGACCAAGCTCTCCGGGCGCAGCGCCACCATCCCGGTCACCGTCCAGAACAACCTGGTGCAGGGCGTCGACCACCTCGTCCTGCGGCTGACGTCGACGATGCCGACCCGGCTGGAGATCGGGGGCAAGCCCTACTACGAGCAGCCCGTCGAGGTCTCCGGCGGCCACAGCCAGTCCGTGAAGTTCTCCACGTCGGCCAACGCCAACGGCCGGGTGGAGGTCACCGCGCAGCTCTACACCCAGGACGGCCAGGAGTACGGCCAGCCCGTCCGGTTCGACGTGAAGGTCACCGAGGTCACGCCCACCGTGATGCTGGTCATCGGCGGCGGTGTGCTGCTGCTGGTGCTGGCGGGGTTCCGGATGTACACCCAGCGCAAGCGGGCGGCCGCACGACAGACCGAGGAGGGCGACGGCCCGGCCCCGGCCCGCGAGGACACCCCGGGCGGCCCTGCGGACGAGGGCCCCGAGAACACCACTGGGCCCGGGAACCCGGGCACTCCCGGTGGCCGTCGTACGGGAGAGTCCGACGCCCGGTCCGGGGCAGACGACCCCGAGCAGCCGAGTGACCCGACACCGGACACCGCACCGGAAAGCGCCGACCCGTCCGGGACGGGTGAGAGAGTGGACCGTTGAGCGATGTCGTGGCCGGTGTGGCCCGGGACGATGAGGTGGGGTAACCATGAACGCGCCGTACGACGGTGAACGCGGCCAGGGCGCGGCCGGTTCGGGCTACCCCGAGCCGCCGCCGGAGGCCGGCCAGGTCCCGCCGCAGCACGCGGCTGACATGTACCTCCAGGACGCCTACGACCAGGACCCCTACCGGGCACAGGACCTCTCGGCCCAGGACCCGGTCGCCGAGGCGCTCTACGACCGTGCCGCCCACCCACCGCCGCCCCCGGGCACGTACCCCCAGCAGCCGCTCTACGGCCGGCCCGCCCAGTCGCCGTACGCCCCGGACCCGCAGGTGTGGGCCCAGACCCCGGCGCCCGAGCCGGAGGGCCCGACCCAGTACCTGCCGTACGGCGACGACCCCCGTACGACCCAGTTCGTGGGCGTGGACGACCTGGTCTCGCACTCCGGTGAGGAACGCCACGAGCCGGACGCCTTCGCCCACCTCTTCCGGGACCAGCAGCAGAGCGGTTACCGGGACCCGCAGCAGGACGGCACCCAGCCGCCGCCCGGGCCCGCGGCGGTACCCGGTCCGGCCGCGGCCCCGGGCGGCGCCTCGCCCAGGCCGCGGTACCCGGCGCCGACCGCCCCGGCCGCCGCGTCCCCCGCGAGCGACCAGACGCTGAACCTTGGTGCCGCGCCCGTCGCGGCCGCGGCGCCGGCCACCGCCGCCGCCCCCGCTCCGGCGCCCGTCAAGAAGGGCGGGAAGGCCGGGGGGCTGCTCAAGTCGAGCGCCGTGATGGCGGCGGGCACGATGGTCTCCCGTCTCACCGGCTTCGTCCGCTCCGCACTGATCGTCTCCGCGCTGGGCGTCGGTCTGCTCGGCGACACCTTCCAGGTCGCCTACCAGCTGCCCACGATGATCTACATCCTGACCGTCGGCGGCGGCCTCAACTCGGTCTTCGTACCGCAGCTGGTGCGCGCCATGAAGGAGGACGACGACGGCGGCGAGGCGTTCGCCAACCGGCTGCTGACCCTCGTGATGGTGGCGCTGGGCCTGCTCACCGCGGCCACCATCGCGGCCGCGCCCCTTCTGATCCGCCTGCTGTCCGACCCGGTCGCCAGCGACCCGGCGGCCAACGAGGTCGGCATCACCTTCGTGCGCTACTTCCTGCCCTCGATCTTCTTCATGGGCATCCACGTGGTGATGGGCCAGATCCTCAACGCGCGAGGCAAGTTCGGCGCGATGATGTGGACCCCGGTCCTCAACAACATCGTCATCATCGTCACCCTCGGCCTGTTCATCTGGGTGTACGGCACCGCCGCGCACTCCGGCATGAAGGTCACGAACATCCCGCCGGAGGGCCAGCGTCTGCTCGGCCTCGGCGTGCTGCTCGGCCTGGTGGTCCAGGCCCTGGCGATGATCCCCTACCTGCGCGAGACCGGGTTCCGGCTGCGGCTGCGCTTCGACTGGCGGGGCCACGGCCTCGGCAAGGCCGCCACGCTCGCCAAGTGGACCGTACTGTTCGTCCTCGCCAACCAGGCCGGCGCGATCGTCGTCTCCCAGCTGTCGACCGCGGCCGGCAAGCAGTCCCCGGTCGACGGCACCGGCTTCGCCGCCTACGCCAACGCCCAGCTGATCTGGGGCCTGCCGCAGGCCATCATCACGGTCTCCCTGATGGCGGCCCTGCTGCCGCGGATCTCCCGCTCAGCCGCCGAGAACGACACGGGCGCCGTCCGCGACGACATCTCCCAGGGCCTGCGGACGACCGCCGTCGCGATCGTCCCCATCTCCTTCGGCTTCCTGGCCCTCGGCATCCCGATGTGCACCCTGATCTTCGGTTCCTCGGGCACCAGCGAAGCCACCAACATGGGCTTCATGCTGATGGCCTTCGCCCTCGGCCTGATCCCGTACTCGGTGCAGTACGTCGTCCTGCGTGCCTTCTACGCCTACGAAGACACCCGCACCCCGTTCTACAACACGGTCATCGTCGCCGCGGTCAACGCGGGCGCCTCGGTCGCCTGTTACTACCTGCTCCCGGCGCGCTGGGCGGTGGCCGGCATGGCCGCCTCGTACGGCGTGGCCTACGCGACCGGCGTCGGGGTGGCCTGGCGACGGCTGCGCAAGCGGCTCGGCGGCGACCTCGACGGCTCCCGGGTCACCCGCACCTACGCCCGGCTGTGCATCGCCTCCGTACCGGCGGCACTCCTCAGTGGTGCGGCCTGCTACGGCATCGGCCACACTCTGGGGCAGGGTGTGATCGGTTCCTTCGCCGCGCTGCTGGCCGGCGGAGTCCTCCTGCTCGGCGTCTTCTACGTGGCCGCACGCCGCATGCGCATCGAGGAGCTCAACTCCCTCGTGGGTATGGTGCGCGGGCGTCTGGGTCGCTGAGTCAGGGGTAAGCGCACAACCATCGTTCGCCGCCGCGTGTCGTGCATAGCGGGGGACTGTGGGCACAATTGGTTTCGGCGTCGGACAGCGTGCAACGGATGGGGAGGCAGGGAACGACGGTGGCGGAACGGAGCACGGCTGCCGTCGACGTGGCAGACAACAGCGGTGACAAGCCGCTGACCGCCAAGGCGGACCAGTCCACGGCCGACGGGGTGGCCCAGAACCCGGAGCAGGACACGGACAGCGACGAGGCCCAGGGCAGCGGTGCGTCCGCGGGCCCCGGGAAGAAGACCTCACCTCCCGAACTGCACAGCGGTCACAAACTCGCCAGACGCTACCGTCTCGAGGAGTGCGTCACCCGTCTGGACGGATTCAGCAGCTGGCGTGCGGTCGACGAGAAACTCCGGCGTGCCGTCGGAGTCCACATCCTGCCCGCCGATCATGCGCGCAGCCGTGCGGTGCTGGCCGCCGCCCGGTCCGCCGCGCTGCTCGGCGATCCCCGGTTCGTCCAGGTGCTGGACGCCGTCGAGGAGAACGACCTCGTGTACGTCGTGCACGAGTGGCTCCCCGACGCCACCGAGCTGACCGCGCTGCTCGCGGCCGGGCCGCTGGAGCCCCACGACGCCTACCAGATGGTCAGTCAGATCGCCTCCGCGATGGCGGCCGCGCACCGCGAGGGCCTGGCGCACCTCCGCCTCAACCCGAACGCGGTGCTGCGCACCTCCACCGGCCAGTGGCGCATCCGCGGCCTCGCGGTGAACGCGGCGCTGCGCGGCATCAGTTCCGACACCCCGCAGCGCACCGACACCAAGGCGATCGGCGCCCTGCTGTACGCGGCGCTGACCCAGCGCTGGCCGTACGAGAGTGACGCCTACGGTCTGGCCGGACTGCCCAAGGACGTCGGCCTCATCGCACCCGACCAGGTACGCGCCGGGGTCCATCGCGGCCTGTCCGAGCTCGCCATGCGCGCCCTGGTCAACGACGGTGCCACCGCCTCCCGCCACGAGTCGGCCTGCACCACACCCGAGGAGCTGGTGAAGGCGATCGGCGAGATGCCCCGCATCCGCCCGCCGGAGCCGGCGTTCACGGCACCGCCCGAGTACCAGCGCACCACGTACCAGCAGGGCACCTACGGCCGCCCCGCGTCCCCCGGCGTGACGCAGCCCGTCCAGCCCCCGCCGCCCCCGCTCCAGAGCCGCACCGGCAAGGCCCTGAAGTGGGCCGTCTCGGCCCTTCTCATCGCGGCCCTGGGCCTGGGCAGTTGGCAGCTCGCGGAGGCCCTGATGAACCAGGGCGACAAGTCCGACGGCACCACCACGCAGACGACGGACGACGGCGACAAGAACAACGCCAGTCCCGCACCCGTCACCCCGATAAAGATCCAGGACGCCCAGGAGTACGTCGTCGACGGCGGCGCCCAGCACCCGGCCGACGTCAAGCTGACCTACGACGGCAACGCCTCGACCTACTGGCGGACGAAGACCTTCAACGAGGGTCCCGAGCTGGCGCCGTACAAAGCAGGTGTGGGCATCGTCTACGACCTGGGCTCTGCGAAGGAACTCAGCACGGGAACCATCTCCCTTCGCTACGCTGGCGATCACACGACGGTCGCGCTCTACGCCGCCGACTCACTGACCCCAGGGCCGGTGAGTTCGCTGACGAAGATCGGCAGCATCACCACCACCGGGAACACCGCCACGGTGAAGGTCAGCAAGAAGGTCAAGAGCCAGTACGTGCTCCTGTGGATGACCGCCGTGCCCAAGTCGGGCGCGGATCCTGCCACGTACTCGGATGCCGGTTACAAGCAGGCCATCACGGAAGTGAAGTTCACGGGCTGACGTCTCACCGGAGGCACCGAAGGCGGAGGGGCAGATGGCGGAGGGCGCCGGATACGGCGGTGTGAGCGATCAGGAGCTGCTCGCCCGCCATGTGGAAGGTGACCCCGACGCCTTCGGTGAGATCGTCCGGCGGCACCGGGACCGGCTGTGGGCGGTCGCCCTGCGGACCCTGGGGGACCGCGAGGAGGCCGCCGACGCCGTCCAGGACGCCCTCGTTTCCGCCTACCGGGCCGCCCATACGTTCCGGGGCCAGTCGGCCGTCACGACCTGGCTGCACCGGATCACGGTGAACGCCTGCCTGGACCGGGCCCGCAAGGCGGCCTCCCGGAAGACCTCCCCGGTCGATGACACCGAGCGGCTGGAGCACCTGCTGGAGCCGCATGAATCGGCCTCCGCTCCGGCCGAGCGGCACGATCTGCACCGTCAGCTCCTGGAGGCCCTCGGCACGCTCCCGCACGACCAGCGCGCCGCGCTCGTCCTGGTCGACATGCAGGGATATCCGGTCGCGGAGGCGGCCCGGATCCTCGATGTGCCCACCGGGACGGTGAAGAGCCGCTGCGCTCGCGGCAGAGCCAGACTCCTGCCGCTGCTCACTCATCTGCGGCCGGAAAACACCGGTGACGAGAATGACGCCGACCCGGCACGGAACCGGGCGGAGGGGACATCCGTCCCACCGGCAGCGAGGCCTCGAAACGGGGCCCCACAGGACACCGGGCCGAGTGATCCGGCCGCAGTGAAGGGCGGAGGTGGACGAGCGTGACGTCGACGACGGACACGACCGGGCACCCGGACGTCTCGGAGATCTCCGACCTGGCCGAAGGTCTGCTCCCGCCCGCCCGGACCGAGGAAGTACGGCAGCACCTGGACGGGTGCGGACTCTGTGCCGATGTCCAGGCCTCACTGGACGAGATCCGGGGCCTGCTCGGCGCGGTCCCGGGTCCGGCAGCCATGCCTGCCGATGTCGTGAGCCGGATCGACGCGGCTCTAGCCGCCGAGGCCCTGTTGGACGCCGCCCCTCCCGAGGCTCATGTTTCACGTGAAACATCGACCCTCGCGTCCCCGGGGGGCCGTCCGGCTGGCAGGCCGAGCGCCTCGACCGGTCCTGGACGCAGGAACCATGGAACCGACCGTGGTCGTCGCCGCCGGAACGTCGCCCTCGGTGCCGTCCTCACCGCCGCCGTCCTCGGTGCCGGATCCGTCTTCCTCCTGTCGCTCGGCGGCCACGACAAGGGGCCGGTGACAGCTCAGGGCAAGCCGACGAACTCCGCCGTCGGCCTCACCAAGAGCACCCTGCAGGCGGAGGTGGACGGCCTCCTCGGCAAGAAAGCGACCTTGCGCGGCTCCAAGCGGCCGGAGGTGGGCATCCAGGGCGACTCCACCCCGTCCGGATCGTCGGCTGCCCCGTACTCCCCGTTCATCCAGCCGCTGCCCTCGGTACCGACGTGTGTCCGCGATGGCATCAGCCAGTCCGGTGACCTGCTCGCCGCGAAGGAGGAGACGTACGAGGGGAAGCACGTCTATCTCGTCGTCCTCCCCGACGCCTCGGACTCCTCGCGAGTGACGGCCTTCGTCGTGGACGCCGACTGCAGCAGCTCGACCTCCCCGGGCAAGGTCCTTCTGACGGAGTCCCTGGCTCGTCCCTGAGCGTCCTCGGCACGACTCCGAGCCGAGCACGCATCGTCTCCGCCCGCCGCGGAAATCCGTAGGTGTGGGATGGCCGTGTGCCCGGACACACCGGGAATGCGCGCCCCGTAGGATCCGTTGGGTGGGGTGAGAGCTTCCGAGAGAAGCTCTCACCGGTCGAACTGACGTAGACCAGAGACGAGGAATCAAGCCGTGAGCGACGTCCGTAACGTGATCATCATCGGCTCCGGGCCCGCCGGCTACACGGCGGCGCTCTACACCGCGCGCGCGTCGCTGAAGCCTCTCGTGTTCGAGGGCGCTGTCACCGCGGGCGGTGCGCTGATGAACACCACCGAGGTGGAGAACTTCCCGGGCTTCCGCGACGGCATCATGGGCCCCGACCTCATGGACAACATGCGGGCGCAGGCCGAACGCTTCGGCGCCGAGCTGGTTCCGGACGACGTCGTCTCCGTCGACCTGACCGGTGAGATCAAGACCGTCACGGACACCGCGGGCACGGTCCACAAGGCCAAGGCCGTCATCGTCACCACCGGCTCCCAGCACCGCAAGCTCGGCCTGCCGAACGAGGACGCGCTCTCCGGCCGCGGTGTCTCCTGGTGCGCCACCTGTGACGGCTTCTTCTTCAAGGACCAGGACATCGCCGTGATCGGCGGTGGCGACACCGCGATGGAGGAGGCCACCTTCCTCTCCCGGTTCGCCAAGTCCGTGACGATCGTCCACCGTCGGGACACCCTGCGCGCCTCCAAGGCGATGCAGGAGCGCGCCTTCGCCGACCCGAAGATCAAGTTCGCCTGGGACAGCGAGATCGCCGAGGTCCAGGGCGAGCAGAAGCTCTCCGGTCTGAAGCTGCGCAACGTCAAGACCGGTGAGCTCTCCGACCTGCCGGTGACCGGACTGTTCATCGCGATCGGTCACGACCCGCGCACCGAGCTCTTCAAGGGCCAGCTCGACCTCGACGAGGAGGGCTACCTCAAGGTCGCCTCGCCCACGACGCACACCAACGTGACCGGTGTGTTCGCCGCCGGTGACGTGGTCGACCACACCTACCGCCAGGCGATCACCGCGGCCGGCACCGGCTGCTCCGCTGCTCTCGACGCCGAGCGTTTCCTCGCCGCCCTCGCGGACGAGGAGAAGGCAGAGCCCGAGAAGAGCACCGTCTGACCATCCCCCCTTCCGCCCCCGCACCATCAAGTAAAGGAGCCCGCCGTGGCCGGCACCCTGAAGCATGTGACCGACGCCGACTTCGAAGAGGTCGTCCTCAAGAGCGAGAAGCCTGTCCTGGTGGACTTCTGGGCCGAGTGGTGCGGTCCCTGCCGCCAGATCGCCCCGTCTCTCGAGGCGATCGCCGCCGAGCACGGCGAGAAGATCGAGATCGTCAAGCTGAACATCGACGAGAACCCGAACACGGCGGCCAAGTACGGCGTCATGTCGATCCCGACCCTGAACGTCTACCAGGGTGGCGAGGTCGCCAAGACCATCGTCGGCGCCAAGCCGAAGGCCGCGCTCGTGCGTGACCTTGAGGACTTCATCGCCGAGTGACGTTTCACGTGAAACACGAATGGGCCAACCCCTGTGGGTCGGCCCATTCGCATTAGAGGGGTCGTAGCGCCGGTTCCTTCTGCACGGCCCCCAGCAGCCTGTCGAGCGCCAGCTCGACGTCCTCCTTCCAGGAGAGCGTCGACCGCAGTTCCAGCCGCAGCCGGGGATGCACGGGGTGCTGCCGTACCGTCTTGAAGCCCACGGCGAGCAAGTGATCGGCGGGCAGCAGACAGGCAGGCTCCTTGTAACGGGCGTCGCCGAACGCCTCGATCGCCTTGAAGCCGCGTCTCAGGAGATCCTTGGCGACCGTCTGGACCATCACCCGCCCGAGTCCCTGTCCCTGGTAGCCGGGCATGATGAAGCCCGTGATCAGCTGGACGGCATCCGGTGCGACCGGGCTGGTGGGGAACGCCGTGGAGCGGGGGACGTAGGCAGGCGGAGCGTAGAGCACGAATCCCACCGGTACGTCGTCGACATAGACCACCCGGCCGCAGGAACCCCAGTCGAGCAGGACCGCCGAGATCCAGGACTCCTTCTCCAGCGCGGGTGTCCCCGCTTTCACCGCTGCTTCGCCACTGACGGGATCCAGTTCCCAGAAGACACACGAGCGGCAGCGCTCGGGAAGGTCCTGAAGGTTGTCCAGCGTGAGCGGTACGAGCCGACGCCCCATGAAGGCTGTTCCTCGCTTCCTTCGCCCGCGGCGTCGCGAGCGACTGCCAGAGCGCTGCGTTCCCTGAGCAGACTGCCGACGAACCCTACGGTCGCCCCCAGCCCCAGGCCCGCGCTCACCAGCCCGGTGCGGCTCATCGATCGCATGGCCCCCGCCTCCCATTCAGAGGTGCTGCCAGCTGCCAGATGAATGCGCCATACCGCACGCATCGTATCCACACCGCGATTCCCTCGACACCGCATGAAAGCAAAGAGCGGATCGTGTCCGGTTCACACCGGACACGATCCGCTCTGGAGACACCCGGGACGGTCAGTCCGCGGACTCCTCGGAGGCCGGGGCGTCACCCTCCTGGAGCCCATGGTGGAGAACCGGCCCTTCGCCCGGGGCGAGCGTCCCGAGGATTCGCTCAAGGTCCTCCATCGAGGCGAACTCGACGGTGATCTTGCCCTTCTTCTGGCCGAGGTCGACCTTCACCCGAGTCTCGAAGCGGTCCGACAGCCGGGTCGCGAGGTCGGTCAGCGCCGGGGAGACGCGGGCGCCGGCCCGTGGCCCCTTGGCACGGGTCGTCGTCTGGGGACGGGAGCCCATCAGGGTCACGATCTCCTCGACGGCCCGCACCGACAGCCCCTCGGCCACGATCCGGTGGGCCAGTCGGTCCTGCTCCTCCGAGTCGTCGACGGAGAGCAGCGCCCGGGCGTGACCGGCCGACAGCACACCCGCGGCGACCCGGCGCTGAACCGCCGGCGACAGTTTCAGCAGCCGCAGCGTGTTGGAGACCTGCGGGCGCGAGCGCCCGATCCGGTCGGCCAGCTGGTCATGCGTGCAGTTGAAGTCCTTCAGCAACTGGTCGTAGGCGGCGGCCTCTTCCAGCGGGTTCAGCTGGGCGCGGTGCAGGTTCTCCAGCAGCGCGTCCAGGAGGAGCTTCTCGTCGTCCGTCGCCCTGACGATCGCCGGGATCGCCTCCAGACCGGCCTCGCGGCAGGCCCGCCAGCGCCGCTCACCCATGATGAGCTCATAGCGCGCGGGGCCCAACTGCCGGACGACGACCGGCTGGAGCAGACCCACCTCCTGGATGGAGGTGACCAGCTCGTGCAGAGCGTCCTCGTCGAAGACCTCACGCGGCTGGCGCGGGTTCGGTGTGATGTCGTCGAGGGGGATCTCCGCGAAGTGGGCACCCATCGGAGGCGCGGGCATCTCCGGGGCCGAGCCGAACACCGAGGGCTCCTCGGGCTCCTGGACGACCGGCGGCAGGGTGGTCACCTTGGCCGCCGCGACACCGCGGTCCGTCAGCGACGGTACCGCGGCAGGGGCTCCTGCCGAGCCGCCCTCCACCGCGGTCTGAGCCGGGGTCCGCTCGGTCGGGGCAGCAGGGATCAGTGCGCCCAGACCACGGCCCAGGCCAATCCTCCGTCGGTCGCTCACTGGATCCCCTCCACCATGTTCGGGTTCGTCTGTGCGCCGATATGGGCCTGTGTCGGGTCGTAGCTGACACCGACGCCCCTCAGCGCGATTTCTCGGGCCGCCTCAAGATAGGAGAGGGCACCGCTCGATCCAGGATCGTAGGTCAGTACCGTCTGCCCGTAACTCGGTGCCTCGGAGATACGGACCGAGCGGGGAATGCTCGTCCGCAGCACCTCGTCGCCGAAGTGACTGCGCACCTCGTCAGCGACCTGGGAGGCGAGGCGCGTCCGGCCGTCGTACATGGTGAGCAGGATGGTCGACACATGCAGGTCGGGATTGAGGTGCCCCCGTACCAGGTCGACGTTGCGGAGCAGCTGGCCCAGTCCCTCCAGCGCGTAGTACTCGCACTGGATCGGGATGAGTACCTCGGCGCCCGCGACAAGGGCGTTGACCGTCAGCAGGCCGAGCGAGGGCGGGCAGTCGATGAGGATGTAGTCCAGCGGCTGCTCGTACGCCAGGATCGCCCGCTGAAGCCGACTCTCCCGTGCCACCAGGGACACCAGCTCGATCTCCGCACCGGCGAGATCGATGGTGGCGGGAGCACAGAAGAGACCTTCGACGTCCACCACCGGCTGGACGACCTCAGCGAGCGGCTTGCTCTCAACCAATACGTCGTAGATGGACGGAACTTCGGCGTGGTGGTCGATACCCAGCGCGGTGGAGGCATTGCCCTGAGGGTCGAGGTCGATCACCAGAACACGACCGCCGTGCAGGGCGAGTGACGCGGCAAGATTGACGGTGGTCGTCGTCTTGCCCACGCCGCCCTTCTGGTTGGCGACCACGATGACTCTGGTCTGCTCCGGACGCGGCAGGCCTTCACCGGCGCGACCCAGAGCCTCCACCGCGAGTTGGGCAGCACGACCGATGGGAGTGTCGTCCATCGGAGGCGGTGTTTCACGTGAAACATCCGCCCCCATCGACTCGGTACGGGGACCGGGGACCGGATCGGTCATCGGTCCCGCGATGTTGGCGTCGGACCGCAAGGATTCACTCTCCTCGACTTCAGGCTCGCAATGAACAGAGCCTCCCATGTCTTCGGGGTGGTGAACCAGTGAGGCCTGTTGTTCTGTGGAGAAATCCACCTCTGTGGACAACTCCGCGCCCCGCAGGGAGGACGGAGTGTCACCTGTGGGGTCCCCTCCCAGGGAACCGAGGGGCTTTCGATCACGCGGTTCGGCCGCAGCGCGGCCCCGGCCGATGATGCCGTGCAGCAAGGAACGACGTTTCACGTGAAACACGATGCACAGCGCACGGGGTCGGAAAGCCGCGACACTCCGTCATGCGTAGTTTCGGCAGCTTGTGTGGAGTACGTCTCACTGTCATCCGCGGCGGCGGCGCGCCCGTCCCGTGCGGGCCGCCTTCGCTCGTTTGGCCGCAAAGCGCACACCGCCCGGGCTCTCCCCGACCTCCACCCGGACGACCGTGGACAGGGGATCCACCACACCCTCACCCACCTGGAGGACAGACGTGGCAACCGCACCGAGCTTGGTCAGTGCCGTCGCCGCGGCCTTCAGCTCCTCCTCCGCCGTGTCCCCCTTGAGGGCCAGCATCTCGCCGTAGGGCCGCAGCAGCGGAATCCCCCAGGTGGCCAGACGGTCCAGCGGGGCGACGGCACGGGCCGTCACCACGTGCACCGGAGGCAGCTTGCCCATGACCTCCTCGGCACGGCCGCGCACCACCGTCACATGGTCCAGGCCGAGCAGCTCGACGACCTCGGTCAGGAAGTTGGTGCGCCGCAGCAACGGCTCCAGCAAGGTGATGTTGAGATCCTCGCGCACCAGCGCCAGCGGGATGCCCGGCAGACCTGCGCCGGAGCCCACATCGCACACGGTCACCCCCTCGGGGACCGCCTCCGAGAGCACCGCACAGTTCAGCAGGTGCCGCTCCCACAGGCGGGGCACTTCCCGTGGGCCGATCAGACCACGCTGCACGCCTGCCTCGGCGAGCAGCTCCGCGTAGCGGACCGCATCGGCGAAGCGCTCGCCGAACACTTCCCGCGCCTGTTCGGGCGCCGGGGGGAGCTCCGCAGCCTCCGTCACGGGGACCGTCCTTCCGTACAGCGCCGGCGCTTCGCGCACCGACCACCAGAACTACAGGCTGACAAAGATCGGCCCCGTCTGCGGACAGACGGGGCCGGTGAAGCAAGGGACCTGTCAGGCAGGCAGCACGACGACGAACCGCTGCGGCTCCTCGCCCTCCGACTCGCTGCGCAGTCCGGCGGTCTTGACCGCGTCGTGCACGACCTTGCGCTCGAACGGGGTCATCGGCTTGAGCTTCACGGGCTCACCGGTGTTCTTCACCTCGGCGGCGGCCTTGGCGCCCAGCTCGGAGAGCTCGGCGCGCTTATTGGCCCGGTAGCCGGCGATGTCGAGCATCAGTCGGCTGCGGTCACCGGTCTCCCGGTGCACGGCCAGGCGGGTCAGCTCCTGGAGCGCCTCCAGCACCTCGCCGTCGCGGCCGACCAGCTTCTGCAGGTCGCGGCCGCCCGCGTCGCTGATGATCGACACAGAGGCGCGGTCGGCCTCGACATCCATGTCGATGTCGCCGTCGAGGTCGGCGATGTCCAGCAGACCTTCGAGGTAGTCCGCCGCGATCTCACCCTCCTGCTCCAGGCGGGTGAGGGTGTCTGCACCCTCGGCAGCGGCGGAGGTGGTGCCTTCCGTCACGGGATGGGCTCCTTCTTACTTCTTGGACGGGGACTTGGGGCGCTGCGGGCCGCCCTTGCGCTGACCGGACTGGGCCCTGCTTCGGCCGTTGGAGCCGGCCTTCGGAGCCTGGGCGGCGGCAGGCTTCGCGCCTCGCGGCTCGTCGGACTTCTCCAGCGAGGTCGTCTTCTCCGCAGCGTCCGACTTCTCCGGCGCGTCCGACGGGGAGTCGCCGGCCGCCTTCGGGGCGCCGGACTGGCGCTGGGCCTTGGTCTGGCGCTTGGGCTGCTGGCGCCTGGCGGCGCCGGTGGTCGTGACGCCGTCCTCGGTCACCGCGTCGGCCTGGGCCTCGCCCTTCACCACGGTGCCGTCGGCCTGGGCCACGAGGCCCGCCTTGGTCAGCGCGTTGATGAACTTGCGCTCGAACTCGTTGCGGTCACGCCCCTTGGCGACGATCGCCTTGATGATCGTCTTCTCGCTGCGCCGACGGGCCTTGCCGTGGTGCGTGACGTGGTGGGTGAGGCGCTCCAGGTAGGCGGCCTGGGCCTTGGAACCCGGGGTGGGGTTGTTGCGGATGACGTACATCTGCTGACCCATGGTCCACACGTTGGTGGTCAGCCAGTAGACGAGAACACCGACCGGGAAGTTGATGCCGAAGACGGCGAACATGACCGGGAAGACGTACATCAGCATCTTCTGCTGCTGCATGAACGGCGTCTTGACCGTGGTGTCGACGTTCTTCGTCATCAGCTGGCGCTGCGTGTAGAACTGCGACGCCGACATCAGAACGATCATGACGGCGGTGACGACCCGGACGTCGGTGAGGGAGGCACCGAGCGCCTCCACCTTCGCGGAACCGTCCGTGAACTTCGCGGCGAGCGGGGCACCGAAGATGTGGGCCTTACGAGCGCTGGCGAGCAGCGACTCGTTGATGACGCCGATCGTGGTGCCCGTCGCGATGCCGTTGAGCACGTGGTACAGGGCGAAGAAGAACGGGGACTGCGCCAGGATGGGAAGGCACGAGGAGAGCGGGTTGGTACCCGACTCCTTGTACAGCTTCATCATCTCTTCGGACTGACGCTGCTTGTCGTTCTTGTAGCGCTCCTGGATCTTCTTCATCTCGGGCTGGAGCGTCTGCATGGCCCGGGTCGCCTTGATCTGCTTCACGAAGAGCGGGATCAGGCAGATGCGGATCAGGATCACCAGGGACACGATGGACAAGCCCCAGGCCCAGCCCGTGTCGGGACCGAAGATCTTCCCGTACACCGAGTGGAACTGGACGATGACCCATGAAACGGGTGTCGTGATGAAGCTGAAGAGGCTGGCAATCGTGTCCACTAATCATGCTCCTTGGGCATGGGACGGGGTCTCTGCGGCCGGGCTCGAAGGAGCCTCGGTAGGAGGCTTCCCCTCGGTGGCCGAGGCGGCGGAGGGCCCGCCCCTGCGTGCACGCCAGGCGTCACGCAGCATTTCGTGCCACCGCGGGCGCTTGCGCGGCGGAACATGGTCCACACCACCGAGCGACCACGGGTTGCACCGCAGGATGCGCCAGGCGGTCAGTGCCGTTCCCTTGATCGCACCGTGCCGGTCGATGGCCGTGTAGCCGTAGTGGGAACACGACGGGTAGTACTTGCACACCGGCCCGAGCAGTGGACTGATCGTCCACTGGTACAGCTTGATCAGAGCCAGCAGCGGGTACTTCATCGCGCGCCCCCTCCCAGCAGCCGTTCGATGGCGGCATCCAGGTCTCGGGCCAGCTGTGCATGGTCGGCGTCACCCGCTCCGGGCAGCGCTCGTACGACTACCAGGCTACCGGGGGGGAACAGGGCGACTCGGTCACGCATCAGATGGCGAAGTCTGCGCTTCACTGTGTTGCGCACGACCGCGCCACCCACGGCCTTGCTCACGACGAAACCCGCACGCGTCGGGGGAGCGCTCTCCCCAGGCGCGTGCGGGTCCGTGGCACCGCTACGAAAGTGGACGACGAGGGACGGGCGACCGGCCCGGCGCCCCCGTCGTACCGCGGTCGCGAAGTCCTCGCGCCGCCTCAGCCGATGCTCGGTAGGCAGCACGACGTCATGACCTGATCGGATCAGGCGGACAGGCTGGCGCGACCCTTTGCACGACGGTTCGCAAGAATCGCGCGGCCGGCACGGGTGCGCATCCGCAGGCGGAAGCCGTGGGTCTTGGCGCGACGACGGTTGTTCGGCTGGAAGGTGCGCTTGCTCACTCGGGGGCTCCAGAAATCAAATCGGTGTGGCGGGTGCCGTCCTGGCTGTCACCGTGCGCCCACGAGTAGCTCGTATCACGCCCGAGTGCACCGCTTCCCGATCACCTTCAGCGATCTGTGCCCATCGGAGGCAGGCGGCAGCAGCCATCGACAACTCGACCTGGTTACGGTACGCGGGGCTACGCCATTCGGTCAAACCAGCAGTGACGGAGAGACACTGTCCACAGGCTGGGGACAACAACTTGAACCGCAGCCGCCACGCTGACTACCGTGGCTGAACTCCGATTCGTTCCTTTATCCCCGCCCGACCTGATTTTCATCCCGACCCGTCCCCGAACCACACGTTCGTGGGACCTGTGAGAGAGCGTGCCCTGTGGCTGACGTACCTGCCGATCTTGCCGCAGTGTGGCCACGAGTACTGGAGCAGCTCCTCGGTGAGGGCCGCGGTCAGGGTGTGGAGACGAAGGACGAGCACTGGATCCGCCGCTGCCAACCGCTCGCGCTGGTCGCGGACACCGCCCTGCTCGCCGTGCCGAACGAATTCGCGAAGAACGTACTGGAGGGCCGTCTCGCACCGATCGTCAGCGAGAGCCTGAGCCGTGAGTGCGGCCGCCCGATCCGGATCGCGATCACCGTGGACGAGTCCGCGGGCGAGCCCCCGGCCCCGCCGGCACCTCCCGTCCAGACACAGCGTTACGCGGAAACCGAGCTTCCGCCGGCCCCGCAGTACGACGGCGGATACGGCCGCCACCGCGCCGAGCACCGGCCCGAGCAGCTCCCCGACCAGGGCGGCCGCGACGGCGGGCGTGACGGCGGCCGGGACTCCGGCCGCGACCAGCTGCCCACCGCCCGCCCGGCCTACCCCTCCGAGTACCAGCGTCCCGAGCCCGGTGCCTGGCCGCGCCCGGGACAGGACGAGTACAGCTGGCAGCAGCCGCGGCTCGGCTTCCCCGAGCGCGACCCCTACGCCTCACCGGCCCAGGACTCCTACCGCTCGGACGGCTACGGCGACTCCTACTCCCAGGAGTACCGCCCGCAGCAGCCGATGGACCGCCCCTCCTACGAGCAGCAGCGCGCCGAGTACGAACCGCCGCGCTCCGAGTACGACCGCCCCGAGTACGACCGCCCGGACTACGACCGTCCCGACTACGACCAGCGGGACACCGGGCGCCGTGAGCCGCCCGGCCCCTCGGGCGGGCCGGGACAGGGCCACCGCGGCGGCACCGGACGCCCGGACCTGCCGGGCGGGGGCGCGCCGGGCCCGCTGGGCGCCAAGCCCGCGCCGGCGACGGGTCCCGGCGAACCGACCGCCCGGCTGAACCCCAAGTACCTCTTCGACACGTTCGTCATCGGAGCCTCCAACCGTTTCGCACACGCGGCCGCGGTCGCCGTCGCCGAGGCACCCGCGAAGGCGTACAACCCGCTGTTCATCTACGGCGAGTCGGGGCTCGGCAAGACGCACCTGCTGCACGCGATCGGGCACTACGCGCGGAGCCTCTACCCCGGCACCCGTGTGCGGTACGTGAGCTCGGAGGAGTTCACCAACGAGTTCATCAACTCCATCCGCGACGGCAAGGGCGACAGCTTCCGCAAGCGCTACCGCGAGATGGACATCCTGCTCGTCGACGACATCCAGTTCCTCGCGGACAAGGAGTCGACGCAGGAGGAGTTCTTCCACACCTTCAACACGCTCCACAACGCGAACAAGCAGATCGTGCTGTCCAGCGACCGGCCGCCGAAGCAGCTGGTCACGCTGGAGGACCGGCTGCGGAACCGTTTCGAGTGGGGTCTGATCACCGACGTGCAGCCGCCCGAGCTGGAGACGCGT
The DNA here is from genome assembly GCF_055562175.1 of Streptomyces sp. NPDC020958. Classification (NCBI taxonomy): domain Bacteria; kingdom Bacillati; phylum Actinomycetota; class Actinomycetes; order Kitasatosporales; family Streptomycetaceae; genus Streptomyces; species Streptomyces sp. NPDC020958. Next base: position 256,403 of record NZ_JBVHFU010000005.1, on the reverse strand, counting down.
ATCGCGATCCTCCGCAAGAAGGCGGTGCAGGAGCAGCTGAACGCACCGCCGGAGGTGCTGGAGTTCATCGCCTCCCGCATCTCGCGCAACATCCGCGAGCTGGAGGGCGCGCTGATCCGGGTGACGGCGTTCGCGTCGCTCAACCGGCAGCCGGTCGACCTCGGGCTGACGGAGATCGTCCTCAAGGACCTGATCCCGGGCGGCCAGGACACGACGCCCGAGATCACCGCCACGGCCATCATGGCGTCGACCGCCGACTACTTCGGCCTCACCGTCGAGGACCTGTGCGGCAGCTCACGCGGACGGCAGCTGGTCACGGCGCGGCAGATCGCCATGTACCTGTGCCGGGAGCTGACCGACCTGTCGCTGCCGAAGATCGGGGCGCAGTTCGGCAACCGGGACCACACGACCGTGATGCACGCCGACCGGAAGATCCGGGCACTGATGGCGGAGCGGCGGTCGATCTACAACCAGGTGACGGAGCTGACGAACCGGATCAAGAACGGGTAGCGGTCCAGCCGACGGTTCCACGGCGTCCAGGGCGCCCCGGGAATGATCCCGGGGCGCCCTTTCGGCGTCCTGGGGGGCGGTTCGGGCGTGGATCGCGGCCGCCCGGTGGGGGCTCGTCGCGCAGTTCCCCGCGCTCCTGACGGTGCGCGCTGTTCGATTACCGGCCTGGTTACGGGCGTCCTCCACAGATTTGCCGACTTTCTTGCGTCCACACCCTGGGGACTGTGGAGTTGTCCCGAACGTCGTCCACAGGCTGAGGGGCGGAAGGACATCGAGGCAGCTCAGGTGCCTGTGGAATCGTGGACGACGGATCTCCACAGACTGTGGACGACGGAATGATCCACAGGCTGTGCACGACGTTGTCCACCGTCGACCCACAGGCTGAGGGGCGGTTGTCCCCAGCATTTCCCACCTTCTCCACACCGCTGTCCACTGTTCGGCAACCCGACGCGCCCGCTCACCGAGTCGAGTGAAAGGCGTCACATGAAGGTGCCGGGTTGGGCTGTGGGAAAGGTGGGTAAAGCTGGGGACGACGTTGGGGAGAAGTGCCCTCAGGCTGTGCACGGTGTGTGCAGAACTTTCTGTTCTCCACAGAGACACCGGGTTGTCCACCGGCTCCGCCCACAGGGGCAGTGGACAAAATCTCGGCCCTGAGCTGGGCAAACGAGGTTATCCACGGTATCCACAGCCCCTACTACTACTCCCAACTAGAGAGAGCTGGGAATACGTTTCGAAGAGGGCCCTGTGCACAACTCGCTCTTCGGCTCTTGACCGCGCCTCGTCACGACTTGACCGCGACGGGCACCAGCTGTCAGTGCGGTGCGTCAGACTGGTCCCCGGTGTTCTTCCCCTCCCCGGGGCTCACGACACCGAGTCAGACGACGAAGGCGAAGCAGGGCGAGAAGCGCCGGCAACAGCAGGAGGCGGCTTAGGTGAAGATCCGGGTGGAACGCGACGTACTCGCGGAGGCAGTGGCCTGGGCGGCACGCAGCCTCCCGGCCCGTCCGCCGGCGCCGGTCCTCGCCGGCCTGCTCCTGAGGGCCGAGGACGGTCAGCTGAGCCTGTCCAGCTTCGACTACGAGGTGTCCGCGAGGGTCAGCGTCGAGACCGAGGTCGAGGAGGAGGGCACGGTCCTGGTCTCCGGCCGGCTGCTCGCCGACATCTGCCGTGCGCTCCCCAACCGGCCGGTGGAGATCTCCACAGACGGTCTGCGGGCGACGGTGGTCTGTGGATCCTCGCGGTTCACGCTGCACACGCTGCCGGTGGAGGAGTACCCCTCGCTGCCGCAGATGCCGAACGCCACGGGCACGGTCCCCGGCGAGGTCTTCGCCTCCGCCGTCTCCCAGGTGGCCATCGCGGCCGGCCGTGACGACACGCTGCCGGTGCTGACCGGTGTGCGCATCGAGATCGAGGGCGACACGGTCACCCTGGCCTCCACCGACCGCTACCGCTTCGCGGTCCGTGAGTTCCTGTGGAAGCCGGAGAACCCGGAGACCTCCGCGGTGGCCCTGGTGCCCGCCAAGACGCTCCTGGACACCGCCAAGGCCCTCACGAGCGGCGACAGCGTCATCCTGGCGCTCTCCGGCTCCGGTGCGGGCGAGGGGCTGATCGGTTTCGAGGGTGCGGGCCGGCGTACGACCACGCGGCTGCTCGAAGGCGACCTGCCGAAGTACCGCACGCTGTTCCCGACCGAGTTCAACTCCGTCGCCGTGATCGAGACCGCCCCCTTCGTGGAGGCCGTCAAGCGCGTCGCGCTGGTCGCCGAGCGGAACACCCCGGTGCGGCTCAGCTTCGAGCAGGGTGTGCTGATCCTGGAGGCCGGTTCCAGCGACGACGCACAGGCTGTGGAAAGGGTCGACGCGCAGCTGGAGGGCGACGACATCTCCATCGCCTTCAACCCGACGTTCCTGCTCGACGGCCTGAGCGCGATCGACTCGCCGGTCGCCCAGCTGTCGTTCACGACGTCCACCAAGCCCGCGCTGCTCAGCGGCAAGCCTGCGCTGGACGCCGAGGCGGACGAGGCCTACAAGTACCTGATCATGCCGGTGCGTCTCAGCGGCTGAGTTGTCCACAGCTGTGCACGGTGCCGGGTGCCTCCTGTGGGTACCGGGCACCGTGGCGCGGTGGTTTACCCCAGGTGAGCGCCTATGCCCACAACTGTGCGCAAAGGGCCGGGATTAGGCTCGGGTGCGGGCACGAACGTGCCTCTCCTGCCACACCGCGACCTAAGGAACAACTGATGGAGCTCGGTCTCGTCGGCCTCGGCAAGATGGGCGGCAACATGCGCGAGCGGATCCGCCGCGCGGGCCACACCGTCGTCGGATACGACCGCAACCCGGACCTCGCCGATGTCCACAGCCTGGAGGAGCTTGTGGGCAAGCTCAGCGGGCCGCGCGTGGTGTGGGTGATGGTCCCGGCCGGGGCCCCGACCCAGTCCACCGTCGACGAGCTGGCCGAGCTCCTGGCCCCCGGCGACGTGGTCGTCGACGGCGGCAACTCGCGCTGGACGGACGACGAGCGGCACGCAGAGCAGCTGGCGGCCAAGGGCATCGGCTTCGTCGACTGCGGGGTCTCCGGCGGCGTCTGGGGCCTGGAGAACGGCTACGCCCTGATGTACGGCGGCGACGCCGAGCACGTCGAGAAGGTGCGGCCCGTCTTCGACGCGCTGAAGCCCGCGGGCGACTTCGGTTCGGTGCACGCCGGCAAGGTCGGTGCGGGGCACTTCGCGAAGATGGTCCACAACGGCATCGAGTACGCGATGATGCAGGCCTACGCTGAGGGCTGGGAGCTCCTGGAGAAGGTCGACTCCGTCACGGACGTGCGCGAGGTCTTCCGCTCCTGGCAGGAGGGCACCGTCATCCGTTCCTGGCTGCTCGACCTCGCGGTGAACGCCCTCGACGAGGACGAGCACCTGGACCGGCTGAAGGGTTTCGCCCAGGACTCCGGCGAGGGCCGGTGGACCGTGGAGGCCGCGATAGACAACGCGGTGCCGCTGCCCGCGATCACCGCCTCGCTGTTCGCGCGGTTCGCGTCCCGCCAGGACGACTCGCCGCAGATGAAGATGATCGCCGCGCTGCGCAACCAGTTCGGCGGCCACGCCGTAGAGGCGAAGTAACACCGGGGCAACACCGGGCAGGGACGAAACAGCAGGGCACGGGGAGGCCGGCGAAACCACCATGCACGTCACGCATCTGTCGCTGGCCGACTTCCGCTCCTACGCCCGGGTCGAGGTCCCGCTCGACCCGGGCGTCACCGCCTTCGTCGGACCCAACGGTCAGGGCAAGACCAACCTGGTCGAGGCCGTCGGCTACCTCGCCACCCTCGGCAGCCACCGGGTCGCCAACGACGCCCCCCTGATCCGCATGGGCGCCGAGCGCGCGGTCGTCCGGGCGCAGGTCAGGCAGGGCGACCGGCAGCAACTGGTCGAACTGGAGCTGAACCCCGGCAAGGCCAACCGCGCCCGCATCAACAGGTCCTCGCAGGTCAGGCCGCGGGACGTGCTGGGGATCGTACGGACCGTGCTGTTCGCGCCCGAGGACCTCGCCCTGGTGAAGGGGGATCCCGGGGAGCGGCGGCGGTTCCTGGACGAGCTGATCACGGCTCGTTCCCCGCGGATGGCCGGGGTGCGGTCCGACTACGAGCGCGTCCTCAAGCAGCGGAACACCCTGTTGAAGTCGGCGGCGCTGGCCCGGCGGCACGGCGGGCGTGCCATGGACCTGTCCACGCTGGACGTGTGGGACCAGCACCTCGCGCGGGTCGGCGCCGAGCTGCTCGCCCAGCGGCTGGATCTGATCGCCGCGCTCCGGCCGCTCGCCGACAAGGCGTACGAGCAGCTGGCACCGGGGGGCGGCCCGGTCGCGCTGGAGTACAAGCCGTCGGCGCCGGGCGAGGCGCACGCGCGCGAGGATCTTTACGCCCAGCTGATGGCCGCCCTGGCGGACGCCCGCAAGCAGGAGATCGAGCGGGGGGTGACCCTGGTCGGACCGCACCGCGACGACCTGGTGCTCAAGCTGGGGCAGCTGCCCGCCAAGGGGTACGCCTCGCACGGGGAGTCGTGGTCGTACGCGCTGGCGTTGCGCCTCGCGTCGTACGACCTGCTGCGCGCCGAGGGCAACGAGCCGGTGCTGGTGCTCGACGACGTGTTCGCCGAGCTGGACGCCAGGCGCCGCGAGCGGCTGGCGGAGCTGGTCGCGCCCGGCGAGCAGGTGCTGGTCACCGCGGCCGTGGACGACGACGTACCGCATGTGCTCGCCGGTGCGCGGTACGCGGTGGCGGACGGGACGGTGGAGCGCGTATGAGCACCGACGGGCCCGCTCCCGGAGGCCGGCAGGAGCCGTCCGGCGTCGACCTCGCGCGCGTGGCGCTCAGGGCGGCGAAGGAGGCGGCGCGCGCGCGGGGTGACGCGGCGCAGCAGAAGAAGCAGGCGCGGCGCGGTGGTCTGCGCTCCGGCGCGCGCGCCGACGGCCGTGACCCCATGGCGCTCGGATCCGCCATCAACCGGCTCATCACGGAGCGCGGCTGGGAGGCGCCGGCCGCGGTCGGGGGCGTGATGGGCCGCTGGCCGCAGATCGTCGGCGAGGACCTCGCCAAGCACTGTGTGCCGCAGCGGTACGACGAGGACGAGCGGGTGCTGGTGGTGCAGTGTGACTCGACCGCCTGGGCGACCCAGCTGAGGCATCTCGCGCCTGCGCTGGTGGCACGTCTGAACGAGGACCTGGGGCACGGCACGGTACGCGTGATCAAGGTGCTGAATCCGGGGGGCCCGGTGCGGCGCTACGGCCCGCTGCGCGCTCCCGGGAGCACGGGTCCGGGCGATACCTACGGGTGACTTACGTCACGCTCACAGCCGGGTGCGGTGCCGTCGTACGGCCCTCCCGGCCGGTCGTCGTGCGACCGCACGCGGTTGCGAATCGCGACCTGACCCCGGAGTAGCCAAGGGTTGACAGCTGGAAGCGCTGAGTGCCGCCGTGAGCCTCTTGGAGCCCCCATCCGTATATCGGGAGTCGGCGGAGGCGGGTTCAGGGCGGCACATGCGGACTCAGGTACCGGCAAACCCCCATCACTGTCGGCGCTACCGGTAGACTGGGAGACAATCCCGCCCCGAACGTGGGGACCGTCCGGGAAAAGCTGAGCAACGCTGATCAAGGCTTACCAACGCAACATGCCGCAGCCGCTCCGGCAGCCCTCGTCACGGGGGTGACCCCCAGGAGTCCGGCTCGTGCTGTGCCAGTGCCAGAAAGGGCGCTTCGTGGCCGATTCCGGCAACCCCAACGAGAACATCCCGTCCACCGACGCCGGCGCGAACGGCGAGGTCACCGCCTCGTACGACGCCAGCGCCATCACCGTGCTCGAAGGGCTGGACGCGGTCCGCAAGCGACCCGGTATGTACATCGGTTCCACCGGTGAGCGCGGTCTGCACCACCTGGTCTACGAAGTCGTGGACAACTCCGTCGACGAGGCTCTGGCGGGCCACGCGGACACCATCGACGTGACGATCCTGGCCGACGGCGGCGTGCGCGTCGTCGACAACGGCCGTGGCATCCCGGTCGGCATCGTGGCGTCCGAGGGCAAGCCGGCCGTCGAGGTCGTGCTGACCGTGCTGCACGCGGGCGGCAAGTTCGGCGGCGGCGGCTACGCGGTCTCCGGCGGTCTGCACGGTGTGGGCGTGTCCGTCGTGAACGCGCTGTCCTCCCGGGTGTCCGTCGAGATCAGGACCGACGGTCACCGCTGGACGCAGGACTACAAGCTGGGTGTCCCGACGGCTCCGCTGGCGCAGCACGAGGAGACGAGCGAGACCGGCACCTCGGTCACGTTCTGGGCGGACCCGGACATCTTCGAGACCACCGAGTACTCCTTCGAGACGCTCTCGCGGCGCTTCCAGGAGATGGCGTTCCTGAACAAGGGCCTGACGATCCGGCTCACCGACGAGCGCGAGTCGGCGAAGGCCGTCGCCGGGGCGGACGAGGCGGGCGCGGACGAGAAGCCCGAGGTCAAGACGGTCACGTACCACTACGAGGGCGGCATCGTCGACTTCGTGAAGTACCTCAACTCCCGCAAGGGCGACGCGGTGCACCAGACCGTGATCGACCTGGAGGCCGAGGACCGGGACAAGAGCCTGTCCCTCGAGGTCGCCATGCAGTGGAACAGCGGCTACAGCGAGGGCGTGTACTCGTTCGCCAACATCATCCACACGCATGAGGGCGGTACCCACGAGGAGGGCTTCCGGGCGGCGCTGACCTCGCTGATCAACAAGTACGCGCGCGACAAGAAGCTGCTCCGCGAGAAGGACGACAACCTCACCGGTGACGACATCCGCGAGGGCCTGACCGCGATCATCTCGGTCAAGCTGAGCGAGCCGCAGTTCGAGGGCCAGACGAAGACCAAGCTGGGCAACACGGAGGCCAAGACCTTCGTGCAGAAGGCGGTCTACGAGCACCTGAACGACTGGCTGGACCGCAACCCGGTGGAGGCCGCGGACATCGTCCGCAAGGGCATCCAGGCGGCCACCGCGCGCGTGGCGGCCCGCAAGGCGCGCGATCTGACCCGCCGCAAGGGCCTGCTGGAGAGCGCGTCCCTGCCGGGCAAGCTCTCCGACTGCCAGTCGAACGACCCGACCAAGTGCGAGATCTTCATCGTCGAGGGTGACTCCGCGGGCGGCTCGGCCAAGTCCGGCCGCAACCCGCAGTACCAGGCGATCCTCCCGATCCGGGGCAAGATCCTCAACGTCGAGAAGGCGCGGATCGACAAGATCCTGCAGAACCAGGAGATCCAGGCGCTGATCTCCGCGTTCGGCACCGGTGTGCACGAGGACTTCGACATCTCGAAGCTCCGCTATCACAAGATCATCCTGATGGCGGACGCCGACGTCGACGGCCAGCACATCAACACCCTGCTGCTGACCTTCCTGTTCCGCTTCATGCGGCCGTTGGTCGAGGCCGGGCATGTGTTCCTGTCGCGGCCCCCGCTGTACAAGATCAAGTGGGGCCGGGACGAGGTCGAGTACGCGTACTCGGACCGCGAGCGCGACGCCCTCCTGGAGCTGGGCCGGCAGCGCGGCAAGCGCGTCCGCGAGGACTCGATCCAGCGTTTCAAGGGTCTCGGCGAGATGAACGCCGAGGAGCTGCGCGTGACCACGATGGACGTCGACCACCGCGTCCTCGGCCAGGTCACCCTCGACGACGCCGCCCAGGCCGACGACCTGTTCTCGGTCCTGATGGGCGAGGACGTCGAGGCCCGTCGCCAGTTCATCCAGCGCAACGCCAAGGACGTCCGCTTCCTCGACATCTGAGTCGGTCTCAGCTGACCGCACCAGGAAGGATCTTCACCAGCAATGGCCGACGAGAACACTCCTGTCACCCCTGAAGAGGGCGGCGACGTCGTGATGCGGATCGAGCCCGTCGGGCTCGAGACGGAGATGCAGCGTTCGTACCTCGACTACGCGATGTCCGTCATCGTCTCCCGCGCGCTGCCCGACGTCCGGGACGGTCTCAAGCCCGTCCACCGGCGCGTGCTGTACGCGATGTACGACGGCGGCTACCGCCCCGAGCGCGGCTTCTACAAGTGCGCCCGTGTCGTCGGCGACGTCATGGGCAACTACCACCCGCACGGCGACTCCTCCATCTACGACGCCCTGGTCCGCCTGGCCCAGCCCTGGTCGATGCGCATGCCGCTGGTCGACTCCAACGGCAACTTCGGCTCCCCGGGCAACGACCCGGCGGCCGCCATGCGGTACACCGAGTGCAAGATGGCGCCGCTGTCGATGGAGATGGTCCGCGACATCGACGAGGAGACCGTCGACTTCACGGACAACTACGACGGCCGCTCCCAGGAGCCGACCGTCCTGCCGTCCCGCTTCCCGAACCTGCTGATCAACGGCTCGGCCGGCATCGCGGTCGGCATGGCCACCAACATCCCGCCGCACAACCTGCGCGAGGTCGCCGCGGGCGCCCAGTGGTACCTGGAGAACCCCGAGGCCTCCCACGAGGAACTGCTGGACGCGCTGATCGAGCGGATCAAGGGCCCGGACTTCCCGACCGGCGCGCTGGTCGTCGGCCGTAAGGGCATCGAGGAGGCGTACCGCACCGGCCGTGGCTCGATCACCATGCGCGCGGTCGTCGAGGTCGAGGAGATCCAGAACCGCCAGTGCCTGGTGGTCACGGAGCTGCCGTACCAGGTCAACCCCGACAACCTCGCGCAGAAGATCGCCGACCTGGTGAAGGACGGCAAGATCGGCGGCATCGCGGACGTCCGTGACGAGACCTCGTCGCGTACCGGCCAGCGCCTGGTCATCGTGCTGAAGCGGGACGCGGTCGCCAAGGTCGTCCTGAACAACCTGTACAAGCACACCGACCTGCAGACCAACTTCGGCGCCAACATGCTGGCCCTGGTCGACGGCGTGCCGCGCACCCTCTCGCTGGACGCGTTCATCCGGCACTGGGTGACGCACCAGATCGAGGTCATCGTCCGCCGGACGCGCTTCCGGCTGCGCAAGGCCGAGGAGCGGGCGCACATCCTGCGCGGCCTGCTGAAGGCGCTGGACGCGATCGACGAGGTCATCGCGCTGATCCGGGCCAGTGACACGGTCGAGATCGCGCGCACCGGCCTGATGGAGCTCCTGGAGATCGACGAGATCCAGGCGAACGCCATCCTGGAGATGCAGCTGCGCCGGCTGGCCGCCCTGGAGCGTCAGAAGATCATCCAGGAGCACGACGAACTCCAGGCGAAGATCACCGAGTACAACGCGATCCTGGCCTCGCCGGTGCGCCAGCGGGGCATCGTCAGCGAGGAACTGGCGGCGATCGTCGAGAAGTACGGCGACGACCGCAAGACCATGCTGGTGCCCTACGACGGTGACATGTCCATCGAGGACCTGATCGCCGAGGAGGACATCGTGGTCACCGTCTCGCGCGGTGGCTACGTCAAGCGCACCAAGACGGACGACTACCGGGCGCAGAAGCGCGGCGGCAAGGGCGTGCGCGGTACGAAGCTGAAGGAAGACGACATCGTCGACCACTTCTTCGTCTCGACCACGCACCACTGGCTGCTGTTCTTCACCAACAAGGGCCGGGTGTACCGCGCGAAGGCCTACGAACTGCCGGACGCCGGCCGGGACGCGCGCGGTCAGCACGTGGCGAACCTGCTGGCCTTCCAGCCGGACGAGGCGATCGCCGAGATCCTCGCGATCCGCGACTACGACGCGGCGGACTACCTGGTGCTCGCCACCAAGGCCGGTCTGGTCAAGAAGACGCCTCTGAAGGATTACGATTCGCCTCGCTCCGGCGGTGTGATCGCGATCAACCTGCGGGAGCGCGAGGACGGTTCCGACGACGAACTGATCGGTGCCGAACTGGTCTCCGCCGCCGATGATCTGCTGCTGATCAGCAAGAAGGCACAGTCGATCAGGTTCACCGCCTCCGACGACACTCTGCGTCCCATGGGCCGGGCCACCTCCGGTGTCAAGGGCATGAGTTTCCGCGAGGGTGATGAACTTCTGTCGATGAATGTTGTTCGACCCGGTACGTTCGTGTTCACTGCCACCGACGGGGGGTACGCGAAGCGGACCCGTGTCGACGAGTACCGCGTCCAGGGTCGCGGCGGCCTCGGCATCAAGGCCGCCAAGATCGTGGAGGACCGCGGTTCGCTGGTCGGCGCGCTGATCGTCGAGGAGAACGACGAGATCCTCGCCATCACCCTGTCCGGCGGTGTGATTCGCACGCGAGTCAGCGAGGTCAGGGAGACGGGCCGTGACACCATGGGCGTCCAACTGATCAACCTGGGCAAGCGCGATGCCGTCGTCGGTATCGCACGTAACGCCGAGGCCGGCAGCGAGGCGGAGGAAGTCGACGGCGAGGACGCCGTGGACGAGTCCGCCGAGGGTGTCGCGACCAGCGGCACGGACGAGGGTGAGGCGCCCTCGGCCGAGTAGGCACGAGGAGTGAGTCATCGTGAGCGGAGCCACGGGCGCCGGATCGGCCGGTACCTCTACGGGTACGGATGCGGACGGCGGCGGCCGTGGCTCCGCCGCGTCCGGCGGGGGCGGTGCGGCGCAGCCGCAGCAGACGGACACGCACACCACCCAGCTGAAGGCGATCAAGGCGCCCACGAAGGCGGCCGCGCCGGACGGGCAGGGAACCCAGGGGGCGACCGTGACCGACAGCCGAGGACCGGGTGCGCCGGGGGCCCAGCCGGCGCCCGCGACGTCGCCGCAGCAGGCCCCTTCCCCGCTGCCCGGGGAGCGGCGCACGGAGCAGGCCGCCGGGCCGTACCACCCGCCGCAGGCCTACCCGGCGGCGGAGGCCGCGCAGGCGCCCGCGGGGGCGGTACGACGGCCCCGCACCGGCGCCGGTACGCGCACCGCGCCGCGCACCCGCAAGGCCCGGCTGCGGGTCGCCAAGGCCGACCCGTGGTCGGTGATGAAGGTCAGCTTCCTGCTCTCCATCGCGCTGGGCATCTGCTCGATCGTGGCGGCCGCGGTGCTGTGGATGGTGCTGGACGCCATGGGGGTGTTCTCGACGGTCGGCGGCACGATCTCGGAGGCGACCGGCTCCAACGAGTCGAACGGTTTCGACCTCCAGTCGTTCCTGTCCCTGCCGCACGTCCTGATGTTCACGGCGATCATCGCGGTCATCGACGTCGTCCTGGCGACGGCGCTGGCGACCCTCGGCGCGTTCATCTACAACCTGTCCGCGGGCTTCGTCGGCGGCGTGGAGCTGACCTTGGCCGAGGACGAGTGACCGGGGTCCAAACGTCTCCTGTCGGTCCTCCGACAACCGATTTTGGGACTGCCCCGGTCGTGCGCTAATCTTCAGGAGTCAGCGCGCGGGACACACACCGCACAGCGCGGCGGGGCTATAGCTCAGTTGGTTAGAGCGCATCCCTGATAAGGATGAGGCCACAGGTTCAAATCCTGTTAGCCCCACCATCGAGAAGACCCCCGGTCCATCAGGACCGGGGGTCTTCTGCGTTCCGTCTCCGTGGCGGGTCGTGCAGGTGGGGAACGGCGGGGGCGCGGTGGGGGTACGGAAAAACCCGACCGCTGGCGACGGGGGATGCACCAGCGATCGGGCTGTGTCCAGCCTAACAAGGTGGCCTGTGCGGTGGGAGTCAACTTCTCGGCCGTTGTGAGCAGTTGTGATCGGGATCACTCATGCGTGGTCACGGGTGGGTAGGGATCAGTCGTCGCAGGGCGGGTCGTAGGTGAGGCGGGGGAGGTACTCGCGCCATCTGGCCGGGGTGAGGACGTTGCGGGTGGCCGAGCAGATCCGGGTGACCGCCTGGTCGACGTCCAGGCTCCACAGGCGGACGGTGTCGGCGCCGCTGGAGACGCCCAGCATGTCGCTCCGCGGGCCGAAGGAGAGGAAGTTGCCGGTCTTGGCGTTGGGGCTCATCGACTGGCCGATGGGGTGGGCGGCACCGGGGTCGGAGACGCTCCACAGGCGGACCGTGTTGTCGTTGCCGCCGCTGGCCAGGGTCCGGCCGTCCCGGCTGAAGGTCAGGGAGACGACGGCCTCCGTGTGGCCGGTGAGGACCGCGGCCAGCCGGGTCGCGTGCGCCGGGTCGGAGACGTGCCACAGCCGGACCGTGTCGTCGTCGCTGCCGCTGGCCAGGGTGTTCCCGTCGGGACTGTAGGCCAGGGTGTTGATGGGGCCCAGATGGCCGGTGAGGGGGGTGCCGAGGGCCTTGGCGTGCGCCGGGTCGGAGACGTCCCACAGGCGGACCGTGCCGTCCGCGCTGCCGCTGGCCAGGGTCCGGCCGTCCGGGCTGAACACGAGCGCGTTGACGTAACCGGTGTGGCCCCTCAGGGGTGCGCCGAGGCGCCTGGGCCGGGCCGGGTCCGAGATGTCCAGGAGCTGGACGGTGCGGTCGTCGTGGTCGGCGGCCACGGTGTGCCCGTCGGGGCTCAGTGCCAGCGCCTCGGAGCCCGCGTACCGGGTGTCCAGCCGGATCGGTGCGCCGTACTGGGCGGGGTGCGCGGGGTCGGAGACGTTCCACAGCTGCACCCAGTTGACGTTGTTCTCGCCGGTCAGGATGACCAGGGTGCGGCCGTCGCGGGTGAAGACCATCGAGCGCAGGTCCCGCCACCCGGTCCGGAACGGTTCGCCGAGTCCCCTCGGCCGCGCCGGATCCGAGATGTTCCACAGCCGCATCCGGCTGTCGCCGCCGCCGGTGGCGAGGACGCGTCCGTCCGGGCTGAACGTCCCCGCCTCGCCGATCATGTCCGCCCCCGGGACCGACCACAGCCGCACCTTGCCGTCTCCGCTGCCGGTGGCGAGGGTGTGCCCGGCGGGGCTCCAGCCCACGGCGTACATCTCGCCGCTGCTTCCCGCGAGCGGCTCGCCCACCTGGGAGGGGAACGCCGGGTTGTCGACGTTCCACAGGCTGGCCGTGGAGTCCGCGCTGCCCGCCGCGAGCATGGAGCCGTCGGGACTGAAGGCCACCGACCAGACGGGCCCGGTGTGACCGGTGAGTGGACCGCCCAGGGCCTTGGCGTGCGTCCGGTCGGAGACGTCCCACAGCCGTACGGTGTCGTCCTTGCTGCCGCTGGCCAGGGTCCGGCCGTCCGGGCTGAAGGCCACGGAGTGCACGGTCATGGAGTGGCCGAGCAGCGGAGCGCCGACGCGCTCGGGGTGCCGGATGTCGGAGACGTCGTAGAGCAGGATCGCGTTGTCGTCGCTGCCGGCCGCGAGCGTGTGGCCGTCGGGGCTGAACGCGATGGAGCGCACCGCCTCGCTGTGGCCGGTGAGGGTGCCCAGCGACGCGGGGTGACGCGGGTCGCGCACGTTCCACAGGCGGACGGTGTGGTCCTCGTCCGCGGTGGCCAGGGTCCGGCCGTCCGGGCTGAAGGCGGCCAGGTAGACGGTGCCGTCGTGGCCGTCCAGTGGTGCGCCCAGGAGGGCGGGGTGCTTCGGGTCGGAGACGTCCCACAGGCGGACGGTGCCGTCGTCGCCGGCGCTGGCCAGGGTCCGGCCGTCCGGGCTGAAGACCGCGCTGGAGACCCAGCTGGTGTGACCGCGCAGTGGTGTGCCCAGGGGTGCGGGCCGCGTCGGGTCGCTGACGTCCCACAGCCGGACCGTGCGGTCGTAGGCGGCGGTGGCCAGGATCTTGCCGTCGGGGCTGAAGGAGGTCAGGTAGACGGCGCCGGTGTGGCCGAGGAGCGGGGTGGCGAGGGGCGCGTTCACGATCGATATCAGGCGGTTGGCGGCGCCCTCGTCGTCCCGGCGCAGCCGGTGCGCGACCAGGTCCAGCTGGGCGGAGAGCGACGGGTCCGAGTACTGGAACCGGTCGGCCTCCGCGACCACCTGCTCGAACACCGCGTCGTCCCGCTGCTGCCGGGCGACCACCGCGGAACCGGCGGCCAGCACCGCGAGTACGACCAGCGCCGACACCGCGGCCCGGCTGAGCCAGACCGTCCTCCGGCGCAGCCGGACCGACGCCGCCAGGAACTCCACCGCGCTGCGGGTCAGGAAGGTGTCACCGGCCGACTTCGCCCAGGCGTGGGCCTGTTCGAGCCGTGAACCCCGGTAGAGGAGTGCGGAGTCGTGGTGCGACTCGTCCCAGGCCCGGCCGTCCTCCTCCAGCCGCTGGCGCAGCAGGTTGCCGTTGCGGTCCTCGTCCAGCCACTCGCGCAGCCGGGGCCACGCGTGCAGCAGTGCCTCATGGGTGATCTCCACGGTGTCCGCGTCCAGCGTCACCAGCCGGGCCCGGACGAGGGCTTCGAGTGACTCCTCCGTCTTGTTCGGGTCGGTGGACTCGGCGGCCAGCTGACGCCGGGTACCGCGTCTGCGGGTCGCCTGGGTGTCCTCGCCGAGCCGTACCAGGCGGAGCAGAAGCAGCCGGGCGGCGGTACGGGCGGCGGGGTCGAGGCTGGACCAGGCGCGTTCGGCGGTCGCGGCGACGGCGCCCTGGATACCGCCGGCCGCCCGGTAACCGGCCAGGGTCAGTCGGCCCGCCTTGCGGCGCTGCCAGGTGGCGAGCAGGGCGTGGGAGAGGAGGGGGAGGACACCGGCGTCATGGGCGCCGCGCGGGCCGTCGGCGCTCACCTCACGGACGATCAGTTCGGCGAGGCCCGGCTCCAGTTCCAGGCCCACTGCCTTGGCGGGACCGGTCACGGCCTCGCGCAGTTCGGCGGTGCTCAGCGGGCCGAGCACCATGTGCCGGTGCTGGAGCGCGTCGGCCAGCTCCGGGTAGCCGAGGCACTGCTCGTAGAAATCGGCGCGGATACCGACGACGACGAGGGTGGGAGCCTGCCGGCCGGGAGCGGCGGGTGTACTGGCGGCGTGCAGGAGCCGGACGAAGGTACGGCGGTCCGCCTCGTCGGTGCAGAGGGTGAAGGCTTCCTCGAACTGGTCCACGATCACGACCGGGCGGTGCGGAGGAGACTCGTCGGCCGTGGGCCATGTTTCACGTGAAACATCCTCGGGCTCCCGCCGGGCCCAGGCTGTGACCGCTTCCCGTACGGCGTCCGGGTCGTCCAGCTCCGGAAGGTCGGACAGCTGGGGTATACGGCGGGTCAGTTCCTTCACCGGGTCCGCTCCCGGCACCAGCTGAAGGATCCTGGACGGGCGGCCCTCGTCCTCGGCGAGGGCGCCGTTCTGCAGTGCGGTGACCAGACCGGCGTTCAGCAGCGAGGACTTTCCCGCGCCCGAGGCGCCGACGAGCATGACCAGACCGCCGGTCGCCTCCGCCGAGCGGAGCTGGGCGACCAGGGCGTCGGTACTGCGTTCCCGGCCGAAGAACCAGCGGGCGTCCTCACGCCGGTAGGAGGCCAGACCCCGGTACGGGCAGACACTGTCGACCGACGGCGCCGGGTCCGTCTCCTCGGCCGCTTCCGGCACGGCAGTCTCGGCGACCGGGTCCGCCACGGCCCGCTCCCACAGCTTCTGCCACTGCGTCAGGTCGTACAGTCCGGAGGAGACCGGCGTCGGTTGGACGCGACGGGCCTGCGGGATGAGGACGTGGAGCACGGCGGAGAGCGCCGCGAACTGTGCGGGGACGTTCTTCGCCCGCCTCCAGTCGCTGATCCGCTGGGCGGAGACCCGTACGGGCCGGCCCCGCTCGTCCATGCGCTGCAGCCGGTCGACCGCCTCGGCGACGCGCTTGAGCGGAGGATTGCCGGCCTCCTTGTACAGCAGCGCGAGACGTTCCGCGAAGGCCGTGCGTGCCCCGGCATCGGGACCCAAGGTGCTCCACCCCTTTACTTCCCCCGCTGCTGAACATCCGGACCGGAAAACTCACTTTATACGGCTGACCTGCGGCGAAGCCCTGAGGCGGCTGTCCTGACCTCCTCAGATGTGCACCTCGGCTGGCAGGATTTCGTTCCAGCAACGCGGTAATCGGGTGTCGCCCGACGGGCCGACCAGCTCAGCAGTCGCAGGGACAGCTCACGGCACCGCACGTTCTCGGCCACCTTCGCCCGGCGCGATCCCGCCGGAGTGACCGGAAGACAGGAGCCGCCCTCGCCTGCCGAGCCGGCCGTCCCCCTCAGGGGCGCGGTCCGATGTCACCCGCGCCGTTCGGCGCCGGTCCCCACGTGGGGAGGGACCGGCGCCGAACGGCACGGGGTCGGCGTGCGGCGCGGTCCGGCAAGATGCCCGGTCCGTCGTGCCGCCGGTGGTCTCAGGGCCGTATCCAGCCTGCCGCGCGTGCCGTTGCGGCCGCGTGTTCCTCCGCGGCCTCGGCCGCCGAGTTCAGCTCGGGGTTCTGTCCCGCCGCCGTACCGCCCGCCGCCGTCGCGGCCGCCCGGGACGCGGCGAGGGCGGCGCGCAGGGCCGTGGCCGCCGCCGGGCTGTCGTCCAGGGCTTCGGCGACCTGTGCGGCCAGGGCCGCGGTGGCGGCGGCGTTGCGAGCGCAGCGGGCGGCTGCCGCCGGGTCGGATGCGGGGGCGTCCAGGGCGGTGAGGGACTGGGCCGACAGCCGGAGGGCGTTCGCGGCCCGGCCGACGGGGGTCGTGGGGACGGTCTGCGCGGCGTCGGGGGTGATTCCCGCGTGGCGGCAGGTGGCTGCCGCGCGTTCGTAGGCGCTGCGGGCGCGGGTCGCGTGAAGGTTGCCGGGGGTTTCTGCCGAGGGAGGCTCTGCGAGGCCGGTCATGGGTGTCTCCTCGATGACGGGACCGTGGTGGGGCGGTTCCCCGGTCAGCCGAACAGGCCCAGGGCGTTGTCCAGGGACCAGGTCTGCCAGCTGATCGCGAACAGGGCGGTCAGGGAGATCAGGGCCATCATCAGGTTCTGTCCCTGTTCCGCCCAGTCATGGATCATGAGGATCAGGTAGACCAGGTTGAGCAGGCATCCGGCCACCAGCGCGACCGGGGTGAGGAAGCCGGACACCAGGCCCAGGCCCAGGGCGAGTTCCGCGTACGCCACCACGTAGGCCATCAGCCGGGGCCGTGGCGCGACGACGGTGTCGAAGCCCCGTCGGACCGCCGGCCAGCGGTGTTTCTCCGCGACCCCGGCCGCCCACCTGATGCCCCCGCCGCCGAACCACTGCTTCTTGTCCTTGTGCCGCCAGCTCTCCAGCCACCACAGTCCGAGCCCGATGCGGAGCACCGCGAACCATTCGGCACCGCTCAGCAAGGCTGATCGCATTCCGCACCCTCCCCGGATCCCGCACCTACCTGACGACCCGTCAGTTCAGCGGAAGGCGGCGCGGGCCGCAAGGGGTCCGGCGGCTCTTGCTGGTACCGGCTCGCGGGCCTAGCCTGAATGCCGACGAAATATCTGATGGATCGTCAGATCTACGGAAGACTCCGCAGGCAGCAGGGGGTAGGCATGGCAGACGACGCGACCGGCACCCAGGATCTGCCCAGGGTGATCAGCGTGGACGACCACGTGATCGAGCCCGCGCACCTCTTCGAGAGGTGGCTGCCGGGCAAGTACCGCGACAAGGGACCCAAGCCCTTCACCGCAGGCATCGGGGAGCTCGCCTACGTCGGCGGCAAGTACCGGTTCACCACCGACCCCCAGGGCCAGATCACCGACTGGTGGGAGTACGAGGGCCTGCTCTTCCCGTACAAGCGCATCATCGCGGCCGTCGGTTTCTCCCGGGACGAGATGACGCTCGACGGCATCACCCGGGAGCAGATGCGGCCCGGCTGCTGGGACCCGAAGGAACGGCTCAAGGACATGGACGTCAACCATGTCGAGGCCTCGCTCTGCTTCCCGACCTTCCCCCGTTTCTGCGGGCAGACCTTCGCCGAGGCCGAGGACAAGGAGGTCGCGCTGGCCTGTGTCCGCGCCTACAACGACTGGATGGTGGAGGAGTGGTGCGGGGACAGCGGCGGCCGGCTGATCCCGCTGTGCCTGATCCCGCTGTGGGACATCGACCTGGCCGTCGCCGAGATCCGGCGCAACGCCGCGCGGGGGGTGCGCGCGGTCACCTTCAGCGAGATCCCCACCTACCTGGGCCTGCCGTCCATCCACTCCGGCTACTGGGACCCGTTCTTCGCGGCCTGCGAGGAGACCGGGACGGTCGTCAACATGCACATCGGCAGCAGTTCCCAGATGCCGGCCGCCTCCCCGGACGCGCCGCCCGCCGTGCAGGCCTCGCTGAGCTTCAACAACGCCATGGCCTCGATGATGGACTTCCTCTTCTCCGGGGTCCTGGTGAAGTTCCCCCGGCTCAAGCTGGCGTACAGCGAGGGCCAGATGGGCTGGATCCCGTACGCCCTGGAGCGTGCCGACGACGTCTGGGAGGAGCACCGCGCCTGGGGCGGGGTCAAGGACCTGATCCCGGAGCCGCCTTCGACCTACTACTACCGGCAGATCTTCTGCTGCTTCTTCCGCGACCGGCACGGCATCGAGGCGATCGAGACCGTCGGCGTGGACAACGCGACCTTCGAGACGGACTACCCGCACGTCGACTCGACCTGGCCGGAGACCAAACGCGTCGCCCAGGAGCACGTGGGCGGCCTGGCCCCGGAGGTGGCGTACAAACTGCTGCGCGGCAACGCCATCCGGATGCTGGAGCTGCCGTTCACGTAGCCGGTTCAGCGGGTGTTCCGCTGGGCAGGGACCTTCCATGAAGGTCTCCGTCGACGCCGACGTCTGCTACGGATCCGGCGAGTGCGCCTTCCGGGCGCCCACCGTGTTCGGTTTCGAGGACGGGTACGGTTTCGTCCTGCCCGGACGCGCGGAGTCCGGGGACGACGAACTGCTCCGGGACATCGCCGAGCGCTGCCCGTCCCAGGCGATCCGGATCGACGGCAAGAAGGTCACCGACTAGCGGATGAGCAGCACCGGCACGCACCTCACCGAACTCCTGGCCACCCTCGGCCGCCGCTACGTCCGCGACTTCCCGGGCCCCTGGGGCAAGACCGTCGCCGCCCGTGCGCTCAACCCCTACCTGCGCGACCACCCGCGCCGGCGCGTCGTGGAGACGCTCACCGGCGCCCGGTTCGCCGTCGACACCCAGGACCTCATCCAGCGCTACCTCTACCTCTTCGGGGTGTGGGAGCCGCACATGACCCGCTGGCTGTGCGGCCGGCTGGCGCCCGGGGACTGCTTCGTCGACGTCGGCGCCAACATCGGCGTCTTCAGCGTCCTCGCCTCCCAGCTGGTCGGCCCGCAGGGCAGGGTGGTCGCCGTCGAGGCCTCCCCCGACTTCCACCGCCGGCTGCGGCAGCAGAGCGCGCTCAACGGCTGCCGGAACGTCCGCGCGGTCAACGCCGCCGTCTCCGACGCCCACCGCACCCTGACCTTCGTGCTCGCCAGCTCCCGCAACATGGGCGCCAACAGCATCGTCCCCTGGGACGGACCGGCCGAGTCCACCTTCGACATCGAGGCCGTGCCGCTGCCCGAACTGCTGCTGCCGGAGGAGATCGCGACCGCCCGGGTCGTCAAGATCGACGTGGAGGGTGCCGAGGGAGCGGTGGTACGCGGGTTCGCCCCGCTGCTGGAGAAGCTGCGCCCGGACGCCGAGATCACCGTCGAGGTCACCCCCGAGCGCATGGCCCGGCTGGGCGACTCGGCCGACGACCTGCTGCGCACCATGACCGACGCGGGCTACCACGTCTACCGGCTGGCCAACAGCTACGCGGCCGACAGCTACCCCCGCGCCCGGTACGGCGAGCCGGTGGTGCCGGTGCGCTGGGAGGGGCCGGTCACCGAGGAGAGCGACCTGGTCTTCTCCCGGATCGACGCGGCGAGTCTGTGAGTGGTCAGCCGTACCGCCAGCCGAACTCCCCCAGCGCTCGTGCCCGGGCCGCCACCACCGCCATGCGGGCCTCCCGCTCGGCCGGGGCGGTGTGGGCGGACTGGCCGGTGACCTGGCCCTCCCACTTGCGGTAGAGCAGCCCGGCCCGAGCCGAGAACCAGCCCCGGCTCACCGCGTTCAGCGCGAGCAGCAGCCCGGTGTCCTCGGAGGCGGGCAGCGCCATCCAGCCGCCGAGGGCGAGCAGCAGTTCGCGGCGGACGCAGAGGGTGGCCGGGTGGACCTGGGCCCGGAAGCCGTTCGCCGCCCAGAAGTCGAGCACCGCGCCGCGCTCGACCGGGCCCTCCTGCGGATCCCCGGGGAAACCGGCCGTCGTACCGTCCGGCAGCAGGTCGAGGGCGCGTGAGGTGACCCAGCCGACGGCCGGGTCGGCCTCCAGGGCCGCCAGGTCACGTGCCAGCGCCCCCGGCGTCAGCTGGTCGTCGGCGTCCAGGATCTTGACGTACGGCCCCTCGGCCCGCGCCAGGGCCATGGTGCGGGCGACCCCGGGCCCACCGGCCCGGCCCTGCCGGAAGGACACCCGTGCGTCGTCGGGGACGTAGGGCAGGACCCCGTCCCCGGTGCCGTCCTGCTGGATCAGCCACCGCCACTCCCAGCCGTCCGGCAGCCGCTGCTCGCAGAGCGATCCGTACGCCTCCGGCAGGAAACGGGCCGACGGCGGGTGGACCGCGGTGACGACGGTGACGCGCCGGCTCACGCAGCGCTCACCACCTTTCCAGACGTGTGGTGTAGAGCAGTTCCGTGCGGTCGCCGGGGAGCGTGACGGACGTGACGTCCACGATGCGGTCGTGGATGTCGTACGACCGCTTGCGCAGCACGATCACCGAGGTGCCGGCCGGCAGGTCCAGTGCGCGGGCCTCCTCGGGCGTCGGCGGCCGGGCTGTGCAGCGCTCCTCGACGCGGTCCACCTCGATGCCGACGGTGCGCAGCTGGTGCTGGGTGCCGCCCGGCCAGGGCTCCCTGGTCTCGTCCAGGAGAGCCGGGTTCGCCGCGATCAGGTCACGGACCAGATAGGAGGTCACGAGGCTGAAGGGAGCGGTCTCGGCCGCGTGCCGGGTGCGGAAGGTGCGTTCCAGCAGGGCGGTGCCCTCCGGCAGCCCGAACGCGTCGGCGAGCTCGCCGGACGCGGTCAGCTCGCGGTAGCGGGCGAAGAAGACCAGGTCGTCGACGACCAGGCCGGTGTCGTGCTCGGTCGCGCCGGTCTGGGCCCGGGTGGCCTCCGGCATCCGGGCCCGGTCCTTCTCCCACTGGTACCGCCCGTTGTCCCGCACCGCGCGGGTGCGCGGGCGGCGCACGAAGGTGCCGCTGCCGTGCCGTCTGTCGATCAGTCCCTCGGCACTCAGCAGCCGCAGGGCGTTCTGGACCGTCGGGACGCTCCTGCCGTAGTGCCGAGCCAGCTCCGTCTCGGAGGGGAGCCGGGCGCCGGGTTCGCGCCCGCCGTTCCTGATGGACCGGCGGAGATCATCGGCGATCGCCTCGTAGGCCTTGGGCACGGAGCCAGCCTACGACTCCTCAACAGGACTTGCCGACTCGAGCGGTGCTGAGCTGGGATGTGCGAAGACCCGTGGCCGGTGTCCGGCCACGGGGCTGAGTCGCAGTAGGCGCTGGTACGTACGCAAGTCGCCCTTGCGCCGTTGCGTCTGGACTGTCCGTGCGGCTCAGCAGTCGAGCGGGGCGGCGGGATGGTCTCCCGTGGTCTCCGACTCGGTGGTGTCCAGGGGGCGGTGCCGGCAGCTGGGGGACTTTCCGTGGGCCTCGGCCCGGATGCGCTGCTTCATCGTGGGGGGCAGGGACCTGGCGTGGGACCAGAGCCAGTGGGTCTGTGCCGGGATCATCACCCGGTCGGTTCCCTTGTCGTGGTCGTCACCGCTGCTGTTGCGCGGGGCCTCGGTCCCCGGTACCGCGGCGGCGGTGGTGGCGGCGACGAATCCGAGCGCCGTGAACAGCGCGAGGAAGGCGGTGACGATGGCGGTCCACAGCTTCATGACCTTGGCGTTCCGGGCCATGGCCCCTCACTTTCGGGTTGGGCGATTTGCGTACTTTCCTCATGATGTGTATGGGGGTTGCGAAGTGGGGGACCTCGACCCGTGGCGCGTCGATGTTCTGATGAACACCACCCGGATGGACGTAGGGAGGTCAGAAAACCTCTTAAACCGCGCGAGAGGGTGCAAAGTAACCGGCTGTAAGGGGGTGATCACCCTCCGATCGGAACGGCGTCCGTGCCGGGCAACACCGTGCCGCGGGCCCGAGTTGGGGCCGGACGCCAGGTCACCGATCGGTATCGGTCGGTGTGTATAGTCGGGCGCCAGAGGTCCCCTACGTCAAGGAAGAGACGAGGTCGCGCGGTGAAGAAGCTTCTCCTGGTCGCACTGGCCGCCATCGGCGGGCTCCTCGTGTACCGCCAGATCCAGGCGGATCGCGCCGAGCAGGATCTGTGGACGGAGGCGACTGACTCCGTGCCCACGGGTTCGTGAGTACTCCCGACAACAGACGACACCGAGACCCCGGCCGCCGTAGCGGTCGGGGTTTTGCGTTGCCCGGGCCGCGTGGGCGCGGTGGGTGTTTCGGACGGTCGTACGGATCTCCGGGTGGCGCGGGGACGCGCGGGGCAGTATGGGGCCCGTCCGGAACTTCGGCGGCTGGCGAGCGACGGCTGGGGGCGCGCGTGACGGGGTGGTGGCGTACGGCGGGGCGGTGGCGTACGGCGGGGCGGACCAGCGGGGTGGCAGGTGTGCTCGCACTGTCGGTATCGCTGACGGCACTCCTGACGGGACTGCTCCCGGCGGCCTGGGCGGTGGCGGACGGCGGCAGCGGATACGCCTTCGCCGCGAACGCCCGTACGGTCGCCGGGACGACGGGCACCGCGGACGCCGTCCTGCTGCGGCCCGGCACCACCTACCGCAGCACCCTCCCGGAGAAGAGCGCGCGCTACTACCGTCTGGAGCTCGCCGCCGGCACCACGGCCTACGTCCCCGTCACCGCCGTCCCGCCCGCCGACGCCACCGTCTCCGCGAGCGACGGCATAGGGGTCTCGGTCGAGAACGCCGACGGGGTCTCCTGCGACTACGACGGCGCCCGCTTCGGCGCCGGACTGAGCCCCCAGCCGATCACCGCGCTCGGGCGGCGGGACGCGAACCGCGCCCTGTGCCAGGGGGCCGGGACGTACTACCTGGTCGTCGAACGGCTCGTGACCGGCTCGAAGACCACGACCCCCGGCAGCTGGGACCTGGAGATCGCGCCCGTCACCGAACCGCCCCTGGCCCACGCGGGCGCCACCACCGCCCCCGGGACCTGGGACTCCGCGTCACCCGCACCGCTCACCGGCGACCCCCGTCGGCGCCCGGGGGGCGCGGGCTTCAGCACGGCCCGGACTCTCGGCCAGGGCGTCTGGCACACCGACATCGCCCCCGGCCAGACCCTCTACTACGCCGTCCCGGTCGACTGGGGCCGGCAACTCCACGCCACCGTCGACCTGGACAGCAGCGGCGGCGACGCCCACGGCTACGTCAGCGCCGCGCTCAACCTCTCCCTCTACAACCCCGTCCGCGGCTACGTCGACGACCTCTCCCTCGGCTACGACGGCACCCAGAAGTCGTCCTCCCTCGCCCCGCTCCCGCCCGTGGCCTACACCAACCGGTACGCCGTCTCCGGCGAGCAGAACGCCGTCCGCTTCGCCGGCGCCTACTACCTCGTGGTCCACCTCACCGGGCAGACCTCGGCCGTCTTCGGGCCCGGGCCGTACGGGGTGACGCTCCGGATCCGCGTCGACGGCGCCCCGAACTCCGGCCCCGTGTACGCCGGTTCGTCCGTGCCGAAGGGTGTCTTCGACGCGGCGGCGGCGGATACCGGGGGCCTCGTGACCGGGGGCGCCTCCGGCGATCCCACCATGCGGGCGCTCGCGGTCGCCGGGATCGGCACCGGCACGGCGCTGCTGCTCGTCCTGGGCGTGTGGACGCTGACCGCCCGGCGCGCTCAGATCCGGGTCAACGCCCAGAAACCCACGGCGTAACAGGCCAGCGCGAGGAGCAGGATCGGCACCGCCGCCTTGGCGGGAGGGCCGGCCCGGCGTACCCGCCGCCGGCGCCGGCCGTGCGTGCGGGCGGACGTCGGCGGACTCCCCGGACTTCCCGGACTCCCCGGGCGCTTCGGGCTCTGCGGGTCGCGCGCGGTGTAGGTGGCGGTGGTGGTGTCGGTGTCGGTGTCCGGCAGGGCGGGCGGGAGGGGCTGAGCGGGGGGCCAGAGGGTGGCGGCGACCTGCTCCGGAGCGGGGCGCGGCGGGGGCAGCGGCTGTGACAGGGGCTGTGGAGCAGGCCCCGGTTGGGGTAGTGGGGCGGGCGTGTCGGGCGTCGGGATCTGCGGTGGCGGCAGCCGGAAGCTGCCGGTGTCGGACATGGAGACCGGGGTGTGGCCGGTGCCGGTGCCGGTGACAGGAGGAGGGCCCGCCTGAGGTCGCGACGTCCCCGCAGAAGCGGACCGGCCCGAGGGCGTGCCCCCACCAGCCCTGTACGCAGTCCCCGTCCCGGTCCCCGCTGCCACCCCTGTCCCGGTGGCCGGGCCCGGGATCGCGTCCCCCTTCGCCGTGTCCAGCCCCGAAGCCGGTCGAAGTGGTCCTGCCGGTCCGAATCCCTCGGGCAGGGGCCCCAGTTGGTCGAAGATCTCGATCAACTCGTCGTCCGCGTCCGTCTCCGGGAGGAGCTCCCTCGCCTCGGCGAGCGCCCGGCGCGCACCGGTGGCCGTGTGGAAACGGGCGCGCGGATCAGGCTGGAGGAGGTTGGCGACGACCTGCCAGAGCGGGTCGGGGATGCCCTTGGGGGCGCCCGGGGTGCCGTGTTCCGCGAAGTACTGGACGAGCGCCTTGGCGTCCGGCTTGGCGCCTTCGAGGAGGTACAGGGCGACGAGCCCCACGGCGAACAGGTCGGCCGTGAAGTCGGGCTCGGCACCCATGAGTTGCTCGGGAGCGATGTAACCCGGTGTGCCGACCACGAGGTTGGTCTCGGTCAGCCGGGCCTCGCCGAGCCGCATGGCGATGCCGAAGTCGGACAGCCTGAGGCGCGGGCGGGCCGTGCCGGTGGCTTCCAGCAGGATGTTGGCGGGCTTGATGTCCCGGTGGACCACGTCCTCCGCGTGCACCGCGGCGAGACCGGAGAGCAGCTGGTCGAGGAGGGTGCAGACGAGAGCCGGCGGCAACGGGCCGTAGTCCCCGACGAGGTGGACCAGTGAGCCGCCGGCGACCAGGTCCATCGTGAACAGGACCTTGTCGTCGTCGGCGGCCCAACTGGCGGGAGCCAGCACATGGGGGTGGTCGATGCGCAGCGCCTGCTCCCGCACGAACCGCAGGAGCGCGTGGGCGTCGCGCTGCTGGAGCACCTTGGCCGCCACATAGCGCTTGCGCCGGTGGTCCCAGGCACGCCAGACGGCACCCACTCCGCCATGACCGATCGGGTCGGCCAGTTCGTACCGGCCCGCGAAGACCTCACCCATGACTGCCCGCAGCCTCCCCCTCGAGTCCCCCCTGCCACACCCTCCTGGCCTGTACCCCCCTTGCTTCCCCCGGATGAGCGATACGACCCCTCTCGCGTGACCCCCGCGGCCAGGACCGCGCCCCGCCCGGTGCACCGGACCCCCTCCGGTGCACCGGGCCGTGACTCAGTTCTGGTGCGACTGGTAGTGCGTGACCGCGTCCGAGGTGCGGCCGGCCCCGTACACCCGCAGGAACTCCGCGAGCTCCGGGTGGGTCGGCGCGAGGGTGTCCGCCGCGTCGATGATGTCGCCGGCGGCGGCCACCGAGCGCAGCAGCGACTGGATCTCGCGGACCACCCGCTTGACCGTCGGAGCTCCCGAACCGCTCGTCGTCTGCGTGGTGTTGCTGAGCACCGAGCCCCCCTGGGACTTCTTGATCTCGTCCATGCGCTCGGTCGCCTCGGCCGCGCTCACACTGCCGTCGGCGACCTGGGCCGCCAGGTCCTGGAGCAACTGCACCCGCTGGACCACAGCCGGGTTTCCGATCTTCGCCCGCTGGCCGCTCATCAGCTGCGACAGCATGGGCGCGGACAGTCCGAGGACCGCCGCCAGACGAGCCTGGTTGAGCCCCAGGTCGTCGATGAGCTTACGGAAGAGCGCCCCCAACGGCTCCCCGTACCAGTTCCGCTGCAGCTCCCGCGCTCTGGCGGTGGCTTCCTGCTGTGCGGCGTCCATTGCGTCTCCCCATCGCTTCCCCAAAAAAACCGCGGTTCGCTACAGCGAACCCCGCCGAGCATCTTACGGAGAGTGGTCATCCGCGGGGACCCCCAATCTTTTTGCGAGGTACGGGGGGAGACCCGGTACTCTGGTCCCCGGCACCGACCGGCGGACCCTTCGCTCGGCCGGTCGCTTCCCGTACGGGGCCTTAGCTCAGTTGGTAGAGCGCCGTCTTTGCATGGCGGATGTCAGGGGTTCGACTCCCCTAGGCTCCACAAAAACCCCTCTGACCTGCACGAAAGCAGGTCAGAGGGGTTCTTCGTGTGCGGTGGTCAGTCGTCCCGGGACGCGTCCTCCTCCGCCTCCTTGGCCTGCACCTCGGGGTCCAGGGGAGAACTGCCGTCCACCGAGCCGAGACGACCCGTCTCCGGGGCCTCCGTCGCGGCGGGCGGCTCGACCAGCCAGTCGGGGTTGGCCTGCTTGTCCCACCACTTCCAGGCGGCGAAGGCGGCCCCGGCCACCGCCCCGACCACCACGAACGCCTTGAACGCCCGGCCGCACGCCGAACGCCGTTCGTTGCGGCGCGCCAGCTTCTCGATCTGCTCGGCCGAGACGTTGCCGCGCAGCGCGGCCAGCGCGGCGGCGCCCCGTGCGGTGGCCTCCTCGCGGACCGGTCCGGCAGCCGCCACGGCCTGCTCGATCTTCGGACGTGAGTACTCGGCGGCCTGCCGGGCGGCCTTGCGCGTCAGGTCGGCGGCGTCGTGCGCGGCCTGGTCCACCATCGGCGGCACATGGGTGCGGGCCTGCTCCAGGCGCGGCACGAGATGGGCGTCGTACTGGACGCGGGCCTGCTCCGCGGCCTGCGACACCACGGGCGCGAGCCGTACGCGTGCCTCCTGTGCGTAGTGGGCGGCACGCTCCTTGGCCGTGTCGGCGTAGGGCGCCACCACTTCCGCGGCGTGCCGCACGCTGTCCTTCGCCGAGCTGGTCGCGGCGCGCACGCTTTCTTTGCGGGTCACGGGTTTCCTCCTCCTCGGTGGCGTACGGAATTCGACTTTCCACCCTTTTAGGGATCATGCCTGCCGACGGGCCGAGCGGCGCGCGAGGACGGGCATACGGGTGCAACCAGAGCTACGAGGGGCCCGCCGACGACAATGCCACGGATCGGCTCCCCGCGCCCCCGTGTGTGGGGACAGGACCGGATTTCCGCAAGCGATGGGTGAGGATGTCCGCCCAGGGACGGCGGACGGGTCGCGCGGCCGCCGTGGCGTGCGAGGATCGTCGCGTCACATCCCACAGGGGCTGAACCCCGCGCACACGTGAGCACAACGGAAGGCGGATCGTGGCCGAGCAGTTGTACGCCACCCTGAAGACCAGCCTCGGCGACATCGAGGTCCGGCTCTTCCCGAACCACGCGCCGAAGACGGTCAGGAACTTCGTCGAGCTGGCGCAGGGTGAGCGTGAGTGGACCCACCCCGGAACCGGCGAGGTCTCCACGAACCGGCTGTACGACGGCACGCTCTTCCACCGGGTGATGAGCGGCTTCATGATCCAGGGCGGCGACCCGCTCGGCAACGGCCTCGGCGGACCGGGGTACAAGTTCGAGGACGAGTTCCACGTCGAGCTGCGCTTCGACCGCCCCTATCTGCTGGCCATGGCCAACGCCGGTCCCCGCACCAACGGCTCCCAGTTCTTCATCACGGTCAACCCCGCCCCCCACCTCAACCGCAAGCACACCATCTTCGGCGAGGTCTCCGACGCCGCCGGTCAGAAGGTCGTGGACGCCATCGCCGCGGTCCCGGTCAGCGGACCCAACAAGCGGCCGGTGCACGAGGTGGTCCTGGAGACCGTCGTCGTCGAGAAGCGCGCGAGCTGAGCGGCCCGGACGACCTCCCGAAGGGAACCGAACGCCCCGCCCGTCCGTAGAGATGTGCGGGGCACAATGGTGTTCACGACGAACGAGGGGACCCCATGGAGGACCAGGCGGCAGGCAGCACGCACGACGCTCACAGCCTGCCCAAGTGCTACCGGCACCCGGACCGGGAGACCGGCGTGCACTGCACCCGCTGCGAGCGCCCCATCTGCCCCGAGTGCATGGTCAGCGCCTCCGTGGGCTTCCAGTGCCCCGAGTGCGTCCGGGGCACCGCGACAGGCCAGAGCGGGCCGCCCCCGGCCGCCTCCCGGCCGCGCACCCTCGCCGGCGGTACGGTCACCGCCGACCCCAGGCTGCTCACGAAGATCCTCATCGGCGTCAACATCGCGGTCTTCCTGGTCCAGGTCTCCGTCG
Organism: Streptomyces sp. NPDC020958; assembly: GCF_055562175.1. Classification (NCBI taxonomy): domain Bacteria; kingdom Bacillati; phylum Actinomycetota; class Actinomycetes; order Kitasatosporales; family Streptomycetaceae; genus Streptomyces; species Streptomyces sp. NPDC020958. Next base: position 228,226 of record NZ_JBVHFU010000005.1, on the reverse strand, counting down.
GGGACAGCTTCACCAACCGCTTCGACCTGATCGGCCAGGCCTGGTTCCCGCAGTACGGCGCCGTCGAGGGCGTCGCACAGGGCCAGTACTACCGGATGCTGACCGCGATGTTCCTGCATGACAGCTCGAACTACATGCACATCGTGTTCAACATGCTCAGCCTGTGGTGGATCGGCGGCCCCCTGGAAGCGGCCCTCGGCCGCGCCCGCTACCTCACGCTCTACTTCGTCTCCGGCCTGGCCGGCAGCGCCCTCACCTATCTGCTCGCCGCCCAGAACCAGCCCTCGCTCGGTGCCTCCGGCGCCATCTTCGGCCTCTTCGGCGCGACCGCGGTGCTGATCCGCCGGCTCAACTACGACATGCGGCCGATCATCGCCCTGCTGGTGATCAACCTCATCTTCACGTTCAGCGGCGGCATCGCCTGGCAGGCCCACATCGGCGGCCTGGTCGCCGGTGTCGTCACCGGGTACGCCATGGTGCACGCCCCGCGTGAGCGGCGGAACCTGATCCAGTACGGCACCTGCGCCCTGGTGCTGGTGGTGGTCGTGGTGCTCACGCTGGTCAGGACCGCGCAGCTCACCTGAGCCCGAGGACCGCAGCTCACCTGAGCCCGTGCACGACGGCTCTCCGTACCGATACCGAACCGTTGTCCACAGACGGTCGCCGATCTTGTGCACAACGTGCGCGCACACCTGTGCCCCCGGCAACTCACCTGCGTTCTTGCAGGTCAGGCAGGGGGCGCGCGGTCAGGTCGTCAGTGTTGTGGTAGTCGTACCGGCGTCAACGCTCGATGGGTTATCCACAGATCGTCGTTCTTTTCCCCAGGTGGGGTGTGGACAGTGCTCCAAGCTGTGGATAACTCAGCGAACAGCCCTGGGCAGAGCTGTCGGCCGAGGTCACTTCCACTGCGTGGAGACGCCGAAGCCGGCCGCGATGAACCCGAAGCCCACGACGATGTTCCAGTTGTCGAGGCTGTCGATCGGCAGCGAGCCGTCGGTCACGTAGAACACGACGATCCAGGCCAGCCCGATGAGGAACATGGCCAGCATCACCGGTGCGACCCAGGCACGGCTGTTCAGCTTGATGGCGGTCGCCTGCTTCGCCGGGGGCGGCGTGTAGTCGGCCTTCTTGCGGATACGTGACTTCGGCACGAGGGTCTCTCCTGTCGATGCGCTGCGTGGCCGCGCAGGTAACTGGGTCGGGCTCGGGGCAGCGTACAAGGGGACAGTAAGGGCGCACTGAGCGCTCCCCCGGGCGTCCGTTAGCGTAGTGCTTCTACGGCGCCGAAGGAGATAAGGGTACGTTGAGCAATTCTGCCGACTCCAGCGCGACCGGATCAACGTCTTCCGGCCCGGTCCGCACGCGCGGCTTCCGGCCGGTGCGGATTCTCACCGTGGGCGTCTTCGCCCTGGCCGGTCTCCTCTTCTTCACCAGCTTCAACACGGCCAAGGGCACCGACATCCGCTCGGACGACAACCTGCTGAAGCTGTCCGACCTGATCCAGGAGCGCAGCCGCAAGAACAAGGAGCTCGACGAGTCCAACGCGAGCACCCGCGACGGCAACGAGAAGCTCGCCGAGCGCGACGACGGCTCCACCAAGGCCCAGGACGAGAAGCTCACCGGCCTGGAGAAGGACGCGGGCACCCAGAAGCTCACCGGCAGGGCGATCACCGTCACGCTCAACGACGCCCCGCCGAACGCCACCGCCAAGCTGCCCGGCTACCCCGAGCCGCAGCCCGACTACCTGGTCATCCACCAGCAGGATCTGCAGGCGGTGGTGAACGCGCTCTGGCAGAGCGGCGCCCGGGGCATCAAGGTCATGGACCAGCGGCTGATCTCCACCAGCGCGGTGCGCTGCGTCGGCAACACCCTGATCCTCCAGGGCCGCGTCTACTCACCCCCGTACAAGATCCAGGCGGTCGGGGACCCGGCGAGGATGCAGAAGGCGCTCGCGGACTCCGAGGCGATCCAGAACTACATGGTGTACGTCAACGTGTACGGCCTCGGCTGGAAAGTCACCGAGGACGGGACGGTGACTCTTCCCGGCTACTCGGGCACAGTGGACCTGCACTACGCCAAGCCCGTGGGGTAAGCAGCCCGTCACTTTCGGGAGCCGCCGGTGCGAGTGATCGTCAGGACCGTCAGCGAGCTCTGCGTCACCGTCGGCACGCTGATCGTGCTCTTCGTCGTGTACGTGCTGTTCTGGACCGGTGTGCGGGCGGACAGTGTCATGCACGACCAGATCGACCGCTTGCAGAAGCAGTGGTCGGCGGGCGCCACCGTGCGTTCCACGGCGAAGGCGGCCACGAGCGCTCCCGCCCGGCCCGCCGCGTACCACTACGGCAGGCCGTTCGCGATCATGTACATACCGCGGTTCGGTTTCACGTGGAACAAGCCGGTCCTGGAGGGCACCGGCACCGACGTGTTGCGGAAGGGCCTCGCCCACTACGCGGGGACCGCCGGGCTCGGCCAGGTGGGCAATTTCGCGGTGGCCGGCCACCGGCGCACGTACGGTGACCCGTTCCTCGACTTCCCGGAGCTCCGCGAGGGCGACGCGATCGTGCTGACGGACGGGACGACCTGGTTCACGTATCGGATCGACAAAGGCCCTTACAAAACAGTTCCGACGGACGTTGAAGTGATCGACCCTGTGCCACGTAAGTCGGGGTACACGGGTCCGGGGCGCTATCTCACGCTGACCACGTGCGATCCGGAGTGGGGTCACAGCCATCGGCTGATCGTCTGGGCGCATCTGGACTCCACACAGCCTGTGGAGGCAGGCAGACCCGCGGCGTTGCGCCGTTAGTCTGGTGCAGTACGGCGGGATTCTGGTGCCGTGGTGGAACGGAAGGGACGGCATGTACGGCTGGATCTGGCGGCATCTGCCGGGGAACGTGTGGGTCAGGGCGCTGATCTCGGTCGTGCTGGTCCTCGCCGTGGTCTACATCCTCTTCCAGTACGTCTTCCCCTGGGCCGAACCGCTGCTGCCCTTCAACGATGTGACGGTGGACAACCAGTGAGCGCGCGGATTCTCGTCGTCGACAACTACGACAGCTTCGTCTTCAACCTGGTCCAGTACCTGTACCAGCTGGGCGCCGAGTGCGAGGTGCTGCGCAACGACGAGGTGTCGACCGCGCACGCCCAGGACGGCTTCGACGGCGTCCTGCTGTCGCCGGGACCCGGCACCCCCGAGGAGGCGGGCGTCTGTGTGGACATGGTCCGGCACTGCGCCGCGACCGGCGTCCCGGTCTTCGGGGTCTGCCTGGGCATGCAGTCCATGCAGGTGGCGTACGGCGGTGTGGTGGACCGGGCGCCCGAGCTGCTGCACGGCAAGACCTCGCTCGTCGAGCACGAGGGCCTGGGCGTCTTCGCCGGGCTCCCGTCGCCGTTCACCGCCACCCGCTACCACTCCCTCGCCGCCGAGCCGGCGACCGTACCGGCCGAGCTGGTGGTGACCGCCCGCACCCACGACGGGATCATCATGGGGCTCCGGCACCGGGAACTCCCGGTCGAGGGCGTGCAGTTCCACCCCGAGTCGGTGCTGACCGAGCACGGTCACCGGATGCTGGCCAACTGGCTGGTGGAGTGCGGTGACCAGGGGGCCGTGGCGAGGTCGGCGGGGCTCGCCCCGGTGGTGGGCAGGGCCACGGCGTGACCGCGCTGCGCCCCGAGCGCAAGACCGATACCTCGTACGGGGATCAGTCGTACGGGGGATCCGGCGCGCTCGGGGAGACGGCGTACCTCCCGCCGGTGCCGGCCGGCGGGGAGCCGACGGCGTACCTGCCGCCGATCGACGAGGAGACGGTCGCCCTGCGGATCCCCGATCCGCTGCCCATGTCGGCTTCTGCGGGCACAGCGGCCCCTTCCGTCACCGGAGTGCCAGGAGGCGGCCGAGCGGCCCGCAGAAAGGCCGCCAAGCGCCGCGGTGGCCGTCGGGGCGGCGCGGCGGAGACACCGGTGCAGGAGCAGGAGGCGTCGGGCCGTCCGCTGTCCCGGGTGGAGGCCCGTCGCCGGGAGCGGCTGCGCAGGCCCAGCCCCGCCGTCCTGGCGAGCCGGGCGATAGGCGAGGTGTTCATCACCACCGGTGTGCTGATGCTGCTGTTCGTCACCTACCAGCTGTGGTGGACGAACGTGCGCGCGCACGCCCAGGCCGGCAGTGAGACCAACTCCCTGCAGCAGGACTGGGCGAGCGGCAAGCGGGCCCCCGGGGTCTTCGAGCCCGGCCAGGGCTTCGCCATCCTGCACATCCCGAAGCTGGACGTGGTGGCGCCGATCGCCGAGGGCGTCAGCAACAAGAACGTCCTCGACAAGGGCATGGTCGGGCACTACGGCGAGGGTGCGCTGAAGACCGCGATGCCCCAGGACAAGACCGGCAACTTCGGTCTGGCCGCGCACCGCAACACCCACGGTGAGCCGTTCCGGTACATCAACAAGCTGGTTCCCGGGGACGCGGTGGTGGTCGAGACGCAGGACGAGTACTTCGTGTACAAGGTGACGTCGATGCTGCCGGTGACGTCGCCGAGCAACGTGAGCGTGCTGGACCCGATCCCGAAGGGTTCCGGGTTCACCAAGGCGGGCCGGTACATCACCCTGACCACCTGTACGCCGGAGTTCACCAGCAAGTACCGGCTGATCGTCTGGGGCAAGATGGTCGAGGAACGCCCACGCAGCAAGGGCAAGCCAGACGCGCTCGTCGAGTAAGGGCAGAGGAACTGTGGCAGCGACCGCCGACGACACCGAAGAGCAGACCGACGCGCCGGCGGCGGGGCCCGCGCCGCGCCGCCGGCCGACCGGCCCGATCGCGACGGCGGTCAGCGTCCTCGGTGAACTCCTCATCACGGCGGGCCTGGTGCTCGGCCTGTTCGTCGTCTACTCGCTCTGGTGGACGAACGTGATAGCGGACCGCAAGGCGGACCGCGAGGGCGACAAGGTCCGTGACACCTGGGCCCAGCACGACACCGGTCCCGGCGCGCTCGACACGAAGGACGGCATCGGGTTCCTGCACGTGCCGTCCATGAAGAACGGCGAGGTGCTGGTCGAGGAGGGCACCTCGACGGACGTGCTCGACGACGGGGTGGCCGGCTACTACACGGACCCCGCCAAGGCCGTGCTCCCCATGACCGGCAAGACCGGCAACTTCACCCTCGCCGCCCACCGGGACGGCCACGGCGCGAAGTTCCACAACATCGACAAGGTGAAGGTCGGCGACCCGATCGTCTTCGAGACCCGCGACGACTGGTACGTCTACAAGGTCTACGACATCCTCCCGGAGACCTCGAAGTACAACGTCAAGGTCCTCTCCCAGATCCCGACGGAGTCGGGGAAGAAGAAGCCCGGCCACTACATCACCCTGACCACCTGCACCCCGGTCTACACGAGCCGCTACCGGTACGTCGTCTGGGGCGAGCTGGTACGGGTGCAGAAGGTCGACAGCAAGCGGACTCCGCCGAAGGAACTGCGCTGACTGAGCTCCTTGCGGGAGCCCGGTCGCCTAGCATGACGAAGGCCCGAAGCCGCAACCATCTCTTGCGACTTCGGGCCCTTTCACGTCAGGCCGTACCTACTCCAGGATCCTGAGCGGCTCACCGGCGCTCCACTCCTCCAGCACCCCGCGGTGCACGGCGGTGATACCGCCTTCGGCGGCGATACTCAGGGCCTCCGGAGTGAAGGGGCACGTGGCCACGTAGAGAGCCACGTCCGCGCTGTACAGAACCTTGGCGGCCCCGATGAACCTCTGGATCTCGGGGCTGGTGATGTTGAGGTAGGGCGCGAACCTCTTGCACTGGACGACGAGGCGCCGGCCGTCGGCCGTGATTCCGATGATGTCGACGCCCCGGTCACCGGGGCCGCCCTGTACGACGACGTTGGTGCACCCGTCGCGGATCAGCAGTTTGGCGACGTGACGCTCGAACGTGCGGCCGTTCATGGCGTCCATGGCTGCCATGACTCCGATGGTGGGGCGGTCGTCCCTGATCCCTTCGAGCCGCTTCAGCCGGGTGTGGTGCTGGTGGAGCCGCCGCTCGATGCGCTGGACGCCGGTCCGTAGGGCGATCAACTCCGCGCGGTGTTCCCCTGATGTTTCGATCAGGGCGTTGAACATCGGGACGACGGTCTTGCTGAGGATGTGGGTGATGCGTTGGTCGATGCGGTCGTCGAGGTCCCCGAGGTCCCCCGGGGCGCGGTTTTCCACAGGCTGTGTGCGGGCCAGGTACTCCATGTCCAGGAGATACACGCGCACCTGACGTGCGACTTCGCTGTCGCGGAGGAGCATGGCGACGTTGAGGACGGCGCGACGAGAGAGGAGGGCGAGTGACCTTGTGCGTGACTGGATCCCACTGAGTTCCTTGAAGGAAGTCAGTTCTGAACCTGTCAACACGCGGTAGCCGCTGGCTTCGAGTTCTTCCCGATGATCATGGACCAGAGATGAGATGGCGGTGAGCCCCACCTCGAAGTACGCCGCGACCATCGCCGTCGTCACATGCATCCCGTCCGGCAGCAGCGACAGGGCCTTCACCCTGTCGAGCACGTCCGTGCGGTCCAGCACGCTGTCGCGCAGGCTCATCGATTCCAGCAGCGCCGATTCGTCGATCACGTTCTGCCCTTTCGTTCGTGGCGTGGCCGTACGGCCAGGGCAGAGCTGCGAGTCCCCACCCGATCTGATCAACGAGGTGTGATGTCCGAAGGCACGATCGATGGAGAAACTACTGAGCGGACCCTCACTGGACGTGATCGGCTTCGTCTGCCTATGAACAAATGTCCCGGCGTCCTCCAGGAGGACGCCGGGACATTTCTTGTTCGGTGCAGGATCAGCCGTTGTTGCCGCCGATGAAGCCGCCGTTGTTGCCCCCGTTGTTGTTGCCGTTGCCGAAGCTCACCGTGGTGAGGGTGATCTGCGTGCTGCCGGGGTCGTCCTCGCCGGTGTTGGCGGCCGGGTCCTGGTTGGTGACGAAGGCGTTGTCGCTGGAGTCGCCGTTGAACTGGATGTTGGTGAAGCCGGCTGCCTGGAGGGTCTGCTTGGCCTGCTTCACGGTCTGGCCGACCACGGTCGGCACGGGCGTCTGCTGCTTGGCCTTGCCGATCTGGATGTTCACCGTGGAGTTCTTGTCGACCTTCTGACCGGCCTGCGGGTCGGTCGAGACGACCTTGCCGACCAGGTTGGGGTCGTTGGTCTCCACCTCGGAGCAGTTGCCGGTCAGGTTGTTGGCCTGCATCTGCGCCTTGGCGTCGTCGCAGCTCTTGCCGCTGACGTCGGGGACCGTGGACTTCTCCTCGGCCTTGGCGACGGTGAGGGTGATCGTGGAGCCCTTCTGGACCTCCGCGCCGAGGGCGGGATCCTGCTCCAGGACGGTGCCGGGGTCCTCGCCGGAGGTCCGCTGCTTCGTCTTGACGACGAACTTGTACTTGTCGCCCTCAAGTGTGTTCGTGGCGTCGTCGATGTTCTGGCCGACGACGCTCGGTACGACCACCTTCGGCGCGCCCGTCGAGATGACCAGGTTGACCGTCGAGCCCTTCTTGACGTCGGTGCCCGCCTTCGGGTCCTGGTCGCAGACGCTGCCCTTGGGCTGGTCCGCGCAGGTCTTGTTGGTGGTCGCCACCACGAGACCGGCGTTGTCGGCCATCTTCTTGGCAGCGCTCTCGGTCTGCCCGATGAAGGTCGGCGCGGAGACCGTGTCGTTGCCGGCGCCGCCGCTGAACACCCACTTGCCGATCAGGATCGCGCCGACCAGCACCAGGATGCCGGCGACCACGAGCAGGATCGTGGAGGTGTTGTTCTTCTTCTGCTGGCGGCGGCGGTCCGGGCGGTCGTCGTAGCCGAAGCCGCCGTCGTCCGGGTTCATGGGCGGGAGCATGCTGGTCGCGCCCGCGTCCGCCCGCAGTGCGGTGGTGGCCTGGTCGTCCGGGTAGCCGCCGTAGCCGACGGAGCCCATGGCGGCCGTGGCCGCGACCGGCTGGCCGTCCAGGCACGCCTCGATGTCGGCGCGCATCTCGTCCGCCGACTGGTAGCGGTAGTTCGGGTCCTTGACCAGGGCCCGCAGGACGATCGCGTCCATCTCGGGCGTGATCTCCGGGTCGAAGACCGACGGGGGCTGCGGTTCCTCACGGACGTGCTGGTAGGCCACGGCCACCGGGGAGTCGCCCACAAAGGGCGGTCGTACCGTCAGCAGCTCGTAGAGGAGGCAACCCGTCGAATAGAGGTCCGACCGGGCGTCCACCTGCTCGCCCTTGGCCTGCTCGGGGGAGAGGTACTGGGCGGTGCCGATGACCGCCGCCGTCTGGGTCATGGTCATGCCGGCGTCGCCCATGGCGCGGGCGATGCCGAAGTCCATCACCTTGACCTGGCCGTTGCGGGTCAGCATGACGTTGGCGGGCTTGATGTCACGGTGGACGATGCCGCTGCGGTGCGCGTACTCCAGGCCCTGGAGGATGCCGATGGTCATCTCCATCGCGCGCTCGGGCAGCAGCTTGCGTCCGGAGTGCAGCAGCTCGCGCAGCGTCGAGCCCTCCACGTACTCCATGACGATGTACGGGATCGAGACCCCGTCGATGTAGTCCTCGCCCGTGTCGTAGACCGCGACGATCGCGGGATGGTTGAGCGAGGCGGCAGACTGGGCCTCCCGGCGGAACCGGGCCTGGAAGGACGGGTCGCGCGCGAGGTCCACGCGCAGCGTCTTCACCGCCACCGCGCGACCGAGCCGGGTGTCATGCGCGAGGTAGACCTCCGCCATGCCACCACGGCCGAGCACGTGGCCCAGCTCGTACCGGCCGCCGAGGCGACGCGGCTCTTCCATAGCTACCTACCAGCCCTCTCCGTCGGTCCCGGCCGCCACGGGTGTGTGGCCGGAGGCTGCCGTCCGGGCCTACCGTACCCGGCTGTGTTTGTGTGACCTGGCCAAGCCCGTAACCCGATACAGGACCGGTATCGCAACGTGCACCGATGTGAAGCGAACGTGATCGGGCTCACTTCTTGGAGTTGATGACCGCCTCCATCACGCTCTTCGCGATCGGGGCCGCGAGGCCGCCGCCGGAGATGTCGTCACGGTTGGCCTGGTCGTCCTCGATGACCACGGCGACCGCGACCGGCTTGCTGCCGTCGGGGAGCTTGGCGTAGGAGATGAACCAGGCGTAGGGGTTCTCGCTGTTCTCCACGCCGTGCTGGGCGGTGCCGGTCTTGCCGCCCACAGTGGCGTTGCTGATCTGCGCGTTCTTGCCGGTGCCGTCCTTGACGACCGTCTCCATCATCGACTGGAGGATCTGGGCGTTGGCGGAGGAGAGCGGCTGGCTCAGTTCCTGCGGGTCGGTCTGGGAGATCGTGTCCACACCCGAGGACTGCAGCTTGTCGATCATGTACGGCTTCATCAGCTTGCCGTCGTTGGCGACCGCGGAGGCGACCATGGCCATCTGCAGCGGGGTGGCCGCGGTGTTGAACTGGCCGATCGAGGACAGCGCGGTCTGCGACTGGTTCATCTTGTCGGAGAAGACCGAGGCGCTGGAGCGGACCGGCGTGAACTGCTCCTGGTCGAAGCCGAACTTCTTCGCCTCGGCCAGCATCTTGTCGTTGCCGAGGTCGGCGCCGATCTTGCCGAAGACGGTGTTGCAGGAGACGCGCAGCGCGACTCGCATGGTCGCGTTCTTGCAGGGGATGTTGCCCTCGTTCTTCAGCTCGGTGGTGGTACCCGGCATGACGTAGGGCAGCGGCGAGTTGGTGGCCTGGTCCGCGGAGGTGTACAGCCCGTTCTGGAGCGCGGCCGCGGCGGTGACGACCTTGAAGGTGGAGCCCGGCGGGTAGGTCTCGCGCAGCGCCCGGTTCAGCATCGGGTCGTTCGGGTCGTACTTCTTCTGCAGCTTCTTCCACGCCGCGGCGTCGTTGTTCGAGTTCCCGGCGAACACCGAGGGGTCGTACGACGGGTAGGAGGCGAGGGCCAGGATCTTGCCGGTGGAGGGCTCCAGGGCGACGACCGCGCCCTTGCCGCCCTGGCTCTTCAGGCCGTTGTACGCGGCCTTCTGCGCGGCGGCGTTCAGCGTGGTGACGACGTTGCCGCCCTGCTTCTGCTTGCCCGTGACCATGTCGAGGGTGTTGCGGAAGAAGAGCCGGTCGTCGTTGCCGGTGAGGATGCCGTCCTCGAGGGACTCCAGCTGGTTGGCGCCGAAGGCCTGGGAGGCGTAGCCGGTGACCGGGGCCCACATGGGGCCGTTCTTGTAGGTGCGCTTGTACTTGAGGTCGTTGAGGCCGGACGAGCCGGACGCGGTGGATCCGGTGATGGGGCTGCCGTCGACGATGATGTCGCCGCGCGGGGTGGAGTAGCGGGCGATCGTGACGCGGCGGTTCTTCGGGTCCGTCCGCAGGGTGTCGGCCTTGACGTACTGGAGCCAGTTGTCGCGCAGCAGCAGGGAGAGGATCAGGAGGCCGCAGAAGACCGCGATCCGGCGCAGGGGCTTGTTCATGACGGGCGGACCACCTGGGTCATCTCGGCGTCGGGATTGCCGGCGGGGGCGGGTGCCGGGCGGCGGGCGGTGTCGCTGATCCTGATGAGGATGCCGATGAGCGCCCAGTTGGCGATGACCGAGGAACCACCGTAGGCGAGGAACGGCATGGTCATACCGGTCAGCGGGATGAGGCCCATCACGCCGCCGGCGACGACGAAGACCTGGAGCGCGAAGGCGCCGGAGAGGCCGATGGCGAGGAGCTTGCCGAACGGGTCGCGGGCGGCGAGCGAGGTGCGGACTCCGCGTTCCACGATCAGGCCGTAGACCAGCAGGAGCGCCATGAGGCCGGCCAGGCCCAGTTCCTCGCCGAAGGTGGCGAGGATGAAGTCGGAGTTGGCGGCGAAGCGGATGAGGTCGGAGTGGCCCTGGCCGAGGCCGGTGCCCAGGGTGCCGCCGGAGCCGAAGGCCCACAGCGCCTGCATCGACTGCTCGGAGTGGCCGGCCACGCCCTGCTGGCTGAGCGTGTACTCCTTCATCGGGTCGAGCCAGGCCTGGACACGTTGCTGGACGTGCGGTTCGAAGCTGGCCACGCCGACCGCGCCGGCCCCGGACATCAGCAGGCCGAAGACGATCCAGCTGGTCCGCTCGGTGGCGACGTACAGCATGATCACGAACATGCCGAAGAACAGCAGCGAGGTACCGAGGTCGGTCTCGAAGACCAGGATGAGGATCGAGATGAACCAGACGACCAGGATCGGACCGAGGTCGCGGCCGCGCGGCAGGTAGAGGCCGATGAAGCGGCGGCTGGCGAGTGCGAGGGCGTCCCGTTTCACCATCAGGTAGCCGGCGAAGAAGATCGCCAGGACGATCTTGGCGAACTCACCGGGCTGGATGGAGAACCCGGCGACCGAGATCCAGATCTTCGCGCCGTAGATGTTGGCGCCGAGGCCCGGGACGAGCGGGAGCAGCAGCAGGAAGAGCGCGCCCACCATCGAGATGTAGGTGTAGCGCTGCAGGACGCGGTGGTCCTTGAGGAAGACCAGCACCGCGATGAAGAGCGCGATGCCCATCGCCGTGTAGAGCAGCTGGCGGGGGGCCGCCGTGCCGGCCTGCTTGATGGACTGCAGCAGCTTCGACTGGTCCAGCCGCCAGATGACCACGAGTCCGAGGCCGTTGAGGAGCGTGGCCAGCGGCAGCAGCAGGGGGTCCGCGTACGCGGCGAATCTGCGGACGGCGAGGTGGGCGACGCCGGCCAGGAGGCCGAGGCCCAGGCCGTAGCTGAGCAGGCCGGCGGGGACCTTGTCGTTGATGGCCAGGCCCACGTTGGCGTAGGCGAACACCGGGATGGCGACGGCGAACACCAGGAGCGCGAGCTCGGTGTTGCGTCGGCTCGGCGTGCCGATGGAGCCGATGGTGGACGTGTGGTGCGTCGACGTGTTGGTAGTACTGCTCATGGTGTGACGGGGCCTCTCACGGCTTGCCTACTGCTTACCGCACAGCGAGACGACCTTCTGCTCATCCTCCGAGAGGGTGGGGCCGGGGCTGGGGGTCGCTGAGGGGGACGGGGACGGTGACGCCGTGGAGGACGCCGAGTGCGAAGGGCTTGGCGAGGCCTTGGACGTGAGAGAGGTCTTGGTGGTTCCCGTGGTGCCGCCGGCCTCGCCCTGGCCGGTCTTGGTGCCGGTCTTGGAGCTGGCCTTGGAGGCGGCCGCGGTGCGCTCCGACTCCTTCTTGCAGGCGGACGCCTGTACGGCCAGTTCCTGGACCTTGGACTGGGCGTCCTTGAGACCGCCCTCGGCGATGGTGGCCTTGACCTGCTTCTGCTGGTAGGGCGGCAGGTACTTGAGTTCGATCTCGGGGTGGTCGGTCTCGACCTTCGACAGCGACACCCAGGCCAGGTCCTGGCTGATGCCCTGGTACAGCGCCACGTGCTCGCCGTTGGCGCCGACGTAGTACTGCGTCTGCGTCCAGCGCCAGCCGCCGTACAGGCCTCCGCCGACGACGGCGAGGGCGAGGGCGCCGAAGAAGGATCTCTTCAGCCACTTGCGGCCCTTGCGGGGCTTCACGAAGTCGTCGTCGGTGTAGTCGCCGAAGCTGCCGGACGGGGCGTAGCCGGTGGTGTCGCCGGAGCCGGGCGGGCCGAACTCGCCGCCCCCGCCCTGACCGTGGCCCTGCCTGCCGAGGTTGGCGGCGCGGCCCGCCGGGGTCTGCATGAAGCCGTTGTCGTGCAGGTGCTGCTGGTTCTCCGCGACGGCGCCGACCACGACCGGGGTGTCGGAGAGCTGGCCGGCGAGGGTGTCGCCGGTGTCCAGGTCGAGGACGTCCGCGATGATGACGGTGATGTTGTCGGGGCCGCCGCCGCGCAGCGCGAGCTGGATCAGCTCCTGCACGGTCTCCTGCGGGCCCTGGTAGCTGGCGAGTGTCTCCTCCAGGGTCTGGTGGGAGACGACCCCGGAGAGTCCGTCGGAGCAGATGAGGTAGCGGTCCCCGGCGCGCACCTCGCGGATGGAGAGGTCGGGCTCGACGTGTTCGCCGCTGCCCAGCGCGCGCATCAGCAGCGAGCGCTGCGGGTGGGTGGTGGCTTCCTCTTCGGTGATCCGGCCCTCGTCGACGAGCCGCTGCACCCAGGTGTGGTCCTGGGTGATCTGGGTGAGCAGGCCGTCGCGCAGCAGGTACGCACGGGAGTCGCCGACGTGCACGAGGCCGAGTCGCTGGCCGGTCCACAGCAGGGCGGTGAGGGTGGTGCCCATGCCCTCCAGCTGCGGGTCCTCCTCCACCATGGCGCGCAGCTGGTCGTTGGCGCGCTGCACGGCGTGGCCGAGGGAGGTGAGGATGTCGGAGCCGGGGACGTCGTCGTCGAGCGTGACGAGGGTGGAGATCACCTCGGAGGAGGCGACCTCGCCGGCGGCCTGGCCGCCCATGCCGTCGGCGATGGCGAGCAGCCGGGGACCGGCGTAGCCGGAGTCCTCGTTGCCCTCCCGGATCATGCCTTTGTGCGATCCGGCGGCGAAGCGCAGTGACAGACTCATGCGCACCTCGCCCGTCGGCTCCGGGTACATCCGCACGGTGCCCACCCTCCGGTCGGGAGCGCGCAAAGGACCGGCGTCCGGTCCGCCGCTGCGTGCTCGCTCCGCTCGCGCCTAATCATGATGTAGCACTACTTCCGCAGCTCGATGACGGTTTTCCCGATGCGGATCGGGGCGCCCAGCGGGATCGGCGTGGGAGTCGTCAGCCGGGAGCGGTCCAGGTACGTGCCGTTGGTGGAGCCGAGGTCCTCGACGATCCACTGTCCGTCGCGGTCCGGGTAGATCCTGGCATGGCGGCTGGAGGCGTAGTCGTCGTCCAGCACGATCGTCGAGTCGTGGGCGCGGCCCAGGGTGATGGTCTGCCCCTGGAGCGCGACCGTCGTCCCGGTCAGGGTGCCTTCGCTGACGACCAGCTTGCTCGGGGCGTTGCGCCGGCGGCCGCCGCCCGCGGGCTGCTGGCCGCGCTGCTGCGGGGGCGCGGCCTGCTGTCGGGCGGCGGGCTGCTGCCGGCGTCCTTCTTCCCTACGCGATCCGCGCTGGGTGACGCGCGTACCGAACAGGTCGCTGCGGATGACCTGCACGGCCACGATCACGAACAGCCACAGTACGGCCAGGAAACCCAGCCGCATGACCGTGAGGGTCAGCTCTGACATTGCCCCCGCTTCACCCTTCGGCTTGCCGGTAAATGATGGTGGTGCTGCCCACGACGATCCGCGAGCCGTCGCGGAGCGTAGCGCGGGTGGTGTGCTGCCCGTCCACCACGATGCCGTTGGTGGACCCGAGATCCTGGATCGTCGAGGGCGTTCCGGTCCGGATCTCGCAGTGCCGGCGGGAGACGCCGGGGTCGTCGATCCGCACGTCGGCCTCGGTGCTGCGGCCCAGCACGAGTGTCGCGCGGGAGATCTGGTGGCGGGTGCCGTTGATCTCGATCCAGTAGCGGGTACGGGAGCCGGGCGCCGGGGCGCCGACGGGTCCCGAGGGTCCGGCGGGCCGCTGGCCGGCGGGCTGGGTCGGCTGTGGGTAGCCGTAGCCGCCGGGGCGCTGCGGGGCGCCGGGCGGCGGCGCGCTCGGCATCGGCGGGGCGGCCGCGCCGGCCGGCGGGTAGCCGTAGCCGCCCGGTCGCTGCGGGGCGCCGCCCGCGGGAGCGCGGTCCGGGGCCTGCTGGTTGCTGGAGGAGGCGAGGGTGCGGCTGCGCACCCGGTACAGGCCGGTGTCGAGGTCGTCGGCCTTCTCCAGGTGGACCTTGATCGGCCCCATGAAGGTGTAGCGCTGCTGCTTGGCGTAGTCGCGGACCATCCCGGCGAGCTCGTCGCCGAGCTGCCCGGAGTAGGGGCTGAGCCGCTCGAAGTCGGGGGCGCTCAGCTCCACGATGAAGTCGTTGGGTACGACGGTCCGGTCCCGGTTCCAGATGGTCGCGTTGTTGTCGCACTCGCGCTGCAGCGCACCGGCGATCTCCACGGGCTGGACCTCGGACTTGAACACCTTTGCGAAGGTGCCGTTGACCAGACCTTCGAGACGCTGCTCGAACTTCTTCAGGACTCCCACAGGGCACCTCCTCTGTCGCCTTGCCCGTACTGCCTGCCGTGACCGCTGCCGCTCACTGATCGTATCTACGCGCCCGGCAATCAGCCGGTTCCCCGAGCGACCCCTCTTCGAACCGCTCGGCGCGCTTCTCCCGTCGAGGATCGGCGCTCCTTCTTCCCAGGATCGTAGAGGTGGCCCATGACCAGTGTCCCGCACCTGACTGTGGACCCGATCCGTCTCCTGGGCAGATGACGTGGACCGGTACGAGGTTGATACGTGAACGCCGACCGCCCGGTACGTGATCCTGGTGGTCACGGTGATCACCAGGTGAGCGCTGCCCAGAGACAAGGGATGTGAACCCACCCTGTCCCACGTGCTAGTGTTCTCGATGTCGGAAGGGGCCAGCCCGAAGGAAACAACGGGTCTGAAGCCGGAAGACACACCCAATGCGCGGGTGGCGGAATAGGCAGACGCGCTGGATTCAGGTTCCAGTGCCCGCAAGGGCGTGGGGGTTCAACTCCCCCCTCGCGCACAGATGGAACGAGCGGCATCGTGATCACGATGCCGCTCGTTCCGTTTTCTGCTCGTTCCGTTTCCTGTGGGAAAGAACACGAAGACCGCCGACGGCTTGGAGCCGTCGGCGGTCTGGTCTGTGAGGAAGGTCTCAGGGCGCGGGCGCCGGTGCCGTCGCTGCAGCGCACCGGTCAGCGGGTGACCATGACCGCGTCCAGGTGCACGGTGGAGCGTCCCGGCGCGCTGCCGGCCAGCACCTTCAGCTGCGCCTTGTGCGTGGTGATCCGCGTACCGAGGGTGTACGTGAACACCACCTTCCGGTGTCCCGTCGTCGAGGCGTAGGTGTTCACCGTGCCCACCGTGACCCCGTCCACCACGACCGCGAAACGGCCGCCGCCGGACGTGCGGGTCGCGACGATCCGCAGCTTGGTGCCGTCCGCCGTGAAGGAGGCCGAGGCCCCCTTCGTGGCGGAGACCCGCTCGGTTCCGGACCAGGCGGCAGCCACCGACGCCTTGCCCCATGTCCCGTGGAAGGCGAGCGCCGAGGACCGGTCGTCGACGGGGATGCCGCTGGTGACGGCCGCTGTCCAGGGTCCGGTCTGTCCGGCGTCGTCATGGGCGCGTACGGAGAAGCGGTAGGTCAGACCCGGCTGCGGCGTCACCGGGCTGCCGGAGGAGCCGAAGCTGCCGGACTTCGTCGTGGTGCGGCTGCGCCAGGTCTTGAGCGGACCGAGCGTCCAGGCACCCGTGCTGCCGCGGGTGGCGACCCGCCAGCCGACGTCGTACGACGTCACGCCCGCCGTCTTCGCCGCCCAGCTCACCGGGATCACGGCACGGGTCGAGGCGTCGCTGGCCAGGGCGGGGGCGGTGACGGTCGCGGCGGGGGCGGTCCTGCGCAGGGCGACCGCGCCGGTGACGCCGGCCGCGGGCACGCCGGTGGCCGTGTCCTTGACGGCCAGGGTCCAGGTGTAGGCGCCTTCCGCGGCCGTGCCGCCCGCGTCGTTCTTGCCGTTCCAGACCGGGGCGACCGTGCCGCCGGAGGCTGTTCCGGACAGGGTGCGTACCCGCGTGGTACCGGAACTGAGGGTGAGTGTCCAGGTAACCGGCCGGTTGTACGCCCAGACCGGGGCCCAGGTGTCGGACGAGCCGTCGCCGTTGGGGCTGAACCCGGCCGGGACGGAGGCGGAGGCGGAGGTGACCGAGGGAGCCCCGGCCCACACCGCGTGGGTGACGCCGTCGTCGTCCAGCCGCGCCGCCCAGGGTGCCTCGCGGTCCACCGCCCACCGCTGCGCGGCAGCGGTGTCGGCCCGCTCCGGAAGGACGAACAGGGCGCGCGCGGTGGCTCCGCTCACGCCCAGGACCTGGGCGTTCAGCGTGACGCTCGTCGCGGTGTCCTTGGTGAACGTGTACAGGACCCCGGTGCCGAGGACCGGTGCCAGCACGGAGGCGTCCACCGTCGTACGGGCGGTGGTGCCCGTCTTCATGAGCAGGCCCTGGGAGGCGGATCCGCAGGTGGTGAGGAGGATCCAGGCGCCGCGCACCTGGAGGCTTCCCGGCCGGCAGTCCACGGTGGTGACCGTGGACGTGGTTCCGGCGGTCAGATCGGTGCGCCGGATCGACCAGCCGGAGGTCGCCTCCTTCACCGAGGTGTAGAGGGCGCCGCCGTACAGGGCCGAGCCTGCGGGCACCCGCTCGCTCGCGCCGGTGGCCACGGTGTAGAGCAGAAGGGTGCCGTTACGGGCGGTGGTCTGGTCGGACAGCAGGAAGTGGCCGCCGTCGAAGTCCACGACCTGGTCTCCGGAGGTGTCGCTCAGCTGGAGCGGCACACCGGTCGGCGTCCCCTTGTCGTACACCTCGTAGGCGTTGCCCTGCTCGACGAGTACACGGTTCCCGGCGGCGGCCAGCGTCTGGTGCACGATGCCGGTCCGGTAGGCCAGGACGCGTGACGGCGCCGTGGCCGAGGCGCCGGACGGGCCGACCGCGAGGCCGGAGGAGAGCAGCACACCGGTACGGCGGGAGGAGTCGTCGGCGGTGTAGAGGGTTCCGCCGGACAGGGCCAGGGCGTCCAGCCGGGCGGGACCGGCCGGGAGGGTGGAGGCGTCGCCGTCGGCGGTGGACACCCTGCCGTCGCGCAGGGTCTGGACGGCGGCGTCCACGTCGGGCCGGTACAGCGCCGCGCGCATCCTGCCGTCGTCGCCCACGGAGATGTCCCGGAACGTGCCGTCGAGGTCGGCCGCGGGGGTGGAGCCGTCCCGGGACATCGCGTACAGCTCGTTGCCGTCCGCGCTCCACGCGTACCAGGCCAGGGTGTCGTCGCTGATCCAGCGGGCCTTGTCGGTGGGCAGGGTGACGGCCGCGGGGCCCGCGTCGGGCGCGGAGCGCCGCCACTCGGTCAGCGTGGCACCGTCGACGACCCCGACGTGGGAGGGGGTGAACTCGAGTCCCTGCGGCAGCTCGTCGGTGTCGGGCTCGGCGACGGTGACGGTCGCGCCGGTGGCGAAGTCGACGTACTCGATCCGGTGGCCCCAGCCGGGCGCGGTGCGCCGCAGTACCAGGGCCCCCTCGGCGTCCGAGGCCAGCACCTCGTACTGCTCGTCGTCGGAGAGCAGCACGCGGTCGCCCTGGGCGGTGCGCAGCACGAGGCGCACGCGGTACGCCGAATCGGCGTCGGTGTAGGCCTGCTGTACGAGGATGCCGTCCCCGGCCTGGGCCCGGTACCGCTCGTCGCCCGGGGCGCCCGAGCCGTCGTAGGCGACAGCCAGGGTCTCCTGCTGGTCGGTGTCGAGGTGCCGCAGGGTCACGTGGTCGGCGAGGGCGCCGTTCGGATTCGTCGAGGTGGCGACGGCCACCACCGAGTGCTGGACGGAGACCGTGCGGACGGAGACACCCTCGCTGTCGTCGGCCAGCGCCCCCAGATCCTGCGGGGTGCCTCCGGAGACGGAGAGCCAGCCGTGCGGCCGGGTGTCGGAGGAGGTCTTCTGCTCCCAGACGACCGACTGTTCCGACCCGGACACCTCACCGACCAGCGGCGCGGACGTGCTCCGGGCCGGCAGCGAGGCCGTCACCCCGGAGGTGGCCGAGGCGGTGGGGACGAAGGCGACGGTCCCGGCGAAGGCCACCGAACCGGCGATACCCATCGATACCCAGCGACGACGTCTGTGCGATGACATTGAGTCGCATTCCTCTCGAACATGAGAGCGGGATCATCGCATACGCGCAGGACACGGGGGTGAACAGAACGACTACGCCTCTGCCGACGACGGGCGGCGGGCTGCCGCAGGCAGCGGTGGGCGAGTACGCCGGGGGATTCGGTCCCCGCAGGGACCCGCAGGTGCGCGGAGTTGTCCACAGGGTCTGACGGGCTCCGGCGGTCGCCTGTACCGTCTGCACGAGTTGATGTTCGAGGATGTGCCGATCGGCGTACGGGGGAGGCGGTCGACGTGACCGGACGGGAAGAGCTGACGACGGTCGGGACACGTGTGCTGCCCTCGCCGAAGGGCTTCGCGCAGTGGCCGCCGAAGGGTTCCCCCAAGGCGGAGGGCAAGGCGTTGCGTACGGCGGTGCCGCGCGCCGCCCACGCCGCCCTGGACCTGGACGGCTCCCGGCCTGACGCGGTGAGCGCGGTCGAGGAGTCCAACCGGGACCGCATCCCGGAGCTGGTCCCGATAAGGGTCGGAAGGATGGCGGCGTCCCCGTTCGCGTTCCTGCGCGGCTCGGCCGGGCTGATGGCGTACGACCTGGCCCGCACCCCGATGACCAGGATCGCCACCCAGATCTGCGGTGACGCCCACGCGGCGAACTTCGGTCTGTACGGCGACCCACGAGGCGATCTCGTCATCGACCTGAACGACTTCGACGAGACGGTGCTCGGCCCCTGGGAGTGGGACCTCAAGCGGCTCGCCGCCTCCCTGGTGCTGGCCGGCCGGGAGGCGGGCGCCGACGAGGACACGTGCCGCAAGGCGGCGGGCGACGCGGCCGGCGCCTACCGCCGCACCATGCGTCTGCTGGCCAAGCTTCCGGTGCTGGACGCGTGGAACGCCATCGCGGACGAGGAACTGGTCTCGCACTCCGACGCCCACGACATGCTGGGCACCCTGCGCCGGGTCTCGGAGAAGGCCCGCGCCAACACCAGCGGCCGGTTCGCGGCCCGCGCCACCGAGCCCACCGAGGACGGCGGCCGCCGGTTCGTGGACGCCGCTCCGGTACTGCGCCGGGTCGCGGACGCGGAGGCGGCGGCCGTCACCGCGGCCCTGGAGCACTACGTCGGCACGCTCTCCGAAGACCGGCACCCGTTGCTCGCCCGGCACACCCCGCACGACGTCGCCTTCCGGATCGTGGGCACCGGAAGCGTCGGCACCCGGTCCTACGTCGTCCTCCTCCTCGACCACCGCGGCGAGCCGCTGATCCTCCAGGTCAAGGAGGCCCGTCCGTCCGCGCTCGTACCGCATCTCGCCACGGCCGGGTTCGAGGCGCCGGCCGTCGAGCACGAGGGCCGCCGGGTGGTCCTCGGGCAGAAGCGGATGCAGGTGGTCAGCGACATCCTGCTCGGCTGGACGACGGTGGCGGGGCGCCCCTTCCAGGTCCGGCAGTTCCGCAACCGCAAGGGCAGCGTCGACCCGGCCGCCCTGTCCCCCGACCAGATCGACGACTACGGCCGGATGACCGGCGCCCTGCTGGCCCGCGCCCACTCGCACAGCGTGGACCCGCGCCTGATCGCCGGCTACTGCGGCAAGAGCGAGGAGCTGGACGAGGCGATCGCCGCGTTCGCGGTCACCTACGCCGATCTGACGGAGGCGGACCACGAGCACCTGGTGGCCGCGGTGCGGGCGGGACGCATCGCGGCGGAGCAGGGCGTGTGAACCGCGGGGCCGGGGCGGATCGTGGCGGAACCCGGGGGTGGACGGCACGACGAGGACCTGGTCGTCCGCTGCACGGGCGTCTCCCGTTTTTCCAGGCGGCCGTCCTGGGCGTCCGGTGCCGGGGCGGCAGGGCAGCCGGTGAGCTCAGGTCGGCATCCTGGTCGTGGCCTGCGCGGACCTGGCCGCCGAGTGGGTCCCGGCCACCGTCGGCGGCGACAGGCCCTAGTCTGGTCGGGTGACGACCCCGGAAGCTGAGCAGTCCCAGGCACCGCGGCCCGAGGAGCGCCTGGAGCGGGCCGTGCGGGCCGCCGAGCAGGCGTTGATCGAGTACGAGATCGCGGTCGAGACCTTCCGTGTCGAGGTCGAGAACTTCTCCCGCCTGCACGAGCAGAAACTCGGCCCGCTCTACCTGCGCCTCGAGGAACTGGACGCACGGATCGCCGAGGCCAGGGCCGCCCGCACCGGCGACCCCGAGGACCTCCGCGCCGCCGAGGAGGCCCGCGCCCGGGTCATGCCCATCCCCGGCGTCGAGGAACTGCTGCACGGCTGGATGGACGGCGACGGCCTGTTCCCGGAGGCCGTCTCGATGCTCACCGAGCAGGAGGTACGGCCTCCGCAGCGGGTGCGGCCCAGCGAGGAGGCCCGCCGGCTCTACCGCGAGCTGGCCCGCAAGGCCCACCCCGACCTGGCACAGGAGCCGGCCGAGCAGGAGCGCCGCGAGGAGTTCCTCAGCCGGGTCAACGCGGCCTACGCCCGCGGTGACGAGGCCCTGCTGCGGGAGCTGGCCGAGGAGTGGGCGGCCGGTCCGGTCCCGCCGGAGCGCCGGCCCAGCCGCGCGGAGGAGCTGTACGCCCGCCTCGAATGGCTCTCCCAGCGCAAGGAGCTGCTCGCCCTGGTCGCCAAGGAGCTGGAGGACGGACCCATCGCCGGTCTGCTCCGGCTGGCCCCCGACGACCCGGACAGCCTCCTCGACGAGATCGGCGAGCGGCTCCGCAAGGACCTGGCCGAGCGCGAGGCCGAGCTGGCCACGCTGCTCATACAGGAGTAGCGGCCGGGCGGGAGCAGTGGCCGGGCGGGAGTGGCGGTCTGGCGGGAGTGGTCGGGTAGCGTCGGGGGCATGAACTTCGCAGCGCGTGTGCCCACGGTCGGGGTCTCGGACCTCAAGGACGGCGACTTCCTGCTGGACGTCCGCGAGGACGACGAGTGGCAGGCGGGCCACGCCGCGGGCGCCCTGCACATCCCGATCAGCGAGTTCGTGGCCCGTTACGGCGAGCTGACCGAGGCCGCCCCCCAGGACGGCCGCGTCCACGTCATCTGCCGCTCCGGAGGCCGCTCGGCGCAGGTCACGATGTACCTGGTCCAGCAGGGCGTCGACGCGGTGAACGTGGACGGCGGCATGCAGGTGTGGCAGGCGGCCGGCCGGAAGGTCGTGACGGACACGGGCGAAGAGGGTTTCGTCCTCTAGCGCTCGTCCAGCGCTCCTCGTCCAGCGCTCCTCGTCCAGCGCTCCTCGGCTGGCGCTGGTCCTCTGGCGCCCGGGTTCTGGCGCTGGTCCTGCGTGCCGCTCCGGGCCGGAGCGGCACGCAAGGGGCCGTCGGACTGCCGCTAACCCAGGGGATGTGCGGCCAGCAGGTCTCCCAGCGCCTCCTCATGGGCCCCCGAGCCCCCGAGCGCCAGCTCGAGCTGCTTCGCCCAGGCGTGGTACCGGTGCAGCACGTACTCGGTGTCGGCCCCGAACCCCCCGTGCAGGTGCTGCGCGGTCTGCACCACCCGCCGCACCCCCTCCGCCGCCCAGATCTTCGCCACGGCCACATCCCCGGCCAGCGGCAGGGTCCCGGCCGCCCCCGACGCGATCCGCCACGCCGCCTGCCACAGCGTCGCCTCCATCGCGCGCAGGTCGATGTACCGGTCGGCGGTCTGCACGGCCACCGCCTGGAACGTGGCGATCGGATGCCCGAACTGCTCACGCTTCCCGGTGTACTCGCTGGTCAGCCGCAGCACCCGGTCACCCACCCCGAGCGCCAGCGCGCACGTCCCGGTCGCGAGCAGCTCCCGCAGCCACTCCCAGGCCCCCGACTGCTCCAGCACCTCCCGGGCGGCGACCCGCACCGACTCCAGCCGGAGCTCACCGAGCCGCTCCCCGCTGGTCGACACCTGCTCGGCGAGCGTGACCCCGTCCGCGCCGGGCGCCACCAGCGCCAGCACGCTCCGGTCGGTGCCGGTGTGCGCGGGGACGACGACGAGATCGGCGTCGTGGGCCCACGGCACCGAGGTCTGCACCCCGTCCAGCACCCACTCGGTACCGTCCCGCCGTGCGGTCACCGCCCGTTCGGCCGCGTCGTGCCCGGTGCGTCCGCTCGCGGCGACGGTCAGCACCGGGTCGCCCCGTCCCGCACGCGGCAGCAGCCGCCCTCTCAACTCCTCGTCCCCATAGGCCTGTACGGCCGCCAGGGCCGCGCTGTGTTCCAGCAACGGCACGCGCGCCAGCACCTTCGCCGACTCCCGCAGCACCAGGCACAGTGCGATGGCGTCCAGGCCGGCCCCGCCGTACTCCGCGCCGGGCAGCAGGCTCAGCAGATCCGCGGCCGCCAGCCTGTCCCACAGTTCCCGGTCGAAGCCCTCGGCCACGGCACCGGTGGTCAGCGCGGGGCTCGGCACCGCGTCCGGTGCCACCGCGGCGAACACCCCGCGTGCCGCCTCGGCCGCCGCCAACTGCTCCTCGGTGAAGGTGAAGTCCACGGTCCTGTCCTCCCGGCGGTGTGCTGAACTGACGGTCCGTCAAGATAGAACAGGTTCTAGAAGAAGGGAACCGAAAACCCCTGCGACCTCCGGCTCGTCCCGTCGTACGCTGTCGGCCGCTGTCCGCCGACGGGGACGGACGCACGAGGGAGGACGCCATGGGGATCCGAAGCCTGACCCGGACCGAGGCCGAGCGCCGGGCCGCGCTGATCTCGGTCGACCGGTACGACGTGGACATCGACCTCACCGCGCTGCCCGGGGGACCGGAGATCAGCGCCGTCTCCACCATCACGTTCACCTGCTCCGAGCCGGGCGCGGAGACCTTCGTCGACTGCGCGGCGGAGGTCCGCGCCGCCACCCTGAACGGCACCCCGCTCACCCCCTCCGGCGACGGCCGGATCCCGCTGCCCGGACTCGCCGCGCACAACGTGCTGCGCGTCGAGAGCGTCCAGGCCGACACCGCCACCGGTGAGGGCGTGCACAAGGCGACCGACCCGGCCGACGGCGAGGTCTACGTCTGGACGAGCTTCGAACCCGACGAGGCCCGGTTCGCCTGGGCCTGCTTCGACCAGCCCGACCTCAAGGCCCCGCACGCCTTCACCGTCACCGCGCCCGCCGCCTGGACCGTGCTCAGCAACTCCGGCGGTCCGCGCGTCGAGGAGCAGGGCGCCGCCCGCCGCTGGACCTTCCCGGACACCCCGCCGCTGTCCACGTACAACACCGTCGTCAACGCGGGCCCCTTCCACGGCATCCGCCGCGAGGCGGACGGCCACGACCTCGGCGTCTACGCCCGCCGCTCGCTCGCCGACGTCCTCGAACGCGACGCCGACGAGATCTTCACCCTCACCCGGCAGGGCCTCGCCTTCTACGCCGAGGCCTTCGCGATGCCGTTCCCGCAGCGCACCTACAACCAGGTGTTCATGCCGGAGTTCGGCGGCGCGATGGAGAACTACGGCTGCGTGACCTGGTCGGACGGGTTCCTGCGGCGGGCCGAGCCGACGCCCGCGGAGCGGGAGCTGCTCGCGGTCGTGCTGCTGCACGAGATGGCGCACATGTGGTTCGGCAACATCGTCACCATGCGCTGGTGGGACGACCTCTGGCTGAACGAGGCCTTCGCCGAGTTCGCCTGCCACTGGGCCGCCGAGGGCGCCACCCGCTACACCGACGCCTGGGCGGGCCACCTCGCCGGCGACAAGCTCAAGGCCTACCTCTCCGACCAGGGGCCGGTCTCGCACCCGATCCACCAGCCCATCCACGACGTCGCCCAGGCCGCGTCGATCTTCGACAACATCACCTACCCCAAGGGCGCCTCCGTCCTCCACCAGCTGATGACCTACGTCGGCGAGGACCGTTTCCGGACCGGTATGGCGGCCTACTTCGCCCGGCACGCCTGGGGCACCACCACCCTCCAGGACCTGATCGACGCGCTCTCCGAGGCCGGCGGCCGCGACCTGACCGGCTGGCGGAAGGCCTGGCTGGAG
The DNA here is from genome assembly GCF_055562175.1 of Streptomyces sp. NPDC020958. Classification (NCBI taxonomy): domain Bacteria; kingdom Bacillati; phylum Actinomycetota; class Actinomycetes; order Kitasatosporales; family Streptomycetaceae; genus Streptomyces; species Streptomyces sp. NPDC020958. Next base: position 203,659 of record NZ_JBVHFU010000005.1, on the reverse strand, counting down.
ACGGCCGGCACCGACCGTTTCACGCTGGAGCACGACGGCGACACCGTCACCCTGGTCGCCGACGGAACCCCCCGCCCCCAGATCCTCGCGGTCGGCGCGTACGACCGGCAGGCCGGGGCACTGAAGCGCACCTCGCTCGTCCGCGTCGAGGTCACCGATGCCCGCACCCCGGTCGCCGGTCTCCCCGCCACCGCCGACCTCCTCCTCGTCAACGACGACGACCTCACCTTCGCCACCGCCCGCCCGTCCGCCGCCACCCGCGACACCCTCTTCCAAGCCGCCGCCCTGCTGCCCACGGCCATCTCCCGGGGCGTGGCCGCCGCCACCGTCTGGGACATGCTGACGGCCGGGGAGGCCACCGCGGCCGAGGCCGGGCGCAGCCTCACCGCGGTCCTCGCGGCCGAGACCTCCGACGCGGTGATCGAACCCTGTCTCAACCTCGCCACCACGATCGCCGAACTCTGGGCCCCGCCCGCCGAACGCCCCGCCCTGACCCGCGCGGTGGCCGCGGTGTGCCGACGGCTCGCGGCCGACCCGGGGCGCCGCCAGGTCGCCCTGCGCGGCCTCGCCCGCACCGCGGACGCCGAGGACCTGGCCTGGCTGCGCGACCAGGCCGGTGACGACGTCGACCTGCGCTGGCGCGCCCTGGTCCGGGAGGCCGAACTCGGCGGCGACACCTCCGCCGAGTCCGCCGCCCTGCTCGAACGCGACCCCGACCCCGAAGCCTGGGTCCGCGCCCTCACCGTCCGGGCGGCCGCCCCCGATCCCGCGGCGAAGGCCGAGGTCTGGCAGCGGCTGGCCGTGGACCGCGCGGTGCCCGTCCACGCGGTCTCCACGGTGGCGGCCGGCTTCTGGCGTCCCGGCCAGGATGCCCGGCTCGCCCTCTACGCCCAGCACTACCTGGACGCGGTCCCCGGCCTGGACCAGGGCGGCATGATTCCCGCGATGGTGTACGCATCCCAGCTCTTCCCCCTGTTCGCCGTCGACGCGGCCTACCTCGAGAAGGCCCAGCGGGCCGCCCGGCAGGCGGCCCCGGTGGTCCGCAACACCCTCCTGGAACGCGCGGACGCGGTCCGCCGGATGCTCCGGGCGCGGGCCGCCGCCGTCTGACGTCCGCGCCCCCATTCTCGACCGGAACGGCCTGCGGTGGCGGCCCTGTGGAAAACGTCCGCCGCGGCCTGTGGAAAAGCCGCGTACGCGATCCTGCCGACCGGACCGGACGCCGTTGACCACGCCGCTGACCTGCGGTGTCGTCGGACAGAGTGCTCCGCCGGGCCGTACCGGAGTGCCGATGGAGCACCCCGGAGTGGCGACGGCCACGTGTTCCGGCTCCCTCCCGGGGCTGCGCCCGGCGGCCGGTGCTGAGTACCGTTCCGTGCGAGTGCCGGGCGGCGGCACACGGGCGGCTGCGGACCGGCCGTCCGGACGACGAGGCGGGACCGGGGAACGGGGCGGCATGGACGCGTACGACGAGGACTCGGACGCCCGACACGGGCCGGACGGTCCGCACGCGCCGGACGGTCCGTACGGGTCCGACGGTCCGAGCGAATCCGGCGGTCCGAGCGAATCCGGCGGTCCGGGCGGGGCCGGTCCGGTGCGGGCCCGTGTCCCGGCCGGGCCCGGCGGCCCGGCGCCCGTCCCCCGCTCCGGCGTCGCCGCCCTCTCCCCGCGCTACCAGGTCGGCGCGGCCCTCGCCGTGGCCCTGGTCGCGGTCACCGCCTGTGTGCACCTCGGGATGGTGTTCCTGAGCCTCGCGCCGGCGAACACGGTGACCAAGCAGCACGGCAAGGCGATCGAGGAATGGGTGTACCCGGAGTTCGAGCAGAACTGGAAGCTCTTCGCACCCAACCCGCTCCAGCAGAACATCGCCGTGCAGGTCCGCGCCGCCGTGCTGATGCCGAACGGCACCACGACCACCACCGGCTGGAACGACCTGTCGGTGCAGGACGGCAAGGCGATCGACGGCAGCCTGCTGCCGAGCCACACCGTGCAGAACGAACTGCGCCGCGCCTGGGACTTCTTCGTCACCACGCACGGCGCCGACAACCGCCCGATCGGCATACGCGGCTCCCTGTCCGAGCAGTACCTGCGCCGGATCGTCGTGATGCGCATGTACGAGCAGGACGCCACCAGCAAGAAGGGCACCATCCAGCGCGTGGAGGTGCGCTCCAGCACGACCAACGTGCCCCCGCCGGACTGGAGCGGGGAGAAGGTCTCGGACACCCCCGTCTACCGGGTGCTGCCCTGGTGGACGGTCACCGCCGACGAGGCGAACGGGGGTGTGCGGTGAGCCGTCTCGCCCTGTGCCTGTCCCGTGCCGTCGCCCGGGTGACCGGGTCGGCGCTCGGCCCGTACCAGACGGCCGTCGTCCGCATCGGCTTCGCCGCCACCTGGCTGCTGTTCCTGTTGCGGGAGTACCCGCACCGCCAGGAGCTCTACGGCCCCGACGGCCCCTGGAGCTTCGACCTCGCCCGGCAGCTGACCGCCGACAACCACGCCTTCACGGCGCTGCTGGCCTCCGACAGCCAGGCCTTCTTCGAGGTTTTCTACTTCCTGGCGGTCCTCTCCAGCGCCCTGCTGCTGGTGGGCTGGCGCACCCGCGCCACCTCCCTGCTGTTCATGGTGGGCGTGCTGTCCCTCCAGAACCGCAGCGTCTTCATGGGCGACGGCGGCGACAACGTGCTGCACCTGATGTCCTTCTACCTGGTGTTCACCCGCTGCGGCCAGGTGTGGTCGCTGGACGCGCGCAGGGCGGCCAGGGCATCCATGGCGTCCCGGGCAACCGACCGGGTGGGGCCCGCCCTGTGGGCGGCCTCCGGGCTCGTGCTGGTCGCGGCGGCCCTCACCGGCCGCACCGGCGGCGGCTGGCTGGTCCCGGCCGTCCTGTGGGCGACCTGGGCGGGCGCCGCCCTGTGGTGGGCGGCGGGCCGCTGGGCGCGCACCCCTGAGCCCCGGATCCTGCTGGACGTCGTGGCCAACGTCCTGCACAACGGCGCGCTCTTCGTGATCATGGCCGAGGCCTGCCTGATCTACGCCACCGCCGGCTGGTACAAGATCCAGGGCTCCCGCTGGCAGGACGGCACGGCCGTCTACTACCCGCTCCACCTGGACTACTTCTCCCCCTGGCCGGCCCTCGCCGACCTGCTGTCCGCCAACGGCACGATGGTGATGCTGGTGACGTACGGGACGGTGATCGTGCAGGTCGCCTTCCCGTTCACGCTGTTCAACCGACGGGTCAAGAACGTGCTGCTGGCCGCGATGATCACCGAGCACGCGGTGATCGCGGTCGTCCTCGGGCTGCCGTTCTTCTCCCTCGCCATGATCGCGGCGGACTCGGTCTTCCTGCCCACGGCGTTCCTGCACCGCCTGGGCGACTGGGCCGGACGCGCGCGTGAGCGTGTCCTGCGGCGCGGGGACCGGACGCTGCCCGTGCCCCGCTCCCCCGAGGCCGACGAACCGCCCCGCGTAGGCTTCGGGGCATGACCGACCCCCTCGACCACTGGGCACGGACGGCCGGCTCGGCCGTCCTGCTGGACGGCTTCCACGCCCTCAAGCACGCCCTGCGCTTCGGTGCGCAGGTGCCGGTGGCGGTCACCACGGACCGGGCGGCGACGCTGGCCCTGGCCGGCGAACTGGCGCCGGACGTGAGGGAGGCGCTGGACGCGCTGTTGACCGAGGTGAGTGCGGCGTCGTACGCCACCCTCGTCCCGCGGCCGCACCCCACGGGCGTGGCCGCCCTCGCCGTACGACCGTCCCGCGAGGCCAACCTGCGGGCGCTGGCCCACACTCCGCGCACCGCGCCGGTCGTCGTCCTCGACGAACCCCGCAACCTCGGCAACGCGGGCGCGGTGATCCGCCTGGCGGCGGGCTTCGGGGCGACGGGAGTCATCACGACGGGCACGCTCGACCCCTGGCACCCGACGGTGGTGCGGGGCGGGGCGGGGCTCCACTTCGCGACGGCGGTGGAGCGGACGGAGGTGGCGGAGCTGCCGCCCGGCCCGGTCTACGCCCTGGACCCGGAGGGCGAGGACATCCGCGGCACGAAGCTCCCGGACGACGCGATCCTCGCCTTCGGCTCCGAACGAACGGGCCTGTCACCAGAGCTGCGCGCGCGTGCCGACCATCTCCTGCGGCTGCCGATGCGTCCCCAGGTGAGCAGCTACAACCTGGCGACGAGCGTGGCGATGACGCTGTACCACTGGAGCGCTCTGTAGGGCCCTGCAAGGGGAGTGGGGCTCTGCCGGATGTGCGGCTGCCGCCGCGTGGGTGCGGCCGGCCACGGCGGCGCCGCCGATCACGACCGCCGTGGCGGTGCCCCGCCACGGCGGTCGAATCCGTCCGCTACGCCTCCCGGCGCACCTCGATCACCCGGAACCGGTTGGCCACGAACGCGCCGTCCGTCAGCGCCGCGTTCGCCGCCGCGTTGCCGCCCGACCCGTGGAAGTCGGAGAACGCCGCCGTCTGGTTGACGTACACCCCGCCGACCAGGTTCAGCGACAGCTGGGCCGCCTCCTCCAGGCAGACCTCCTCCACGGCGCTCTCCACATCGGCGTCGACGGTGTACGCGCCGACCGTCATCGCACCCTTCTCGCGCACCGTCCGCCGCAGCAGCTCCACCGCGTCGGCGGCCGAGTCGACGGCGACGGCGAAGGAGACCGGGCCGAAGCACTCGCTCATGTAGGCGGCCTCGTCGTCGGGCTTGGCCCCGTCCAGCTTGACGATCACCGGGGTGCGGACCACCGCGTCCGGGAACTCCGGGTTGGTGATCTCCCGGGAGGCGAGGGCGACTTCGCCGAGTCCGGCGGCGGCCTCCAGGCGGGCCTTGACGTCGGGGTTGACGATCGCCCCGAGCAGCGCGTTCGCACGGGCGTCGTCACCGAGCAGGCCGTCGACCGCGCGGGCGAGGTCGGCGACCACCTCGTCGTACGTCTTCGGGCCCTCGTCGGTGCGGATGCCGTCGCGGGGGATCAGCAGGTTCTGCGGGGTGGTGCACATCTGGCCGCTGTAGAGGGAGAGCGAGAAGGCCAGGTTGGACAGCATGCCCTGGTAGTTGCCGGTGGACTCCACGAGGACCGAGTTGACGCCGGCCTTCTCGGTGTACACCTGGGCCTGCCGGGCGTTGGCCTCCAGCCAGTCGCCGAAGGAGGTGGAGCCCGTGTAGTCGATGATCTTGATTTCCGGGCGGGTGGCGAGCGTCCTGGCGATGCCCTCGCCTGGGCGTTCGGCGGTCAGGGCGACGAGGTTCGGGTCGAAGCCGGCCTCGGTGAGGACCTGGCGGGCGACCTGCACGGTGAGGGCGAGGGGCAGCACCGCGCGCGGGTGCGGCTTGACCAGGACCGCGTTGCCGGTGGCGAGGGAGGCGAACAGACCGGGGTAGCCGTTCCACGTCGGGAACGTGTTGCAGCCGATGACCAGGGCGATCCCGCGGGGGACCGGCTTGAAGGTCTTCGTCAGCGCGAGCGGGTCGCGCTTGCCCTGCGGCTTGCTCCACTCCGCGGTGTCGGGGGTGCGTACCTGCTCGGCGTACGCGTACGCCACCGCCTCCAGGCCACGGTCCTGGGCGTGCGGGCCGCCCGCCTGGAACGCCATCATGAACGCCTGGCCGCTGGTGTGCATGACGGCGTGCGCGAACTCGTGCGTGCGGTCGCTGATCCGCTTCAGGATCTCCAGGCACACCACCGCACGCGCCTGCGCGCCCGCGTCGCGCCACGCGCGCTGCCCGGCCCGCATGGCCGCCAGCAGCGTGTCGACGTCGGCGTGCGGGTAGGTCACGCCCAGCTCGATGCCGTACGGGGAGACCTCGCCCCCGGTCCAGTCGTCGGTGCCGGGCTGGCCGAGGTCGATGCGGGTGCCGAGGAGGGCTTCGAAGGCGGCCTTGCCCGCCGCCGCGTCCAGGCTGCCGTGCTCCCCGTAGGCCTTGGGATGCTCGGGGTGGGGGGACCAGTACGCGCGCGTGCGGATCGCCTCCAGCGCCTGGTCGAGCGTGGGCCGGTGCTTGGCGATCAGTTCGGGCACGGTGAGTTCGGCGGTCATGCGGGACCAACTCCTCGTTCGATGAGCTCCCCTTCGAGCTCATGACCTGGGCAGAAACAGCCGGACAGGGCTAGAGTAACCGAACGATCGGTCGGGACAAGGGGGCCTGCCGCATCTGTGGAAAACCCCGTGCGGGAGGATCGCGCACATGACAGCACTCGACCTCAGCAGCACCGTGGGTGTCGTCGGCAGCGGCACCATGGGCCAGGGCATCGCCCAGGTCGCCCTCGTCGCCGGGCACCGGGTACGGCTGTACGACGCCGTCCCGGGGCGGGCCGCCGAAGCGGCCGCGGTGATCGGTGCCCGCCTGGACCGGCTCGTCGAGAGGGACCGGATGACGGCGGCCGACCGGGACGCGGCCCGCGCCCGGCTGCTGCCCGCCGAGCGGCTCACCGAGTTCGCCGACTGCGCTCTGGTCGTGGAGGCCGTGCTGGAGCGGCTGGAGGCCAAGCAGGAGCTGTTCCGGGACCTGGAGGGCATCGTCGCCGACGACTGTCTGCTCGCCACCAACACCTCCTCCCTGTCGGTGACGGCGATCGGCGGCGGCCTGCGCAGCGCCTCCCGCCTCGTCGGCCTGCACTTCTTCAACCCGGCCCCGCTGCTGCCGCTGGTCGAGGTGGTCTCCGGGTTCGCGACCGACGTCACGTCGGCCACGCGCGCGTACGAGACCGCCCGCTCCTGGGGCAAGACACCGGTCGCCTGCGCGGACACCCCGGGCTTCATCGTCAACCGGATCGCGCGGCCCTTCTACGCCGAGGCGTTCGCGGTCCACGAGGCGCAGGCCGCCGACCCGGCCACCATCGACGCGGTGCTGCGCGAGAGCGGCGGCTTCCGGATGGGCGCCTTCGAGCTGACCGACCTGATCGGCCAGGACGTCAACGAGTCCGTCACGCACTCCGTGTGGCAGGCCTTCTTCCAGGACGTCCGCTTCACCCCGTCGCTGGCCCAGCGCCGGCTCGTGGAGTCCGGCCGGCTCGGCCGCAAGACCGGACACGGCTGGTACGACTATGAGGACGGCGCGGAGCGCCCCGAACCGCACACCGCCGAACCGGCCCAGCCGCCCGCCTACGTCGTCGCCGAGGGCACCCTGGGCCCGGCCGCCGAACTGCTCGCGATGATCCGCGAGGCCGGCATCCAGGTCCGCGAGGAGGACGAGGACCACGGCACCCGACTGGTGCTGCCCAGCGGCGGCCAGCTGGCCCTCGCCGACGGCCAGACCTCGGTGGAGTTCCGGGACGTCGTCTACTTCGACCTCGCCCTCGACTACCGCCGCGCCACCCGGATCGCCCTGTCCGCCGGGCACGACACGCTGCCCCAGACGCTCACCGAGGCCGTCGGCCTCTTCCAGGCGCTCGGCAAGAAGGTCAGCGTCATCGGGGACGTCCCCGGCATGATCGTGGCCCGTACGGTGGCCCGGATCATCGACCTCGCGCACGACGCCGTCGCCAAGGGCGTCGCCACCGAGGAGGACATCGACACCGCGATGCGCCTGGGCGTCAACTATCCGCTCGGGCCCATCGAGTGGAGCCGCCGCCTCGGCCGCGACTTCGCCTACGACCTCCTCGACGACCTGCACCTGCGCGACCCGAGCGGACGCTACGCGCCCTCCCTCGCGCTCTACCGGCACGCCTACGCCACCGAGAAGCGGGAGGGCGCCTCGTGACCACCGCCAAGCGCGACACCTACACCCCCGACACCTTGCTCTCGGTGGCGGTCCAGGTCTTCAACGAGCGTGGCTACGACGGCACCTCCATGGAGCATCTCTCCAAGGCGGCCGGCATCTCCAAGTCGTCGATCTACCACCACGTCTCCGGCAAGGAGGAACTGCTGCGCCGGGCCGTCAGCCGCGCCCTGGACGGCCTCTTCGGGATCCTCGACGAGGAGCACGCGCGCGTGGGCGCCGCCGCCGACCGGCTGGAGCACGTCGTACGGCGCATGGTCGAGGTGCTGATCGCCGAACTGCCCTATGTGACGCTGCTGCTGCGGGTGCGCGGCAACACCGGCACCGAGCGGTGGGCGCTGGAGCGGCGCCGCGACTTCGACCACCGGGTGGCCGACCTGCTGAAGGCGGCCGCCGCCGAGGGCGAGGTGCGCGGCGACGTCGAGGTGCGGCTGGCCACCCGGCTGGTCTTCGGCATGGTCAACTCGATCGTGGAGTGGTACCGCCCGGACGGGCACGGCGCGAGCGGGCGTGAGGTCGCCGACGCCGTCGTGCGGCTGGCCTTCTCCGGGCTGCGCGCACACTGACGCCGGCCGTGGCCGGCCGTCGTCAGTAGGCGTCCGGATCCAGGTCCTCCTCCTCGAACACCAGCAGCGTGCGGGTGCTGAGCACCTCGGGGATGGCCTGGAGCCGGGTCAGCACCAGCTCGCGCAACGCGCGGTTGTCGGGCGTGTGCACCAGGAGCAGCACGTCGAAGTCCCCGCCCACCAGGGCGATGTGGGAGGCGCCGGGCAGCTGGCGCAGCTGCTCGCGGACCGTGCGCCAGCTGTTCTGGACGATCTTCAGCGTGATGTACGCCGAGGTGCCCTGGCCCGCCCGCTCGTGGTCCACCCGGGCACCGAAACCACGGATCACCCCGTCCTCGATGAGGCGGTTGATCCGTGCGTAGGCGTTGGCGCGCGAGACATGGACACGTTCCGCGACCGCCCGTATCGACGCCCGGCCGTCCGCCTGGAGGATCCCCAGGATGTCCTGATCGATGGCGTCCAGCGGACGTGCGGGCGGCAGCGCGGTGCGGTCCGGCGGCCCCTCGGCCATTTGTTCAGGTGCCATGTCCCCCCGCCTCCCTACCATGGACGTACTGCGTTCATTCCAGGCTGTGGAGAACCGTTTGTCCACAGCCTCGGGGGGCCTGTAGCCAAAATGTGTCGACGACCGAACAATCGGTAGGTGGGACGGGTCACAGGCGATCCGGCTCCCGTACCCCCACGAGGAGGTGCCGTCATGACGGTCATGGAGCAGCGCGACGCCTACCGTCCGTCGCCGCCGCCCGCCTGGCAGCCCCGGACGGACCCCGCGCCGCTGCTGCCCGACGAGCGACCGTACCGCGTCCTGGGAACCGAGTCGGCGGCCAAGGCCGACCCCGAGCTGCTGCGCCGCCTGTACACCCAGCTCGTACGCGGCCGCCGCTACAACGCGCAGGCCACCGCCCTCACCAAGCAGGGCCGCCTCGCCGTCTACCCCTCCAGCACCGGCCAGGAGGCCTGCGAGATCGCCGCCGCGCTCGCCCTCCAGGAGCGTGACTGGCTCTTCCCCAGCTACCGCGACACCCTCGCGGTGGTCGCCCGCGGCGTGGACCCGGTCGAGGCGCTCACCCTGCTGCGCGGCGACTGGCACACCGGCTACGACCCGCACGCCCACCGTGTGGCCCCGCTCTCCACCCCGCTCGCCACCCAGCTCCCGCATGCCGTCGGCCTCGCCCACGCGGCCCGCCTCAAGGGCGACGACGTGGTGGCGCTCGCCATGGTCGGCGACGGCGGCACCAGCGAGGGCGACTTCCACGAGGCGCTGAACTTCGCCGCCGTCTGGCAGGCCCCGGTCGTCTTCCTGGTCCAGAACAACGGCTTCGCCATCTCCGTCCCGCTCGCCAAGCAGACCGCCGCCCCTTCCCTGGCCCACAAGGCCGTCGGCTACGGCATGCCGGGCCGCCTGGTCGACGGCAACGACGCGGCCGCCGTGCACGAGGTCCTCTCCGACGCCGTACGGCACGCACGCGAGGGCGGCGGACCCACCCTGGTCGAGGCGGTCACCTACCGGATCGACGCCCACACCAACGCCGACGACGCCACCCGCTACCGCGGCGACACCGAGGTCGACGCCTGGCGCGACCACGATCCGATCCTGCTCCTGGAGCGCGAGCTGACCGCCCGCGGACTGCTCGACGAGGACACCGTCCGCGACGCGCGCGAGGACGCCGAGGCGATGGCCGCCGACCTGCGCGAGCGCATGAACCGCGATCTGGAACTCGACCCCATGGACCTCTTCGACCAGGTGTACGCCGGGACCACCACGCAACTGCGCGAGCAGCGCGCCCTGCTGCGGGCCGAGCTGGAGGCCGAGCAGGACGACCACCGTGAAGGCGGCCACCGATGACGACCGTCGCCGTGAAACCCGCCACCATGGCGCAGGCCCTCGGCCGTGCCCTGCGGGACGCCATGGCCGCCGACCCGGCCGTGCACGTCATGGGGGAGGACGTCGGCACCCTGGGCGGTGTCTTCCGGGTCACCGACGGTCTCGCCGAGGAGTTCGGAGAGACCCGCTGCACCGACACCCCGCTCGCCGAGGCCGGCATCCTCGGCACCGCGGTCGGCATGGCCATGTACGGACTGCGCCCGGTCGTGGAGATGCAGTTCGACGCCTTCGCCTACCCCGCGTTCGAGCAACTGATCAGCCATGTCTCCCGGATGCGCAACCGCACCCGGGGCCGACTGCCCCTCCCGATCACCGTCCGGATCCCCTACGGCGGCGGCATCGGCGGCGTCGAGCACCACAGCGACTCCTCCGAGGCCTACTACATGGCCACCCCCGGCCTGCACGTCGTCACCCCGGCCACCGTCGCCGACGCCTACGGACTGCTCCGGCAGGCCATCGCCTCCGACGACCCGGTGGTCTTCCTCGAACCCAAGCGGCTGTACTGGTCGAAGGACTCCTGGAACCCCGAGCACCCGGCGGACGTCGAACCCATCGGCCGTGCGGTGGTGCGCCGAACCGGGCGCAGCGCCACGCTCATCACCTACGGCCCGTCCGTACCGGTCTGCCTCGAAGCCGCCGAGGCCGCCCGGGCGGAGGGCTGGGACCTGGAAGTCGTCGACCTGCGCTCCCTGGTGCCGTTCGACGACGAGACGGTCTGCGCCTCCGTACGGCGCACCGGGCGCGCGGTCGTCGTACACGAGTCGGGCGGGTTCGGCGGGCCGGGCGGAGAGATCGCGGCACGCGTGACCGAGCGCTGCTTCCACCACCTGGAGGCACCGGTGCTGCGCGTGGCCGGGTTCGACATCCCGTATCCGCCGCCGATGCTGGAGCGTCACCACCTGCCCGGCGTGGACCGCATCCTGGACGCGGTGGCGCGTCTGCAGTGGGAGGCCGAGGGCTGATGGCACAGGTGCTGGAGTTCAAACTGCCCGACCTCGGGGAGGGGCTCACCGAGGCGGTGATCGTCACCTGGCTGGTCCAGGTCGGCGAGGTGGTCGAGATCGACCAGCCGGTCGTCGAGGTCGAGACGGCCAAGGCGATGGTCGAGGTGCCCTGCCCCTACGGCGGTGTGGTCACCGCCCGCTTCGGCGAGGAGGGCACCGAACTGCCCGTCGGAGCCCCGCTCCTGACGGTCGCGGTAGGCGAGGACACCACGCTCCCCGAGCCGGAGGGCTCCGGCAACGTCCTGGTGGGCTACGGCACGGGAGCCCCTCCGGCCCGCCGCCGACGAGTGCGCGCCACGTCTGCCGACCGCGCCGACGGCAGCACCACCGCCGACCCCGCCCGCGGGAGCACCACCGCCGACCTGGCGAACGGGAGCACCGTCTCCGACCGGACACCGTCGACCGCCGGGGCCGCGACGGCGGACGTCCACGCGCGGGTGTCCGCACCGCCGTCCCCCCGGGCCACCGAGGGACCCGTCCCGGTGATCTCCCCGCTGGTCCGCCGGCTCGCCCGGGACAACAACCTGGATCTGCGCCGGCTGTCCGGCTCGGGCCCCGACGGACTGATCCTGCGCGCCGACGTCGAGGACGCCCTGCGGGTGGACGCGGCCCGCGCCGCCGCCCGGACCGCGCCGCCGAAGCCGGCGGGCATCCGTACGCCCCTCAAGGGCATCCGGGGCGCGGTCGCCGACAAGCTCTCCCGCAGCCGCCGGGAGATCCCCGACGCGACCTGCTGGGTGGACGCCGACGCGACCGAGCTGATGCGCGCGCGGACCGCGATGAACGCGGCCGGGGGACCGAAGATCTCGCTGCTGGCACTGCTCGCCCGGATCTGCACCGCGGCCCTGGCCCGCCACCCCGAGCTGAACTCCTACGTCGACGTCGAAGCGCGCGAGATCGTCCAACTCGACCACGTCCACCTGGGGTTCGCCGCCCAGACCGGCCGGGGCCTGGTCGTCCCCGTCGTCCGGGACGCCCACGCCCGCGACGCCGAGTCCCTGACGGCGGAGTTCGCCCGCCTCACCGAGTCGGCCCACGCCGGAACCCTGACCCCGTCGGAACTCACCGGCGGCACCTTCACGTTGAACAACTACGGCGTGTTCGGCGTCGACGGCTCCACCCCGATCATCAACCACCCCGAGGCGGCGATGCTGGGCGTGGGCCGCATCACGCCCAAGCCGTGGGTGCACGACGGAGAGCTTGCGGTCCGCCAGGTGGTCCAGCTGTCCCTCACCTTCGACCACCGGGTCTGCGACGGCGGCACGGCGGGCGGCTTCCTCCGCTACGTGGCGGACTGCGTGGAGAACCCGGCGGTCCTGCTCAGGACGCTCTGAGCGCGGCGCCCCGCCGGGCGCATCACCTCCCGTCTGTTCCCTGTGATCACACGGCCCCCCATACTCGAAAGGTGACCGCCACCGACACACCCCCCTACGACGCGATCGTGCTCGCCGGTGGCGCCGCCCGGCGGCTCGGCGGAGCCGACAAGCCCGCCGTGCGGGTGGGCGGACGCCCCCTCCTGGACCGTGTCCTGGCGGCGTGCGCGGGTGCCGAGCAGACCGTCGTCGTGGCGGACCCCCGCGCCACCTCCCGGCCGGTCCGCTGGACCCGCGAGGAACCCCCGGGCGGCGGCCCGGTCGCCGCCCTCGGCGCCGGCCTGCGCCACAGCACCGCCGCCTACGCGGTCGTGCTCTCGGCCGACCTGCCGTTCCTGGAAGAGGCCACCGTGGCGCGGCTGTTGGCGGCCCTCAGCGCCTCAAGCGCCGACGCCGCGCTGCTCACCGACGCCGACGGCAGGGACCAGCCTCTGGTGGCGGCCTACCGCACGACGGCACTGAGGCACGCCCTCTCGGCCCTCGCCGGGGACGAGCAGGGCCTCACCGGCCTCCCGCTGCGGCGCCTGACCGCCGCACTGAACCTCACCCGCGTCCCGGATCCCCGCGCGTCCTTCGACTGCGACACCTGGGACGACATCGCCGACGCCAGGGCACGCATCAGGGAGCATGGGCACGTGTTGGATGAATGGATCTCCGCAGTCAAGGACGAGTTGGGTATCGACCTGGACGTCGACTTCCGCCTGCTGCTCGACGTGGCCCGGGACGCGGCGCACGGGGTGGCCAGGCCGGCCGCCCCGCTGACCACGTTCCTGGTCGGCTACGCGGCCGCGCAGGGCAAGGGCGGCCCCGAAGCGGTCGCCGAGGCCGCCCACAAGGCCGCCGCTCTGGCACTGCGCTGGGCGGAGGAGACGAACGCCCCCGGCGACCCGGCTCCGGACACCCCGGCCGGCGGCGCCCCCGGCTCCGAGCCCCCCGCCCCCGGGCCCGGCCGATGACCGCCCCCGGGGTACGGGCCGGTGCGCCCGCCAGGGACACCGACGACGATCTCGACGTCGAGGAGGCGCTCGCCCTCGTGAGAGAGCCCCGAGAACCCCGGGAGCCCGCGCGGGACGCGGTGTCCGCAGCCGCCGCCCAGGACGAGCCCCGGCAGGGACCGCCCGCCCACGGCGCCCCCTCGGCCCACCGCCACCGCGCCACCCCCTGGCCCCAGGCCCGTGAGATCGCCGCCCGCGCCGCCCGGACCGGCGCCCGCCGAGCCCCCCTCTCCGTCCCGCTGGCCGACGCCCTCGGCCTGGCCCTGGCCGCTCCGCTGGACGCCCTGACCGACCTGCCCTCCTTCGACACCTCCGCGATGGACGGCTGGGCGGTGGCGGGCCCGGGCCCCTGGGACGTACGCGACGAGGGGGTGCTGGCCGGGCACGGGCAGCCCGAGCCGCTCACCGACGGAGAGGCGGTCCGCATCGCCACCGGCGCCCGGGTCCCGGCGGACACCACCGCGGTGCTCCGCAGCGAACACGGCCGTACCGACGCCCAGGGCAGGCTGCACGCCACCCGCGACACCGTCCACGGCCAGGACATCCGCCCGCGCGGCCAGGAGTGCCGCAGCGGGGACCAGTTGCTGCCCGTCGGCACCCTGGTCACCCCCGCCGTCCTCGGCCTCGCCGCGGCGGCCGGCTACGACACCGTCACCGCCGTCCCGCGCCCCCGCGCCGACGTCCTGATCCTGGGCGACGAGTTGCTCACCGAGGGGCTGCCGAGCGAGGGACTCATCCGGGACGCGCTCGGCCCGATGCTGCCGCCCTGGCTGCGCGCCCTGGGCGCCGAGGTGACCGCCGTGCGCCGGCTCGGTGACGACGCCAGGGCCCTGCGCAAGGCGATCACCTCCTCGACGGCCGACCTGATCGTCACCACGGGCGGCACCGCCTCCGGCCCGGTCGACCACGTGCACCCCACGCTGGAACGGCTCGGGGCCGAAATCCTCGTCGACGGCGTCACGGTGCGCCCCGGCCACCCCATGCTGCTGGCCCGCGTCAAGGAGAATCAGCATCTCGTCGGCCTGCCCGGCAACCCCCTCGCCGCCGTCTCCGGTCTGCTCACCCTCGCCGAACCGCTGCTGCGCACCCTCGCCGCCCACCCGGCGCCCGAGCCGTACGCGCTGCCCCTGACGCAAACCGTGCCCGGGCACCCGTACGACACCCGGCTGATCCCGGTGGTGCTGCGCGGTGACGCCGCGGTCCCCCTGCACTACAACGGTCCGGCCATGCTGCGCGGTATCGCCGCGGCCGATGCGCTCGCGGTCGTACCGCCGGGCGGAGCCCAGCAGGGGGCGGAGACGGAACTGCTCGACCTGCCGTGGGCGGCCGCGGGGATCGGGGTGTGTTTCACGTGAAACTTCCCGGCCATGACGCCATGGCCCGCCAGGCGGACGAGCACCTGGTGACCCATCGGGTGAAACTCCCGACGAAAGTGGTGGAGCGCCCGATCCGCCAGGTCGCCAAGCGGCTGGTCATGGCCCTGCTCGTGCTGATCGCCACCGCGTTGATCGTCTACGCCGACCGCGACGGCTACAACGACACCTCGGACAGCTCGGTGGACCTGCTCGACGCCTTCTACTACGCGACCGTCACCCTCTCCACCACCGGCTACGGCGACATCACGCCCGTCAGCGACGGCGCCCGGCTCATCAACATCTTCGTCATCACGCCGCTGCGCGTGCTGTTCCTGATCATCCTGGTCGGCACCACGCTCGAAGTCCTCACCGAACGCACTCGGGAGGAATTCCGCCTGAACCGCTGGAGGTCCGCTTTGCGTGATCACACCGTCGTCGTCGGCTTCGGCACGAAGGGACGTTCGGCGATCCAGACCGTCTGCGCGACGGGGCTGAGGGCGGAACAGGTCGTGGTGGTCGACCCCAGCTCCAAGGTGATCGACGCGGCCACCGCCGAGGGCTTCGCGGGGGTCGTCGGGGACGCGACCCGCAGCGAGGTGCTCAAGCGGGCCGAGGTGCAGCGGGCCCGGCAGATCATCATCGCCACCCAGCGCGACGACACCGCCGTCCTGGTCACCCTGACCGCCCGGCAGCTCAACCGGGGCGCGAAGATCGTGGCGGCGGTCCGCGAGGAGGAGAACGCGCCGCTGCTCAAGCAGTCCGGCGCCGACGCCGTCATCACCAGCGCCAGCGCGGCCGGCCGACTGCTCGGCCTGTCCGTGCTCAGCCCCGCCGCGGGCATGGTCATGGAGGATCTCATCCAGCAGGGAAGCGGCCTCGACCTGATCGAGCGCCCGGCGGTCAGGGCCGAGGTCGGCAAGACCCCGCGCGAGACGGCCGACCTGGTGGTCAGCGTCCTGCGCGGCCACCGGGTGCTCGGCTACGACGACCCGGCCGTCGGCACCATCCAGCTCACCGACCGCCTCATCACCATCGTCCGGGCCTCCCCGGGCAGCCGGGTCGCACCGGACATACGGCCGCTGCCCCGCGCCTGACCGGGCGAGTGGCGGTACCGCCACCGTCGGGGTCCTGACGGGTGAGGAGTAGCGTCGCGGACATGCATGCGATCACGATTCCCGAACCCGGTGGACCCGAGGCGCTGGTGTGGGACGAGGTCCCCGACCCCGTGCCCGGCGAGGGCGAAGTACTGGTCGAGGTGGTGGCCAGCGCCGTCAACCGCGCCGACATCATGCAGCGACAGGGCTACTACGATCCCCCGCCTGGCGCTTCCCCCTATCCCGGCCTGGAGTGCTCCGGGCGGATCGCCGCGCTCGGCCCGAACGTCTCCGGCTGGTCCGTCGGCGACGAGGTGTGCGCACTGCTCGCGGGCGGCGGCTACGCGGAGCGGGTCGCCGTCCCGGCCGGACAGCTGCTGCCGGTGCCCGAGGGCGTGGACCTCCGGTGGGCCGCCGCGCTGCCCGAGGTGGTCAGCACGGTCTGGTCGAACGTCTTCATGATCGCCCATCTGCGCCCGGGCGAGACGCTGCTCGTGCACGGTGGCTCCAGTGGTATCGGCACCATGGCGATCCAGCTGGGCAAGGCGGTCGGCGCCAAGGTCGCGGTCACCGCGGGGACGAAGGGGAAGCTGGACTTCTGCGCCGAGCTCGGCGCCGACGTCCTCGTCAACTACCGCGAGCAGGACTTCGTCGAGGAGGTGAAGGCGGCCACCGACGGCGCGGGCGCCGACGTCATCCTCGACAACATGGGCGCCAAGTACCTGGACCGGAACGTGCAGGCCCTCGCGGTCAACGGGCGGCTTGCGATCATCGGCATGCAGGGCGGTGTCAAGGGGGAGCTGAACATCGGCGCGCTGCTCGCCAAGCGGGCCGCGATCAGCGCGACCTCGCTGCGCGCCCGGCCGCTCGCGGAGAAGGCGGCGATCGTCGCGGCGGTACGTGAGCACGTCTGGCCGCTGATCGCCCAGGGCCATGTCCGTCCGGTCGTCGACCGGGAGCTGCCGATGGCCGAGGCGGCGCAGGCGCACCGGGTGGTGGAGGCCAGCGACCACATCGGCAAGGTTCTGCTGGTCACCGGCTAGGCAATCCGCCTGCACGGGCCGGGGAGTCCCGCTGTCCCGGCCAGGAAATTCCCATCACCGGCCGGGAAATCCCCTAGCCCCGGCGCACCCGCAGTCCGATGAAGGCGAGGCCGAGTCCGAGGCCGATCAGGACCAGTCCGCTGCCCAGCGGCAGGATGTCCAGGACGGGCTCGGTTTCGCCGTCCTGGCCGGGGGCGACGGCCTGGGGGACGGGTGGCGGCTGGGGCGCGGTCGGGTTCACGGCGGCGTCCCGGGGCGGCTGCGCGGCCGTGGCGGCCTGGCTCTCGGCGCCGTTCTCCGCCGGCTCCGTCGCCGCCTCCTCGTCGGGGTCGTCGGGGTCGTCGTCGCCCATCACCGTCACCGCCGGTCCCAGGTGCCGCCCCGGCCGTGTCCGGCCCTCACCGGCCACCGTCCCGGCCAGGGACGGCCGGGGGGTGGCCGAGGCACCGGCGGAGGCGCCGGCGGAGGCGGAGGGCAGCGGTCCGGGGCCGTGAGCGACAGCCGTGCGGGACGGCAGCAGGATCGTCGCGAGGACGAGCAGCAGAAGACCGCCGAAGGCGGTTCGCAGCCTTGGAGTCACGTCGGTGACCTCCTGGAGCACGGTCGTCGTCAGGGCCGACGCCCACCAGCCTCACATTTGGTGACAATCAGGGCATTTCTGGTTCGCCCGATGGGTCTACGGCCGGTCCTGGCGCGTTCCGAAAGGTGGATCAGCCCCATAGGGGGGCACCACGCTGGTGAGGTGTACGGGTGCGAGAGAATGGCGGCATGGAGATGCCGAGGAACGAACGGTCGACCGAGAACCCGCAGATCCTGGTCGTGGGCCAGGACGGAATGGCTCTCGGCGGCGGCAACGGGGACGAGGACGCCCGCGAGATCCCGGTGACGGAGATGGTGGAACAGCCCGCCAAGGTCATGCGGATCGGCAGCATGATCAAGCAGCTTCTGGAGGAGGTGCGCGCCGCTCCCCTCGACGAGGCCAGCCGGGCCCGGCTCAAGGAGATCCACGCCAGTTCCGTGAAGGAGCTGGAGGACGGGCTCGCGCCGGAGCTGGTGGAGGAGCTGGAGCGGCTCTCGCTGCCGTTCACCGAGCACTCGACCCCCTCCGACGCGGAACTGCGGATCGCGCAGGCGCAGTTGGTGGGCTGGCTGGAGGGGCTCTTCCACGGTATTCAGACGACCCTGTTCGCCCAGCAGATGGCCGCCCGCGCCCAGCTGGAGCAGATGCGCCGCGCGTTGCCGCCGGGTGTCGGTCACGAGGGCGAGGAGCACGGCCAGGCCGGCCGCACCGGCGGACCGTACCTGTAGATCTCGTAGCAGGTCTCGTAGCAGGCGAAAGGGCCCGGCGTGCGACCGCCGGGCCCTTCTTACGTCCTCGTGCCTCAGCCGGTGGCCGGGTTGCCGGTGGACACCTTGAGCTCGATGGTCGGCATGTCCTTGGGGTCGACGTCCGTGCCGGAGGACGGGAACTGGTCCATGACCGTGCCGTCGCCGTACGTGTTCTCGTCGACGTTCGTGATCTTCATCTGCCATCCGGCGGCCTGGAAGCAGGCCTTGACCGACTTGATGTACTTGAACTTGAAGTCCGGGACCCGCACTTTCTTCGGGTCGTTGTAGGACTCCTCGGGCTCGGTGCACTCGGTCGTCTCGACGGTCTTCGAGGTGTCGGGCCCGCGGTAGCCCGAGGCGTGCGAGGCCGAGGCGCTCGCGCTGCTGCCACCGCCGCCGTTGTCGTCGCCGCCGTCGCCGTTGTTGTGCAGCGCCAGCGCGACGACCAGTCCGATCACCGCGATCAGCGAGACCGCGACCGACCCGATGACCACCGGCCGGTTGCCCTTCCCGCCGCCACCGCCGCCCGCACCGGTGGAGACCGTCGGCGGGGTCATGTTGTACGACGGCGTCGGCTGGGCGTACCCGGCCGGGGTCGGGTAGCCGGCCTGCTGCGGATAGCCGTAGGCGGGTGACGGCGTCGGTGCCGGGGTGCCGTACGGATGGGGGGCCGGCGTCGGCTGGTACGGGGTCTGCACCGGTCCGGACGCCGCCGGCGTGGCCTGGTCGACGGGCGGGAACACCGCGGAGCCGACCCCGGAGCCGCTCTGCGCCCGGGGGACGCCCGGCACGATGCTGGGCGCGGCGGGCTGGAGCGAGGCGGCCACCCGCAGGCACTCGTCGCGCATGGACTCGGAGGTCGGAAATCGTTCGTTCGGGTTCTTCCTCAGCGCGCGGGCGACCAGCGCGTCCACGGCGGGCGGAAGGGAACGATTGATCGAGGAGGGGGCGACCGGCTCCTCCTGGACATGCGCGTAGGCGATCGCGAGCGGGGAGTCCGCGTCGAACGGCAGCCGCCCGGTGACCAGCTGGAACAGCATGATGCCGACCGAGTAGAGGTCGCACCGGGCGTCCACGCCACGGCCCAGCGCCTGCTCGGGGGAGAGGTACTGGGGAGTGCCGACGACCATGCCCGTCTGGGTCATCGAGGTGACCCCGGACTGCATGGCACGGGCGATGCCGAAGTCCATCACCTTGACGACCCCGCGCTTGGTCATCATCACGTTGCCCGGTTTGATGTCGCGGTGGACCAGCCCCATCTCGTGGCTGATCTCCAGCGCGGCCAGCACGTCGGCGGTGATCCTCAGCGCCTTGTCGGCGGGCATCGCGCCGAACTGCCGTACGTCCTCGTCGAGCACCGAGCCGAGCGGGCGGCCCTCGACGTACTCCATGACGATGTACGGCATCGTGGCGCCGTCGAGCGCGTCCTCGCCGGTGTCGAACACGGAGACGATGTTGGTGTGCGTGAGCTTGGCCACTGCCTGGGCCTCGCGGCGGAAGCGCTCGCGGAAGGCCTGTTCCCGGCCGAGTTCGGTGTGCAGGGTCTTGATCGCGACCTGGCGGTCCAGGACCGTGTCGTAGGCCAGGTGCACGGAGGCCATGCCGCCCTCGCCGAGCAGGTCGCGCAGCTGGTAGCGGCCACCGGCCAGAGCCCGCCCCGTGTAACGGCCGTGTGCGCCGTCCTGGCTCATTTTCCCCGTCCCCCGTCGGCCCCTCAGGCACCCTTGTTGATCGAATGTCCCATTCCCGGCCAAGTCTGCCCCAGGGCACTGACACGTCAAGCGCGGTGCCCGTTCCGTGACCGTACGCGAAGGAAGAGTCGCGGAAGCGTTACAGCGGCCGTACGTCCGGTACACAGAATTTGCACGGCGGTGCGGGGTGCGGGTTTCATGGCCGGTCCGTCCACGGGCCGGATCCCGGACCTGCGGGTTGCCCGGAGGCTGTAGCGTGGCCGACGGAGACCGTGACAACACCGCGCGCACCGCGGGCAGAAACGACGGCGAGGACCGATGGCACAGACGCACAGCGCCCAGGGCCCGTCCGACCCCGAGGCGACTGGCGGCGGCATGTCAGACGCGCCGGAGATGTGGGGCAACCAGGGCCTGGTCGGCGACGGCCGGTACCGGCTGACCCACCGTCTCGGCCGGGGCGGCATGGCCGAGGTGTTCGCGGCCGAGGACGTACGGCTCGGCCGCACCGTGGCCGTCAAGCTGCTCCGCGCCGACCTGGCGGAGGACCCGGTCTCCAAGGCCCGATTCACCCGCGAGGCACAGTCGGTCGCCGGCCTCAACCACCATGCCATCGTGGCGGTGTACGACTCGGGAGAGGACGTCGTCGGCGGCCAGTCGGTGCCGTACATCGTGATGGAGCTGGTCGAGGGCCACACCATCCGCGACCTGCTGATCAACTCGGAGGCGCCCGGCCCCGAGCAGGCCCTGATCATCGTCTCCGGGGTGCTGGAGGCGCTGGCCTACTCGCACCAGCACGGCATCGTGCACCGCGACATCAAGCCTGCCAACGTCATCATCACCCAGACCGGTTCCGTCAAGGTGATGGACTTCGGCATCGCCCGCGCCCTGCACGGCGCGTCCACGACGATGACCCAGACCGGCATGGTCATGGGCACCCCCCAGTACCTGTCCCCGGAGCAGGCGCTCGGCAAGGCCGTCGACCACCGCTCCGACCTGTACGCCACCGGCTGTCTGCTCTACGAACTCCTCGCGCTGCGGCCGCCGTTCATCGGGGAGACCCCGCTGTCGGTGGTCTACCAGCACGTCCAGGACATCCCGGTGCCGCCGTCCCAGACCTCCGAGGGCGCGGCCCCGCCGGAGCTGGACGGCCTGGTCATGCGCTCGCTCGCCAAGGAGCCCGACGACCGTTTCCAGACCGCCGAGGAGATGCGCGGCCTGGTCCAGTACGGCCTGCAGATGCTGTACGAGCAGGGCGGCCACACCGGCACCTGGAGCACCGGCCCGGTCACCGTGCACGACGGCCGGCACACCCCGGCCTCCGGGTTCGCGGGTACGACCGTGATGCCGCACCCGACGGCCGCCTCCGGGACCACCCAGATCCCGCAGCCGATCCTGCCCTCCGGCTACGGGGGCGGCGACGACGGTGGCTTCGAGGGGCACGGCAACAAGGGCAGCGGCCGCGGCAAGCTCTGGATCCTGGCCGTCCTCGCGGTGATCGCCATCGCGGCGGGCGTCGCGCTGGCGCTGAACAACGGCGGTGGCGGCGGCGACGGCGGCGGCACCGGGCCGTCGACGTCCCCGAGCGCCTCGCAGACCACCAAGGACGAGACGCCCAGCTCCAGCCCCACCGACGAGACCAGCGCCACGTCCTCGGACACGGGGACCGGCACGAGCGGTTCGGGCAGCGGCAACCACAACGGGTACTCGAAGTCGCCGACCCCGTCGTACAGCCAGTCCCAGCAGCAGAGCAGCGAGCCGAGCAGCCAGCCGAGCGAGACGGCCAGCGCCTCGCAGCCGACCGACACGGCGAGCTCGCCGGACTCGCAGCCCTCCGACACGACGGGCACCGGCGACGCCGGCGGGACCGACCAGGGCAACACGATCTCCGGCTCCGGCCTGGGCGGCGGCGGTTGAAGGACACCCACGCCCTTCGGTAACTGAGAAGGCGCGACACGGCGCGGCAAGGCGCGACCAGGCACGGGCGAGGCGCCCTTCCGTCACCGGGAGGGCGCCTTCGTCGTACCGGCCGGTGTCACGCCACGAACGCGTCGCACACCGCCTCGTACTCCCTGGTCCACCACACGGCGAGGGCCGAGGCGGCGGGGAACTGGGAGTCCGCGCGGGTGTCGCCGCGCTCGTAGTGCCAGCGCAGCATCCAGAAGTCGTTGAGCCGCTCCCACCACACCCGGTGCACGGCCGCGGCCAGCTCCGAGGGCGTGGCCCCGGCCGCGCGCCGGTACGCTCGCGCGTACGCGCGCACCTTGCGCAGGTCGAGCGCGCCCGCCGGGCGGACGAAGAAGATCACGGCGGCGCGTACCGCCTCCTCCGCGCGCGGCTGCACCCCGAGCCGGTCCCAGTCGACGATCGCGGCGGGGGCGTCGTCGTCCTTGTACAGCAGGTTGAACGGGTGGAAGTCGCCGTGCACCCAGCCCACCGGGCCGCCGCGCGGCGGGCGCCGGCCGGCGTGCTGCTCCAGGAGTGCCCGGCGCTCCAGGAGCCGGTGGCGGGCGAGTTCGTCGAAGGCGTCGGCCGGGCGGTGGCGGCTGACCCGGGTGAGCAGGTCGTCGATGAGCGCGAAGGTGTCGGCCGGGTCGGCGCTCTCCACGGGATGGGGGCCGGCGGCCGGGCGGGTGCGCCCCTTGGGCGGCATCACGTGTTCCAGGCAGGCGTGCACGGCACCGAGCAGCGCGCCGAGCCGCGTGCACTCCCCGCGCGTGAGCTGTCCGCCGTGCCGGTGCCTGCCGTCGATCCAGGGGTGCAGCGCGTAGGCGTGCCCGCCGACGACCGCGACCGTCCGGCCGTCGCGGTGGGCCAGGGGCGGGGCGACCGGGACGCCGACGGCGGCGAGGCGCTGGGTGGCCAGATGGCGGCGCTCGATGGCGGTGGGGTCGGCGGTGTCCGGATCGAAGTGGTGCTTGAGGAAGTAGCTGCCGCGGGTGGTGCAGAGGCGGTAGCCGCGGTTGAGGAGACCTTGTTCCACGGGCTCGCAGGCGAGTGCGGAACCGGCGGCGTAGAGCCGGAGCAAGGCGCCCAGAGGGGGCGCATGGGGCACGAGGGGTGGTACGGGTGAGCGCGGCACGCGGCAGATGCTAGGGCACCGGATGAGGCCTTGAGCTGGGAGTTGTTGCAGACAGTCGCTGTTGATCGCTTTCGGTCACAGGGTGAACCGTGACGAACTCAGGTGCGAAGCATTCTTCCCGTCCCCTGGTCCCGCGAGATAACGTGCGGTTGCTCCGGCCTCTCGCAAGGCTCTGACCAGCTAGCTTCCGGCCCGCGTCGATCCGCTGGGGAACCCAAGGGGAAAGTACTTGGATTTCCAAGCAAAAACGCAGGTCAGGAGGGGTTTCACAGAAATGTGACGCACTGGGTAACGTGCATCTTGCAGGGCGCTCGCCGGGGCACCTGTCACGCCTGTTCCCGGCCGAGTGGCACCCACCCCGTGCCACGGGTGTCGGAAACAGGTGAGCCGCACTGGTTCACCCGGCAACCCCGGGGGCCGGACCGACGGAGGAGCACACGTGAGCGTGGACAGCAGTGCCGCGGGCACACCGCGACGCAGCGCCGCAGGCAAGGCCGGTACCACCGGCAGCAAGACCGGCACCAAGCGCACCACCAGCCGCACCACCCCTCGCACCACGACGAAGAAGAGTGCCGAGCCCGAACTCGTGCAGCTGCTGACCCCCGAGGGCAAGCGGGTCAAGAACGCCGAGTACGACCCCTACGTCGCCGGGATCACCCCCGACGAACTGCGCGGCCTGTACCGCGACATGGTGCTCACACGTCGTTTCGACGCCGAGGCCACCGCCTTGCAGCGGCAGGGCGAGCTGGGCCTGTGGGCCTCCCTGCTCGGCCAGGAGGCCGCCCAGATCGGCTCCGGCCGCGCCACCCGCGAGGACGACTACGTCTTCCCGACCTACCGGGAGCACGGCGTCGCCTGGTGCCGCGGGGTCGACCCGACCAACCTGCTGGGCATGTTCCGCGGCGTCAACCACGGCGGCTGGGACCCCAACACCAACAACTTCCACCTCTACACGATCGTCATCGGCTCCCAGACGCTGCACGCGACGGGCTATGCGATGGGGGTCGCCAAGGACGGCGCGGACAGCGCGGTGATCGCCTACTTCGGCGACGGCGCGTCCAGCCAGGGTGACGTCGCCGAATCGTTCACCTTCTCCGCGGTCTACAACGCTCCGGTGGTGTTCTTCTGCCAGAACAACCAGTGGGCGATCTCGGAGCCGACCGAGAAGCAGACCCGGGTGCCGCTCTACCAGCGCGCCCAGGGTTTTGGTTTCCCGGGTGTGCGGGTGGACGGCAATGACGTGCTGGCGTGTCTGGCGGTGACGAAGTGGGCGCTGGAGCGGGCCCGCAGTGGTGAGGGCCCGACGCTGGTGGAGGCGTACACGTACCGGATGGGCGCGCACACCACGTCCGACGATCCGAGCAAGTACCGGGCGGACGAGGAGCGGGAGGCGTGGGAGGCGAAGGACCCGATTTTGCGTCTGCGCCGGTATCTGGAGGCCTCGCACCACACGGACGAGGGATTTTTCGCGGAACTGGAGAGCGAGTCGGAGGCGTTGGGCAGGCGGGTGCGTGAGGCGGTGCGGGCGATGCCGGACCCGGACCACTTCGCCGTCTTCGAGCACGTGTACGCGGACGGGCATGCGCTCGTCGACGAGGAACGAGCCCAGTTCGCCGCCTATCAGGCGTCGTTCGCGGACGTAGAGGGGGTCTGACCGTGGCTGCGGAGAAGATGGCTCTGGCCAAGGCGATCAACGAGTCGCTGCGCCGCGCGCTGGACGCGGACCCCAAGGTGCTGGTGATGGGTGAGGACGTCGGCAAGCTCGGCGGTGTCTTCCGGGTCACCGACGGCCTGCAGAAGGACTTCGGTGAGAGCCGGGTCATCGACACCCCGCTGGCGGAGTCCGGGATCGTGGGGACCGCGATCGGTCTGGCGCTGCGGGGTTACCGGCCGGTGGTGGAGATCCAGTTCGACGGTTTCGTCTTCCCGGCGTACGACCAGATCGTCACGCAGCTGGCGAAGATGCATGCGCGTTCGCTGGGCAAGGTGAAGATGCCGGTGGTCGTGCGGATCCCGTACGGCGGTGGTATCGGCGCGGTCGAGCACCACTCGGAGTCGCCGGAGGCGTTGTTCGCGCATGTGGCGGGGTTGAAGATCGTCACTCCGGCGAGTTCGTCGGATGCCTACTGGATGATGCAGCAGGCCATTCAGAGTGACGATCCGGTGATTTTCTTCGAGCCGAAGCGGCGGTACTGGGACAAGGGTGAGGTCGATCCGGAGGCCATTCCCGGTCCGCTGCACAAGGCCCGTGTGGTGCGTGAGGGCACGGATCTGACCCTGGCGGCGTACGGCCCGATGGTGAAGCTCTGCCAGGAGGTCGCCGGCGCGGCCGCCGAGGAGGGCAGGTCTTTGGAGGTTCTGGACCTCCGGTCCGTCTCCCCGCTCGATTTCGATTCGATCCAGGCGTCGGTGGAGAAGACCCGGCGGCTGGTCGTGGTGCATGAGGCGCCGGTGTTCTTCGGTTCGGGTGCGGAGATCGCCGCCCGGATCACGGAGCGCTGTTTCTACCACTTGGAGGCTCCGGTGCTCCGGGTGGGCGGTTACCACGCTCCGTATCCGCCGGCGCGTCTGGAGGAGGAGTACCTGCCGGGTCTGGACCGGGTGCTCGATGCCGTCGACCGCTCGCTGGCGTTTTGAGGAGAGGGTCGTGACGACGATGACGGATGTGTCCGTGCGCGAGTTCAGGATGCCGGACGTGGGCGAGGGGCTCACCGAGGCGGAGATCCTCAAGTGGTACGTCCAGCCGGGTGACACGGTGAGCGACGGTCAGGTGGTGTGCGAGGTCGAGACGGCCAAGGCGGCCGTGGAGCTGCCCATTCCTTATGACGGGGTGGTGCGTGAGCTGCGCTTCGCGGAGGGCACCACGGTGGACGTGGGCACCGCGATCATCACGGTGGACGTGGCGGGCGGGGCCCAGCAGGCTCCGGCCGAGGAGCCCGCCGCCGTGGCGCCGGAGCCGGAGAAGAAGCCGGAGGGCCGTCAGCCGGTCCTCGTCGGCTACGGCGTGGCCGCCTCCTCCACCAAGCGCCGCCCGCGCAAGGGGCCGGAGGTGACGGTCGCCGAGGCGGCGGTCCGCTCCGCGGTCCAGGGCGAGCTGAACGGCCACGCTCACGCTCCCGCGGTGCCCGCCGACGCGCCCCAGGAGCGCCCGCGCCCGCTGGCGAAGCCGCCGGTGCGCAAGCTGGCGAAGGACCTGGGTGTGGACCTGGCCACGGTGACCCCGTCCGGCCCGGACGGCATCATCACGCGCGAGGACGTGCACGCGGCGGTGGCGGCGGCTCCCGAGGCGACGGCGGCCGCACCCGCCGCACCCGAGGCTCCCGCCGCAGCGGCTGTTCCCGCGGCCCCCGGCGCCGCGTACGACACCGCCCGTGAGAC
This sequence comes from Streptomyces sp. NPDC020958, assembly GCF_055562175.1. Taxonomy (NCBI): domain Bacteria; kingdom Bacillati; phylum Actinomycetota; class Actinomycetes; order Kitasatosporales; family Streptomycetaceae; genus Streptomyces; species Streptomyces sp. NPDC020958. The sequence continues at coordinate 177,153 of NZ_JBVHFU010000005.1, read as the reverse complement.
CCGCGTCCCCATCAAGGGCGTCCGCAAGGCGACGGCGGCCGCGATGGTGGGTTCCGCGTTCACGGCCCCGCACGTCACGGAGTTCGTGACGGTGGACGTGACGCGGACGATGAAGCTGGTGGAGGAGCTCAAGCAGGACAAGGACCTGCAGGGTCTGCGGGTCAACCCGCTCCTCCTCATCGCCAAGGCCCTGCTGGTCGCGATCAAGCGCAACCCGGACATCAACGCGTCCTGGGACGAGGCGAACCAGGAGATCGTGCTCAAGCACTACGTCAACCTGGGCATCGCCGCGGCCACCCCGCGCGGCCTGATCGTCCCGAACATCAAGGACGCCCACGCGAAGACGCTCCCACAGCTCGCCGAGGCGCTGGGCGAGCTGGTCGCCACGGCCCGGGACGGCAAGACGTCACCGGCCGCGATGCAGGGCGGCACGGTCACCATCACCAACGTCGGCGTCTTCGGCATCGACACGGGCACGCCGATCCTCAACCCGGGCGAGGCGGCGATCCTCGCGATCGGCGCGATCAAACTCCAGCCGTGGGTCCACAAGGGCAAGGTGAAGCCGCGTCAGGTCACCACCCTCGCCCTCAGCTTCGACCACCGCCTGGTCGACGGCGAACTCGGCTCCAAGGTCCTCGCGGACATCGCGGCGATCCTCGAACAGCCGAAACGGTTGATTACCTGGGGCTGAAACCGGATAGGTTGAGAAAGTGGGCGGCCGCAACTTCGGATTGCGACCGCCCACTGCATTTCAGAGCTGGTTCAGCACGTAGACCGGCGCCCCCTCCTCCGTCCCACCCCGCGAGTGAATGCAGGCGTGCTTGCGCAGCAGCCGGAGACACTCGTTGACGCGGTGCACCGTCAGGCCGGTGCGCGCGGCGATCGATTCGAGCGGCTCGCGCAGCTCACCCTTCTCGACGAGAACCGGGGCGATCACGACGGCCACCGTCCACACGTCCTCGGTCACGGACAACCGCCTTCGCCAGTCGGCGAGTACGGACTCGGTGGTCGGCAGCGCCACGGGCGGCCCGTAGGGCTTGCGGCGTTCGAGGACGAGTTCGTCGAGCCGGTCGGCGATCCGCTCCATGGCCCGGACCATGGCCTGCTGCACGGCGAGCGTGCTCCTCTGCAACTCGATCAGTTCGCGCTGACCGTTCGCCAGTTGCTCGTCCAGCTGAAGGTTGTGTGCCTCGAGTCGGACGATGGCCTCGGCGACCTGCTCCGGCATGGCGTACGCGATGGGCGCCCCCGGTTCGGTCGGCTGCACCTCGGCCTCTTCGAGAGTGTAAGAACCCTCTCGCTGGACTGTCTCGATGACCTCCGCGACCCACTGTTTGAAGGGGGCGCAGGTCGGCTTCGTGCAGCCGTTGACGAGGATGATCAGGCCCTGGAGATCGATGAGATTCATGTCTCGACGCCACTGCCTACCTGCGGGAATGCTGAGAGCGTGACCTCCAGTCACGGTCTCGAGAGTTTCTCGATGGGCCTCCGGGACGTGATCTGCCAGTGCCTTGCTCGGTGTGGTGTACCCGAGTTCCTTGCACACATCCACAGCCGGGAACCAGTGCGTTCCGTCCGGCGTGGTCAGCCGTCGTACTCGCGCTCCGGTCGCCGCGTACACGAAGTCGCTGACGTCGATGGCCTCGTGGCGGCCGGCGGGTTTCGCTTGCTTGTTGGGTTCGTTCATGGGAACCACCTCCGCTGCGGAACCTAGGGCGGAGGAAATCGAATATGCCAGTCACATACCTGCATGTTCACGATTGCGAGGGAAGAACGGGAGTTCTGCTGCGAAGTTCTTTTTGGGTATGGCAAAAGGCCCGCCGCATGGGGTGCGGCGGGCCCTGGTGAGGAGTGGGTCAGTTGGTCGCGAAGGCGTAGTTCAGGAGCTTCGTGGCGTCCGTGGCGCGCTGGGCGTAGCTGCTGGAGGCGAGGACGGTGCCGATGACCGTCTTGCCGTTGCGGGTCGCGGCGAAGACGAGGCAGGCGCCCGCCTCGGGGCCGGAGCCGGTCTTCACGCCGATCGTGCCGCTGTAGCTGGAGAGCAGCGTGTTGGTGTTGGTCCAGGTCCCCATGGTGCGAGTGGAACCGGTCTTGGTGATCGTCTTCGCCGTGTAGCTCTTCGTCTTGACGACCGTGCGGAACGTGGCGTTCTTCATCGCGCTGCTGGCGATCTTCGTCAGGTCGCGCGGCGTCGAGTAGTTGTTGCCGTTGCCGATGCCGTCGAAGGAGTCGAAGTGAGTGTTCTTCAGGCCCAGGTTCTTCGCGGCGGTGTTCATCTTGGCGATGAAGTTGGCGACGCGCGCCGCGCGGGTGGAGCCGGTGCCGTACGTGTCGGCGAGCGCGTAGGCGGCGTCGCAGCCGGAGGGCAGCATCAGCCCGTAGAGCAGCTGGCGGACGGTGACCTTGTCGCCGACGATCAGGTGGGCCGAGGAGGCGGTGTTGGCGACGATGTAGTCGCTGTACGCCTTCTGGATCGTGACCTTCTTGTCGAGGTTCAGGTTCGACTGTGCGAGCACGACCTTCGCGGTCATGATCTTCGTCGTCGAGCCGGTCGAACGCTTGGTGTCGGCTGCCTTCGTGTACAGCGTCTTCGCCGTCGAATTGTTCATGACGTAGCCACCCTTGGCCACGATCGAGGGTGCGGTGACGGCCTGCGCGGGTGCCGCGGTGAGGGCACCGGTCGCGAGCATCGCGCCGGACGTGACGGCGACGGCGACGGCCTTGCGGAGGCGGGTGCCCTTAATGCCGGTAATCAACTGAAATACCCCGAGTCGAGTCGTAATGCCCCTGTGATGCGGCCGAGTTGGGGGTGCCAAAGCGTGTGGGGCCGCATGTGTGTGACACGTAAGTAGCACAGATGGTTGTGCGGTTGCTGGGTGCGATGTATGTCACGTCCGGATGGTGGACGCCGTACTCCCTTGCGTACGCGTTGTATCTAAGCTGTGGGCATGAGCCTGGCCGTCAAGCAGCCCCCCGCCGCCGACCGCGTCTACTCCCATGTGAAACAAGGCGTCCTGGACCGTCACTACGAAGGCGGCACCCTCCTCACCGAGGGCGAGCTGGCCGAGGCCGTAGGGGTCTCCCGCACGCCGGTCCGCGAGGCGCTGCTGCGTCTCGAGGTCGAGGGTTTGATCAGGCTTTACCCGAAGAAGGGCGCCATGGTGCTGCCCGTCTCCGCGCAGGAGATCGCGGACGTGGTGGAGACCCGGATGCTGGTCGAGGAACACGCGGTGCGCAAGGCCGTACCCCCGTCGGCCGCGTTGGTGGCCCGCCTCCAGGAACTGCTCGACCGGCAGAAGGCCGAGGCCTCCGCCGGTGACCTGGCCGCCGCAGCCGTCACCGACCGCTGCTTCCACGCCGAGATCGTCCGCGACGGCGGCAACGGGATCCTCTCCCGGCTCTACGACCAGCTGCGCGACCGGCAGCTGCGGATGGGCGTCGCCATCATGCACGCCCACCCCGACCGGATCGCCAAGTCGCTCACCGAGCACGAGGAGATCCTGGACGCGCTGCGCGCGGGGGACGCCGATCGCGCGGTCGACCTCGTGCACCGGCACGTCGACTGGTTCTCGCACCTGGCGCGGGGTGAGGTCCGATGAGCCGCAGCGGCACGCCGTTGCCCGGTGATCCCCCGGGCGGCCGCCGGGCCGTCGCCGTGTGGGGCATAGGCGTCGCGGTCTACTTCGTCGCCGTCATCTTCCGTACCTCCCTCGGGGTGGCCGGCCTCGACGCGGCCGACCGTTTCCACGTCGGCGCCTCCGCCCTGTCCACCTTCTCGATCCTCCAGCTGCTGGTCTACGCCGGCATGCAGATACCCGTCGGCCTGCTGGTCGACCGCCTAGGCACGAAGAAGGTGCTGACCATCGGCGCGGTGCTGTTCACCGCCGGACAGCTCGGCTTCGCCTTCTCCCCCTCGTACGGCACCGCGCTCGCCTCGCGCGCGCTGCTCGGCTGCGGTGACGCGATGACGTTCATCAGCGTGCTGCGGCTCGGCACCCGCTGGTTCCCGGTCCGGCGCGGCCCGATGATCGCCCAGCTGGCCGGCCTGGTCGGCATGGCGGGCAACCTCGTCTCCACCCTGGTCCTGGCCCGGCTGCTGCACGGACTGGGCTGGACCCCGGCGTTCGCGGGCAGCGCGCTGGCCGGCGCGGTCGTCCTCGTCCTCGTGTTCCTGTTCCTGAAGGACCACCCCGAGGGATACGAGCCGGAGCCCTTCCCGCACCAGGGAGCGGCCTACGTGCGCAGGCAGATCGCCGCGTCCTGGCGGGAGCCGGGGACCCGGCTCGGTCTGTGGGTGCACTTCACCACCCAGTTCCCCGCGATGGTCTTCCTGCTGCTGTGGGGGCTGCCGTTCCTGGTGCAGGCGCAGGGGCTGTCCCGTGCCACGGCCGGGGAGCTGCTGACCCTGGTCGTCCTCTCCAACATGACGGTGGGACTGGTCTACGGCCAGATCGTCGCCCGGCACCACACGGCGCGGCTGCCGCTGGCGCTGGGCACGGTCGGGGCGACCGCGCTCGTCTGGGCGGCGACCCTGGCGTATCCCGGCGACCACGCGCCGATGTGGCTGCTGGTGGTGCTGTGCACGGTGCTGGGGGCGTGCGGACCCGCGTCGATGATCGGTTTCGACTTCGCGCGGCCCGCCAACCCGCCCGAGCGGCAGGGGACCGCGTCCGGGATCACCAACATGGGTGGTTTCGTGGCCTCGATGACGACGTTGTTCGCGGTCGGGGTGCTGCTGGACGCGACCGGCGACAACTACACGGTGGCGTTCTCGTGCGTGTTCGTGCTGCAGGCACTGGGCGTGAGCCAGATCCTGCGGTTGCGGGGGCGAGCCGTCCGGCGGGAGCGGGAGCGGCTGGTGGCGAGCCGGGTGGAGACGGTGCACGTGCCCGCGTAGTCCGTCCTCCCGCCCGTGCGCGGGTGGTTCAGGCCGTCGAGGGTGGTTCGGCCGTCGTCGGGACCAGGGTCAGGTAGGCCAGGCCCAGGACGCCTCGATAGGTCAGCCAGGCCGTGCGGTGGGCGTCCAGGCGTTCCCGGGTCCGTGCCGCCAGGGGGTGACCGGGGTGCGCCGCCAGCCACACCTCCTGGTCCGCCTGGTAGGCCGACTCGAACTCCTCCCACTCGTCCGGGCCGGCCGTCTCGATCCACTCGGGGCGGAAACCCGCGGCGACCGCCAGGTCGGCCAGCTCCGCCAGCTGGTGGTGGTCGGCCACCGAGGCACCCGGCCACATCCGGGACAGCTCGGCGTCCGTCGGGACGCGCTGCCAGAAGCCCTCGCCCAGCAGGACCCGGCCCCCCTCGGTCACCAGGCGGCGCAGTTCCCGCAGCGCCGTCACCGGCTCGTCGCCGAGCGCCTGGCTCGCGCCGAGGCACAGCACCACGTCGGCCGGGCCACGGGCGGTTCCGACGGCGGACTCCTCGGCGAACTCCACCCGGTCCGCCAGCCCCCGCGCCTCGGCGGCCCGGCGGCCCCGCTCCAGGTCCCGCGCGTTCAGATCCACCCCGACGCCCCGCGCCCCCGGTACGGCCTCCAGCAGCCGGAGCAGGAACTCGCCCCAGCCGCAGCCGATGTCCAGCACGCCGGCGGGGCGCGTGGCGGCGAGACGCCGAACCATCGCGGTCGCGCGGGCCTCCGAGAGGGGTCCGTGGAAGGTGAGGCGGGTGAGGCGGGGCGGGAGGTCGTCGTGTGGTGCGGTGGCAGCGGTCATGCCGGGCACGGTAGGCGTCCGCGGTCCACGGGAGACAGCGAATTACCGCCGTCCGCCTGCCGTCGGCGCATGACCGGCGTCCGCCCGCCGACCGTCCTACTGGGTGACCGCGAAGTGGCGCAGGATCGCCGCCGTCAGTTCCGGGTCGCCCTCCGCCTTCACCCGGTCCGCGACCGCGTCCGCGGAGGTGCGGCCGCAGGCCAGCCGGACGTACGTCTCCCAGTCGAGGGTGAAGACGGCGGCGGGGCCGAGAGCCGGGGTGGCCTCCAGGGTGCCGCGGCCCTGGATGTCGATACGGATGGTGCGCAGGAACTCGACCGGCCCGTGCACGTCGAAGATGACGGCCGAACTGCGCGGGGCGTCCGCGTCGTTGGCGACCACCCGGGGCAGCTCGGCGAGCAGCACGTCCCGGGCGACCTGCGCGCCCGGCGAGTCCAGGTTGCCGGGCCGGCCGAGAGCCGCCCGCAGGTCCTGCTCGTGCACCCACACGTCGAACGCGCGGTTGCGCATGGCCTCTTCGAGGGTGATCTCCTTGCCCATCGGCCCGCGCACGATGTGCCCCGGCTCCCGCGACTCGTTGCGCAGCTGACGGTTGCGGCGGATGATCGTGTACTCCAGCTCGGAGGTCATCTCGGGCGCCGTGTGGTGACGGCGGGCGTCGACCTGCATCTCCATGTAGCGCTGGTGCTCGTTGGTGATGTGGAAGAGGTCGCGCGGCAGGGTGTGGATGGGGCGCGGGTCGCCGAGCATCTCGCAGTCCAGGCCGATGACATGGGAGACCACGTCCCGCACCGACCAGCCCGGGCATGGCGTCCGCCGGTTCCACTCCCCCTCGACCAGAGGCGTCACCAGCTCGGATATCGCTTCGATGGAGTGGGTCCAGGCGTCGGCGTAGGGCTGGAGGGTGGGATGCAGACTCACGGAAACGGGACCCCTCGGCGGTCGGTACTCGGGCAGGTTGTGGCGGCGCTGCCAGCGGGAGGTGGGCTGCTGTCGGCGGGTGTCTTGAGACGCTAAGTTACGCTGCTGTGAGGCACCCCGGCAGTGCTTTCGTGTGACGATCGTAGGCCCGTATGGACGGCTCGAATGCCAGGACGGTGGTAGTGTGCGCGCCTCGCTCATCCAGATCGATGTAAACGAGGGCGAATCGGTCGAATCTCGTCGGCGACGCATGGCCGCATTGGTGCGCGAGCAGGCGGAAGCCGATCTCGTGGTGCTGCCCGAACTGTGGACGACGGGTGCGTTCGCCTACGAGCGGTTCGCCACCGAGGCCGAGCCGCTCGAAGGTCCGACGTACGAGGCGATGGCCAAGGCGGCGAGCGACGCGGGCGTCTGGCTGCACGCCGGCTCGATCCCGGAACGGGACCCGGACGGCCCCCTCTACAACACGGCTCTCGTCTTCTCCCCCTCCGGTGACCTGACCGCGGCCTATCGCAAGATCCACCGCTTCGGCTTCGACAAGGGCGAGGCGGTGCTGATGGGCGCCGGGCAGGAACTGGTGACGGTCCGGCTCCCCGGAACCACCCTGGGGGTGGCCACCTGCTACGACCTCCGGTTCCCCGAGCTCTTCCGCGGACTGGTCGACGCCGGCGCCGAGACGATGGTCGTCTCGGCGGGCTGGCCCGAACGGCGACGCGCGCACTGGACGCTGCTGGCCCAGGCGCGGGCGGTCGAGAACCAGGCGTTCGTGCTCGCGTGTGGAACGGCCGGGACACATGCCGGAGTTCCGCAGGCGGGTCACTCGATCGTGGTGGATCCGTGGGGCGAGGTACTGGCCGAGGCGGGCGCGGGCGAGGAGGTCCTCACCGTCGACCTCGACCCCGCCAAGGTCGCCGCGACCCGCGAACAGTTCCCGGCCCTCAAGGACCGCCTGCTGGGCCTTGAGCCCCCGCACCACCGTTAGGCCTGCCTTTCCCGTCCTGCCCGCCCGTCCCGGCCGGCCGCCAGGACGTGTTGCGCCCTAGTCCTCCTCCCGCTCCTTGTCGGCGAGGTGGATCACGCACACCGCGACCGCGATGAGCAGCGCCGGGTCCGCGTCGTCCCGTACGACGTCGACGCCGTAGGTCTCCCGCACGTGCAGCCAGCGCCGGGAGATCACGGCGAGCAGCTCACCGTCGTACTCGACGGCGAACTCGCGGTCCAGGATCCGGCCGCTGACGTCCAGCTCGGTGCCCTCGGCCAGGCGCACCCGGTAGTGGTTGCGCAGCAGCGAGAGCCGCTTGCGCCTGATGGTGGCCAGCGGTTCGCCCTCGCGTTCGATCACCATCGTGTCGCGCAGGGCGAACATCTTCTGGTGGAAGTCGACGAGCACCCGTCCGTGCCGGTCCTTCAGCTCGAACGTGTCCCGCAGCCGCATGGCCTTGCCGTCGACGAGGAACACCTTGTCGCCGTGCTCGTCCTCGATCCAGTAGTCCTCGCCGAAGCCGAGGAGCCGGTCCCGCACCTGGAATCTCATGTCTGTACCCCTTCCCGGCCGACCGGCCCGAAACGCCGGCGGTAGTCCGACGGGCTGAGTCCGGTCTCGCGCCGCAGCCGGGCGCGCAGGGTGGCGGCGGTACCGAGACCGCTGCGCGCCGCCACCACCTCCAGCCGCTCCTCCCCGCGCTCGATGAGACGGCAGGCGAGAGCCACCCGTTCGCCGGTCAGCCAGGCCAGCGGGGTGGTGCCCAGCTGGGCGCGGAACCGGCGGTGCAGGGTGGCGGGGGAGACGGCCGCCCGCGCGGCCAGGTCCGCCACACCGAGGGGCTCGCCCAGCCGCTCCTGCGCCCAGGCGAGCAGCGGGCCGAGCGAATCGTCCGGCACGTCGGGCACCGGACGCTCCACGAACTGCCGCTGGCCGCCGTCCCGGTGCGAGGCGAACACCAGCCGCCGGGAGACCGCGTTGGCCATCTCGGCGCCGTGGTCCCGGCGCCAGATGTGCAGCCCCAGGTCGAGCGCTGCCGCGCTGCCGGAGGCGGTGAGCAGGTCGCCGTCGTCGACGAAGAGCACGTCGGGCCGGAGCAGCACCCGGGGGTGCAGGTCCCGGAAGGTGTCCGCCCAGCGCCAGTGCGTGGTGGCCGGCCGCCCGTCCAGCAGCCCGGCCTCGGCGAGCGCGAAGGTCCCGGTGCAGAAACTCACCACCCGGGTGCCCCGCGCGTGCGCGCGCCGGACGGCGTCGAGGACGTCGGCACCGCGCGGTACGACGTTGTCGGGCCGTCCGGGTACGACCAGCGTGTCCGCCTCGTCCACGGCCGTCAGCCCCGCCACCCCGCTGAGCGTGAAGAAGCCGTGGTTCATGCGCACCTCGGGCGTGGGCGCGCAGAGCGTCACCTCGTAGGGCGGCACGGGCAGGCCCAGCTCGGGCCGCGGCAGCCCGAACAGTTCGGTGGCGACCCCCACCTCGAACGGATTGGTCCCCGAGTCGACGATCACGGCGACCCGGTGGGGCCGGGACTGAGAGGATCCTTGCGGCATGTGCGATTTCTAGCACTCACGCGAATGCCGGACCACCGCCCAGGATGATCGCCATGACCAGCGAACCCCTCTCCCTCGCCCACGCCCTCGCGTCCTTCGGCGCCCTGTGGAGTCCGCGGATCGTCACCGCCGTCAACGACTACGACGTCCGCGTCGCCAAGGTCGAGGGCGAACACATCTGGCACGTCCACGACCGCACCGACGAGTTCTTCCTGGTCCTGGAGGGCGAACTGCGCATCGCCCTGCGGGAGCCGGCCGGGGAGCGCACGGTCGTCCTGCCCAGGGGCTCGGTCTTCACCGTCCCCCGCGGCACCGAGCACAAGCCGAGCGCCCCGGCCGGAGCGTCGATCCTCCTCTTCGAACCGACCGGCACCCTCACGGTCGGCGACCACCACGACGCCGTCCCATCCCACGTGGACGCGACGACGGGCCACGCACTGCGCTGACCAGGGGCGTCTCTGGTTGTCCACAGGCGCGATCGCACGGCTTGCGGGAAGTGGCACTCTTGATCCATGAGCGAGACATCCCCGGCCCCCACCCCGCGCCGTGCCCGCGTCCGCGCCCCCGAGCTGATCGGCAAGGGCGGCTGGCTGAACACAGGTGACAAGCAGTACACCCTCGCGGACCTGCGCGGACGCATCGTCGTCCTGGACTTCTGGACGTTCTGCTGCATCAACTGCCTGCACGTCCTGGACGAGCTGCGTGAGCTGGAGGAGCAGCACCGGGACACCGTGGTGGTCATCGGGGTGCACTCGCCCAAGTTCGTGCACGAGGCCGAGCACCGGGCGGTCGTCGACGCCGTGGAGCGGTACGGCGTCGAGCACCCGGTGCTCGACGACCCGGAGCTCGCCACCTGGAAGCAGTACGCGGTCCGTGCCTGGCCGACGCTGGTGGTGATCGATCCCGAGGGGTACGTCGTCGCCCAGCACGCCGGTGAGGGGCACGCGCACGCGATCGCCCGGCTGGTCGAGGAGCTGGAGGCGGAGCACGAGGCGAAGGGCACCCTGCGGCGCGGTGACGGCCCGTACGTGCCGCCGGAGCCCGAGCCGACCGCCCTGCGCTTCCCCGGCAAGGTCCTGCTGCTGCCCTCGGGGAACTTCCTGGTCAGCGACACCACCCGGCACCAGCTGGTGGAGCTGGCCGAGGACGCGGAGACGGTCGTACGGCGGATCGGCTCCGGTGCGCGCGGTCTCGCGGACGGTACGGCCGCCGAGGCCTCCTTCAGCGAGCCGCAGGGGCTGGCGCTCCTCGACGACGGCTCGGTGGTCGTCGCCGACACCGTGAACCACGCCCTGCGCCGCCTGGACCTCCGCACCGGCGAGGTGACCACCCTCGCCGGCACCGGGCGCCAGTGGTGGCAGGGTTCCCCGACCTCGGGCCCGGCCCGCGAGATCGACCTGTCCTCACCCTGGGACGTGGCCGTCTTCGGCGGCAGGGTGTGGATCGCCATGGCCGGCGTGCACCAGTTGTGGGCCTACGACCCGGAGGCGGGGACCGTGGCGGTCGCCGCGGGCACCACCAACGAGGGGCTGGTGGACGGCCCGGCCGCCGAGGCCTGGTTCGCCCAGCCGTCCGGTCTCGCGGCCACCGCGGACCGCCTGTGGCTCGCCGACTCCGAGACCAGCGCCCTGCGCTGGGTCGACCCGGACGGGCGGGTCCACACGGCCGTCGGCACCGGTCTCTTCGACTTCGGACACCGCGACGGCGCCGCCGGGCAGGCCCTGTTCCAGCATCCGCTGGGGGTGACCGCGCTCCCCGACGGGTCCGTCGCCGTCGCCGACACCTACAACCACGCGCTGCGCCGCTACGACCCCGCGACCGGCGAGGTCACCACGCTGGCCACGGACCTGCGGGAGCCGAGCGACGCGGTGCTGGTCGGCGAGGACATCGTGGTGGTGGAGTCGGCCCGGCACCGGCTGACCCGCCTGCGCCTGCCCGAGGAGGCGGTCCGGGTGGCGTCGGTCGCGCACCGGACCCGGCGGGCGGCGACCGAGGTGGCCCCCGGCCGTCTCCGCCTCGACGTGATCTTCCAGGCCCCGGCGGGCCAGAAACTGGACACCCGGTACGGCCCGTCGACCCGCCTGCTGGTCTCCTCGACCCCGCCGGAGCTGCTCCTCAAGGGCGAGGGGGCGGACACCGACCTGACGAGAGAGGTGGACCTCAACCCGGCCGTCACCGAGGGCGTCCTGCACGTCTCGGCGATGGCCGCGAGCTGTGACGACGACCCGGCGAACGCGTATCCCGCCTGCCATGTGCATCAGCAGGACTGGGGGGTGCCGGTGCGGATCACGGAGGGCGGGGCGAGCCGTCTGCCTCTGGTCCTGGCCGGAATGGACCAGGACGCCTGAGGCAGCGCCGCACCCGCCCTAGACGCCGTACCCGTCGGTGTATCCGTCACGGTGGTGATGGTGCCGTTCCTCCTCGACGACCGTCGAAGTCGGCGGCACCATGACCCGCCGACGGCGGGCGATGCTGCTGAAGGTGGCGACACCGATGATGCCGACGACCATCAGGATCAGGCCGACGACGTCGAGGTTGACGCCCTGCATGTGCCAGTCGGTCGCGAACGTGAGGATGGCCCCCACGGCGATGAGGATGATGCACCCGCCGAGCCCCATGAGCGGTTCCTCCCCTTCAGGTTCGGTGGTGGTTCCGGTCCACACCGAGTACCCGGGAGCGGGCGGGACATGTGCAACTAGCCCTCCAGGAACGCCACCAGCGCGTTCGCCAGGAGGAACGGGTCGTCGGCGCCGCAGAGTTCGCGGGCGCTGTGCATCGACAGGATCGCCGCGCCGATGTCGACGGTCTGGATGCCGTGGCGGGCCGCGGTGATCGGGCCGATCGTGGTGCCGCACGGCATGGAGTTGTTGGAGACGAAGGTCTGGAAGGGGACGCCGGCCCGTTCGCAGGCGGCGGCGAAGACCGCACGGCCCGTACCGTCCGTCGCGTAGCGGTTGTTGACGTTGACCTTGAGGATCGGGCCGCTGTTGACGCGGGGGTGGTGCGTCGGGTCGTGTCGCTCCGCGTAGTTGGGGTGGACGGCGTGACCGGTGTCGGAGGAGAGGCAGACGGTGCCCGCGAGGGCCCGTGCCCGGTCCTCGTACGACCCGCCGCGCGCCAGTACCGAGCGCTCCAGGACGGTGCCGAGCAGCGGTCCGTCCGCGCCGGTGTCCGACTGGGAGCCGGTCTCCTCGTGGTCGAAGGCGGCGAGCACGGGGACGTGCGCCAGTTCCGCGCCGCCCGTCGCCGCGGCCGCCAGGGCGGCCGTACCGGCGTGCACGGAGAGCAGGTTGTCCATCCGGGGGCCGGCCAGCAGCTCCTCGGAGCGGCCCAGGTAGGCCGGCGGTTCGACGGCGTAGGTCATCAGGTCCCAGCCGGTGACCGAGCCGGGCGACAGGCCGGCCTCCTGCTCCAGGAAGGCGATGAGGTCGCCGTCGCGGATGTCGTCGCCCAGGCCCCAGATCGGCTGGAGATGGCGCTGCTTGTCCAGCTTGAGCCCGTCGCTGCTGACCGCCCGGTCCAGGTGGATGGCGAGCTGCGGCACCCGCAGCAGCGGCCGGTGCACGTCGACGAGGCGGGTGGAGCCGTCCCGCAGGCTGAGCCGGCCGGCCAGCCCCAGGTCCCGGTCGAGCCACGAGTTCATCAGCGGACCGCCGTAGATCTCCACGGCGACCTGGCGGAAGCCGTGCCCGCCGGTGTCCGGGCGGGGCTTGACCCGCAGGTTCGGGGAGTCGGTGTGCGCGCCGACGATCCGGAACGGCGTGTGCGGCGCGGCGCCCTCGGGGACGTACCAGGCGATGAGCGCCCCGCCGCGCAGGACGTACCGGCCGCCGCTCGTCCCGTCCCACGCATCCGTCTCGGCGACCTGCCGGAAACCGGCCTTCTCCAGCCGGCCGGCGGCGTTCGCCACCGCGTGGTACGGCGTCGGACTGGCCGCGAGGAAGGACATCAGGTCGTCGGTGTGGCCGCGATCGAAACTCATGTGCTTCACCTTAACGACGCCCGGAGGCCCGCTCCCTCCAGGACATCACAGGGGGAAACGGGCCTCCGGGGAACGGACCGGGTGGCTCAGAAAGCGGCCTCGTCCAGCTCCATCAGGTCGAGGTCGACGTCGGCCGCGATCTTGCGGGCCAGGGTGACGCCCGGCAGCACGTTGGCCGCGAAGAACTTCGCCGCCGCGATCTTGCCGGTGTAGAACGGCTTGTCCTTGGAGGACGCCGTCTCCAGCTTCTCGGCGGCGATCGCGGCGCCCTTGAGCAGCAGGTAGCCGACGATCACGTCACCGGAGGCGAGCAGCAGGCGGGAGGTGTTCAGGCCCACCTTGTAGATGTTCTTGACGTCCTGCTCGGTGGCCGCGAGGTCGGTCAGCATCAGGCCGACGATCGCCTCCAGCTCGACGGCCGCCTTCGCGAGGTGCTCGCGGGCGCCCGCCAGCTCCTCGCCGCCGGTGCCGAGCGCCAGGAACTTCTTGATGTCCTCGGCGAGCGAGTTCAGCGCCGCGCCCTGGTTGCGGACGATCTTCCGGAAGAAGAAGTCCTGGCCCTGGATGGCGGTGGTGCCCTCGTACAGGGTGTCGATCTTGGCGTCGCGGATGTACTGCTCGATCGGGTACTCCTGCAGGAAGCCGGAGCCGCCGAAGGTCTGCAGCGACTGGGCCAGCTGCTCGTAGCCCTTCTCGGAGCCGTAGCCCTTGACGATCGGCAGGAGCAGGTCGTTCAGCGCGTGCTCGGCCTTGGCGTCCTCGCCGTTCGCCTCCTTGACGGCGATGGCGTCCTGGATGGAGGCGGTGTAGAGGACCAGGGCGCGCATGCCCTCGGCGTACGCCTTCTGCGTGATCAGCGAGCGGCGGACGTCGGGGTGGTGGGTGATGGTGACCTTGGGCGCGGTCTTGTCCATGAAGTTCGCGAGGTCCGGACCCTGGACGCGCTCCTTGGCGTACTCGAGGGCGTTCAGGTAGCCGGTGGACAGCGTCGAGATGGCCTTCGTGCCGACCATCATGCGGGCGAACTCGATGATCCGGAACATCTGGCGGATGCCGTCGTGCTTGTCGCCGATCAGCCAGCCCTTGGCCGGGTGGCGGTCGCCGAAGGTCATCTCACAGGTGTTGGAGGCCTTCAGGCCCATCTTGTGCTCGACGTTCGTGGCGTAGACGCCGTTGCGCTCGCCCAGCTCGCCGGTCTCGAAGTCGAAGAGGTACTTCGGGACGAGGAAGAGGGACAGGCCCTTGGTGCCGGGACCGGCGCCCTCGGGACGGGCCAGCACGTAGTGGAGAATGTTCTCCTCCATGTCGTGCTCACCGGAGGTGATGAAGCGCTTCACGCCCTCGATGTGCCAGGAGCCGTCCTCCTGCTGGACCGCCTTGGTACGGCCGGCGCCGACGTCCGAACCGGCGTCGGGCTCGGTGAGCACCATGGTCGAACCCCAGGTGCGGTCCACGGCGAGCTGCGCCCACTTCTTCTGCTCCTCGGTGCCCTCCTCGAAGAGGATGCGGGCGAACGCCGGGCCGGAGGAGTACATCCACACGGCCGGGTTCGCGCCGAGGACCAGCTCCGCGTACGCCCAGATCAGCGACGGGGGAGCGGTGGTGCCGCCGATCTCCTCGGGCAGGCCGAGGCGCCAGTACTCGGAGTCCATGAAGGCCTTGTAGCTCTTCTTGAAGGACGCCGGGACCGGGGCGGTGTTGGTCTCCGGGTCGAAGACCGGCGGGTTGCGGTCGGCGTCGGCGAAGGACTCCGCCAGCTCGTTCTCGGCGAGTCGGGTCAGCTCCTCCAGGACGCTCTTCGCGGTGTCGGTGTCCATCTCGCCGAACGGGCCGGTGCCGTACAGCTTGTCGCGACCGAGCACTTCGAAGAGGTTGAACTCGATGTCGCGGAGGTTGGACTTGTAGTGCCCCATGGTGACGGCTCCGTATCCGGATCGGCGAGGCACTGAATCCTCGCGCAAGCTTTCACATACCAACGAGTAGCTCCGATGATGCTACCCGCCGGTAATAAGACGCAACCCCCACGGGTGAAGTGTGAGAAGGGTCTACCTTCTCCTGTGCACCGCGTGTCTCGGTAGGCTTGCGCGCATGTATGGATACGGCCAGCCCATGGACGGTGGGGCCGCTCAGCAGCAGTACGCCCAGCCCCAGCAGCAGATGCCGGGCGGCTACGGCCAGCAGGCGCCGCTCTACCCCGAGCCGTCC
The DNA here is from genome assembly GCF_055562175.1 of Streptomyces sp. NPDC020958. Taxonomy (NCBI): domain Bacteria; kingdom Bacillati; phylum Actinomycetota; class Actinomycetes; order Kitasatosporales; family Streptomycetaceae; genus Streptomyces; species Streptomyces sp. NPDC020958. Next base: position 161,805 of record NZ_JBVHFU010000005.1, on the reverse strand, counting down.
CCGCCGTCCCTCGCGGACGCGGTCCGTGCCTTCACCACCGGTCAGGTCACCGCCGAGGACTTCCAGCAGGTCTTCGCCACGTCCAAGGTCTACTGCCCGCGCGGCGACAACCCCGGGTTCCTCGCGCTGCACAACACCCAGCAGCCGGTGATCCCGATGTTCACCTCGCTGAAGGAGCTGCGCCGGTACGCGGGCAAGGAGTCCAAGTACTTCGTCATCACCGGCGCCGAGGTGATCGACCTGCTCCCGACCGGCTACGGCTTCGTCCTCGACATGGAGGGCGAGCACCGGATGGTCTTCGACGCCAAGGCGGTCGAGCAGATGGTGGAGTTCGCGATGCGGCGGATGTACGGGTGACGGTCGCGCTGTTCCTCGCGCCCCTGACGGGGCGCCGCGGAGAGCGCCTCTGAAAACTCACCCCATCTTTGTCACAGCCATGCCATAGGCTTCCCCTGGCAGCCGCGCCCCGGGCGTCACCGCTATTCCTGCGGTCGTCTCCGGGCGCCGCGCGGCGCTCTCATCCACCCGGCGAACCCGGGTTCTCTCTGGGGGTTTCAGCACTGTGCGCATGCGCAGCACTTCGGTCGCGACGGCGCTCGCGGTCGTCTTCAGCTCGGCGGCGCTGAGCGTCGTGGCGGCGGGGACCGCCTCGGCGGCCGCCACCACCGTCACCAACATCGGGGGGTTCGTCGTGGACGGCACCCTCCAGCGGGTGTTCGTCGGCGACGCGGCGAACGGCCGGATCGTCGCCTCCGACTACAACGGCACCCTCGTCGACTCGGCCACCGGCCTCGGCAGCGTCAGCGACCTGGCGCTGTCGGACGACGGCAGCACCCTGTACGCGGCCGTGCCCAACACCCATCGGATCCTCGCCCTCGACCCGGCCACGCTGGATGTGAGGACGACGTACAGCATCCCGACCGACACCGGCCCCCGCCACCTGGCCTTCACCGGCGGCAAGGCGTGGTTCTCGTACGGCGACCAGTGGGACGGCGACATCGGCTCCATCGACCCGTCGGTGGACCCGGCGGGCGGGACCGACCCGGTGGTGATGGCGCAGTTCCCCACCGAGGGCACCTCGGTCGGTGTCTGGGGTCAGGCGCTGCTGGACACCGACCCGAACCGGCCGGGCGTGCTGGCCGTCGGCGAGACCGGCATCTCCACCGACTCCATGGCCGTTGTCGACGTCTCCGGCGCCACCACCAAGGCCACCGCCTGGTACTCCGGCGACTACACCCTGAACAACGGCATCGCGGACATCGACCTCGTCCCCGGCGCCGACCAGGTGCTGGTCAACGGCACCGACCGGGACGCGTGGGCGGACGGCAAGTTCAGCAAGGCCGGCTCCTACCCCGGCGCGTGGAGCGCCGACATCGCGCCGAACGGGCTGGTGGCCCAGTTCAACGCCGGCAAGGTCGCCGTCTACCGGCCCGACGCCACCAAGCCGCTGCGCACCTACACCCTCGGCACCTCGACCGACTACGCCACCGGCAACCTGCGCTGGGCGCCGGACTCCTCGCGGATCTTCGCGCTGGCGTCGAACGGCGGCTCCTACACCCTCAAGGTCCTGACCCAGCCGACGCTCAACGTGCCGACGCTCACGGTCAACGCCCCGAGCTCGGCGCCCCGCGCCAAGAGGCTCACCGTCACCGGCAAGCTCTCGGCGACGGTCCCGCTGCCCGCCGGGGCCAGGCTCTCCGTCACCCGTACCGACGTCGAGAGCCCCAGCGGCAAGGCGCTCGCCGCCGTCACCGTCAAGGCGGACGGCACCTACTCCTTCACCGACACCCCGCCGGCCGGCGGCACGGTCACCTACAAGGTGACCTACGCGGGCGACGCCGGCCACACCGCGGCCACCGCGTCCGACAAGGTCTCGGTCTCCCGCGCGGGCACGAGCCTGAGCCTGAACAACAACGGCAAGCTCTACAACTACGGCGCCGACGTGAAGTTCACCGCGCACCTCGGGACGACGTACAAGAACCGCTCGGTCAAGATCTACGCGGACCCCTTCGGCAGCGACAAGGGCAAGAAGCTGATCAAGACCGGCACGGTGGACTCCCACGGGAACATCGCCGCCTGGGTGGACATGACCCGCGACACGGCCGTCACCGCGGTCTTCGACGGGGACGGCCGCTACGCGCCGAAGACCGCGAAGGTCACCGCGTACGCGCGGGTCAAGATCTCCACCTCGCTCTCCAAGTACTACAAGACGGCGAAGATCGGTTCGACGTCGTACCGCTGGTTCCACAAGAACACCGGCCCGGTGTTCAACACGACCATGACCTACTACCCGGGCCGTGAGCACCGCCTGGACCTTGAGGTCTACTACCAGGGCCGGTGGTACTCGACGGACTCCGAGTACTTCAGGCTCGGCACGAACGGCAAGTCGTACGTGCAGTTCGACGCTCCCGGCGAGTCCGGCCTCCGGGCGCGGATGCGTTCGGTGTACGTCAACGGGTCGTCCGGCGACACCGTGAACTCCACTACCTACGGTGCGTGGAACTACCTCTACTTCAGCAACTGATCCACCGAACGGGGGACGAACGGGCCCGGAGGGAATGCCCTCCGGGCCTTCGTCGTTAGGGGTGGCAGAAAGTTCAACGCTCAACTAAACTGGGCGCACAAGGAGGAGCCAACATGCCTGCAGTGACTGTCGAGAACCCGCTCACCCTCCCTCGGGTGGCCGCACCGGCTGACGCCGTGGCCCGTCCCGTGCTCGCCGTCACGACCGCGCCGAGCGGTTACGAGGGTGAGGGCTTCCCGGTGCGCCGGGCGTTCGCCGGGATCAACTACCGCCACCTCGACCCGTTCATCATGATGGACCAGATGGGTGAGGTGGAGTACGCGCCGGGCGAGCCCAAGGGCACCCCCTGGCACCCGCACCGTGGCTTCGAGACCGTCACCTACATCATCGACGGCATCTTCGACCACCAGGACAGCCAGGGCGGTGGCGGCACCATCACCAACGGCGACACCCAGTGGATGACGGCCGGCTCCGGCCTGCTCCACATCGAGGCGCCGCCGGAGTCCCTCGTCGTCTCGGGCGGCCTCTTCCACGGCCTCCAGCTGTGGGTGAACCTTCCCGCCAAGGACAAGATGATGGCCCCGAGGTACCAGGACATCCGCGGCGGCAGCGTCCAGCTGCTGTCCACGCCCGACGGCGGCGCGCTGCTGCGCGTCATCGCCGGTGAGCTGGACGGGCACGCCGGTCCCGGCATCACGCACACGCCGATCACGATGATCCACGCGACGGTGGCGCCGGGCGCGGAGGTCACCCTGCCGTGGCGGGAGGACTTCAACGGGCTGGCGTACGTGCTGGCGGGCAAGGGCTCGGTGGGTGCCGAGCGCCGTCCGATCCACCTGGGTCAGACGGCCGTCTTCGGCGCCGGCGGTTCGCTGACCGTCCGCGCGGACGAGCGGCAGGACGCGCACACGCCGGACCTGGAGGTCGTCCTCCTCGGCGGACAGCCGATCCGGGAGCCGATGGCTCACTACGGCCCGTTCGTCATGAACACCCGTGAGGAACTCCAGCAGGCGTTCGAGGACTTCCAGAAGGGGCGGCTGGGGACCGTCCCGGCGGTGCACGGAATGTCCGAGGGCGGCCCGCAGGCCTGAGGGCCGACGGCCGGCTCTCACCCGGGAGGGGGTGCAGCACAGGGCGTCGGACGGGCTCGCGTGGTCCGCTGGACGGGTGTCCCTGTTGCCCGAGGCCGTGCGCCGGTTCGCCGCCTGGTGTGCGGTGATCCTGCTGGCGGCCGGCGTCGGTTACGTCGGCATCCGGCTCTGCTCGGAGTTCCGCACCGCGGTCACCCCCGTGCTGCTCGCCCTCCTCGGCACCGCGCTGCTCGGCCCCCTGTACCGGCGCCTGGTCCAGGTCGGCGTCCAGCGGTCCCTCGCCGCCGGGCTCACCTGCGTCGCCGTCGTCGCGGTCGTCGGCGGCGCCGTCTACATCGTCGTCGCCGCGCTCGTCGACACCGGCGACCAGATCATCGCCTCCCTGAAGTCCGCGGCGAGATCGCTCGCCCGGCACTTCGGGGCCGCCGGTACCTCGATCGGCGACCTGGCGGGCAACGCGAGGAAACTGCTCGGCGAGTTCGGCGGGACCGCCGCCTCCAACGTCATCAGCGGGGTCAGCCTGGTCGGCGAGAGCATCGCCCTGGCCGTACTGGCCCTGCTGCTCGTCTTCTTCTTCCTGCGCGACTCCGACCGGGTGGTCGACACCGTCCGCGCGCTCGCGCCCGGCTCCAGCGCCGACATGGTGGAGGCCATGGCCCGCCGGGCCTACGAGGCCATCGAGGGGTTCATGCGCGGCACCACCCTCATCGCCCTCATCGACGCCGTCTGCATCACCGTCGGCCTGCTGATCCTGCGGGTACCGGGCGCCGTGGGCCTGGGCGCGCTCGTCTTCGTCGGCGCCTACATCCCCTACCTCGGCGCGTTCCTCTCGGGTGCGGTGGCGGTCCTGGTCGCCCTCGCCGACCGCGGCTTCGTGATCGCGCTGTGGGTCCTGGGGGTCGTACTCGCCGTGCAGGTGCTGGAGGGGCACGTGCTCCAGCCGGCCATTCAGAGCAGGACCGTGCAGATGCATCCGGCGGTGGTCATGCTGGCCATCACGGCGGGCGCCTCCGTCGCCGGGATCCTGGGCATGCTGCTGGCGGTACCCCTCACCGCGGCCGCCTTCGGCGTCGTCCACGAACTGCACGCCCGGTACGCCACCACCCCCGGCCGGCCGTCGCCCTGACCTCGGCCCTATCCCAGCTCCTGGCCCCGGTCCTCGGACAACTCGAACCAGATGGTCTTGCCCTCGCCGCGCGGGTCGACCCCCCAGGCGTCGGCCAGGAGCTCGGTCAGGAGCAGGCCGCGGCCCGAGGAGGCGAGTTCGCCGGGGCGGCGCTTGTGCGGGAGGTCGTCCCCGGCGTCGGTCACCTCGACCCGCAGGCGCCGTCCGGGTGCCTGGCCGGAGACCTCGGCGAGCAGCAGCGCGTCCGCGTCGGTGTGCACCAGGACGTTGGTGAGCATCTCGGAGACCAGCAGGACCGCCGAGTCGACCTGGTCGGACGAGTCCCAGTCGTGCAGCAGCTCGCGCAGTTGCTGACGCGCCTCGGCGATCCGCTCGGGCTCGTCCTGGGCCACCGACAGCAGGGTGCGGCGCGTCCGCGGCCGTACCGCGAGGGGCCCGGCGCCGGTGCGGGACAGCAGCAGGACCGCGATGTCGTCCTCACGGCGGTCGGCCAGCGGTCCGGTGGTGTGGTGCGAGGACGGCCCGTGCACGGCCTGCACCAGGGCGTCGGCCAGCTTCTCCAGGTCGCCGTCGTCCTCCTCCAGGATCGCCCGGATCCGCTGCCAGCCGCTCTCGATGTCGTGGCCGCCGGTCTCGATCAACCCGTCGGTGCAGATCATCATGGTCTCGCCGGGTTCGAGGGTGAACCGCGTGGTCGGGTAGTCGGCGTCCGGGTCGATGCCGAGCGGCAGCCCGCCCGCCGTGGGCCGCCGCAGCACCGTGCCGTCGGCCATCCGGATCGTCGGGTCGAGATGTCCCGCGCGGGCGATCTCCAGCACCCCGGTCGCCGGGTCCGCCTCGACGTACAGGCAGGTCGCGAAGCGCGGGTCGGCGAGTGCCTCGTCGGAGGTGATCCCGTGCAGGAAGCGGGAGGCCCGGGAGAGCACCGCGTCCGGACGGTGCCCCTCGGAGGCATAGGCGCGCAGCGCGATCCGCAGCTGTCCCATCAGGCCCGCCGCGCGGACGTCGTGCCCCTGGACGTCGCCGATGACCAGGGCGTACCGGCCACCGCGGCCGGACCTGGCCCGGGAGGTGCCGCCGGGCAGCGGGATGATGTCGTACCAGTCGCCGCCGACCTGGAGCCCGCCGCCGGTCGGTATGTAGCGGGCCGCCGCGTCCATGCCGGGCATCTCGGGGCCCAGCGTCGGCAGCATCGAGCGCTGGAGGCCGTCCGTCAGCTCCCGCTCCGAGTCGGCGATCCCGGCCCGGGACAGGGCCTGCGCCAGCATCCGGGCCACCGTGGTGAGCACGGAACGTTCGTCGGGGGTGAACGACACCGGGTAGGCGAACCCCGCCATCCAGGCGCCCAGGGTCCGCCCCGCCACCGTCAGCGGCAGGAAGGCCCAGGACCTACGGCCGAAGCGCTCGGCGAGCGGCCAGGTCACGGGGTAGCGGGACTTGTACTGCTCCGGGGAGGAGAGATAGACGGCCCGGCCGGTCCGGACCACCTCCGCCGCCGGGTAGTCGGTCTCCAGCGGCATGCTGCTGAAGGGGCTGTCCTCGTCGATCTGCTGGCCGTGGTGGCCGATGATGGTGAGCCGGTCGCCCTTGGCGCCGAAGACGGCCAGCCCGTCCGGGGAGAACCCGGGCATGGACAGGCCCCCCGCCACCCGCAGCACCTCCTCGGTGGACCGCGCCTCCGCCAGCGCGCGGCCCGCGTCCAGCAGGAAGGCCTCCCGGGAGCGCCGCCAGTCCCCCGTGACCGGATGCCGGGCGGCGGTGCCGGGAGCCGGTTCGGTGACCTCCTGGAGGGTGCCGGTCACCCGGTAGACGCGCGCGTCGGAGTCGTACTCCGGTCTGAAACGGCTGCGTACGGTCCGTATCAGCCGGCCCCGCTCGTCCATGACCCGCAGCCGGACCTCCGCGAGGGTGCCCTCGATGGCCGCCAGCCGGGTGATGCTGGTGTTCTCGTTCCAGTCGACGGGGTGGAAGCGCGACCTGACCAGCGCCTCGGACAGCACGGAGGCCTCGGCGGGCAGCCCGATCAGCCGTGCTGTCTCCGCATCCGTGGTGACCAGCCCGGTGGCGGTGTCCCAGTGCCACAGCCCGGTCGCAAGGGCGGCGAGGACGTCCTCCACGGCGGGCAGGGGCTCGCCAGTTCGCATTGCCCCACTTTAAGAACAGCCGATCGGAAAACGCTACCGATCACCGACTCCTTAATCGGGGGAGTGGGCCTTGGGGCGCCCGGTACGCTGGGTGGTGTTTCACGTGAAACGTCAGGCTGGCAACACACCCCGATCCGCGAAGGCTGGATGAACCACGATGCATCGGTACAGGTCCCACACCTGCGGCGAGCTCCGCTCCTCTGACGTCGGCACCGACGTCCGGCTGAGTGGCTGGCTGCACAATCGGCGCGACCTGGGCGGCATCCTCTTCATCGATCTGCGCGATCACTACGGCATCACCCAGCTCGTGGCCCGTCCGGGGACGCCCGCCTACGAGGCCCTGGACAAGCTCAGCAAGGAGTCGACCGTACGGGTCGACGGCAAGGTCGTCTCCCGCGGCGCCGAGAACATCAACGCCGACCTGCCCACCGGCGAGGTCGAGGTCGAGGTCGGCGAGGTCGAGCTGCTCGGCGCGGCCGCCCCGCTGCCGTTCACGATCAACGCCGAGGACGGGGTCAACGAGGAGCGGCGCCTGGAGTACCGCTTCCTGGACCTGCGCCGCGAGCGCATGCACCGCAACATCATGCTGCGCACGGCCGTGATCTCGGCCATCCGTCACAAGATGGTCGCCCTCGGCTTCAACGAGATGGCCACCCCGATCCTCACCGCGACCTCCCCCGAGGGCGCCCGTGACTTCGTGGTGCCCTCCCGTCTGCACCCGGGCAAGTTCTACGCGCTGCCGCAGGCCCCGCAGCAGTTCAAGCAGCTGCTGATGATCTCCGGGTTCGACCGCTACTTCCAGATCGCGCCCTGCTTCCGCGACGAGGACGCCCGCGCCGACCGCTCGCCGGGCGAGTTCTACCAGCTCGACGTCGAGATGAGCTTCGTCGAGCAGGAGGACGTCTTCCAGCCCATCGAGCGGCTGATGACCGAGCTGTTCACGGAGTTCGGCGGCGGCCGTGAGGTCACCTCGCCGTTCCCGCGGATCCCGTTCCGCGAGTCGATGCTGAAGTACGGCTCCGACAAGCCGGACCTCCGCGCCCAGCTGGAACTCGTCGACATCACCGACATCTTCGAGGGCTCCGAGTTCAAGGCGTTCGCCGGAAAGCACGTGCGGGCCCTTCCGGTGCCGGACGTCTCCGCGCAGCCCCGCAAGTTCTTCGACCAGCTCGGCGACTTCGCCGTCTCGCAGGGCGCCAAGGGCCTGGCCTGGGTCCGCGTCGCGGAGGACGGTTCGCTGTCCGGTCCGATCGCCAAGTTCCTCACCGAGGAGAACGTGGCCGAGCTGACCAAGCGGCTCCAGCTGGCCGCCGGTCACGCCGTGTTCTTCGGCGCGGGCGAGTTCGACGAGGTCTCCAAGATCATGGGCGCGGTGCGCGTCGAGGCCGCCCGGCGCGCCGGGCACTTCGAGGAGAACGTCTTCCGGTTCTGCTGGATCGTCGACTTCCCGATGTTCGAGAAGGACGAGGAGACCGGGAGGATCGACTTCTCCCACAACCCGTTCTCGATGCCCCAGGGCGGCATGGAGGCCCTGGAGACCCAGGACCCGCTGGACATCCTGGCCTGGCAGTACGACATCGTCTGCAACGGCGTGGAGCTGTCCTCCGGCGCCATCCGGAACCACGAGCCGGACATCATGCTCAAGGCCTTCGGCATCGCGGGCTACGAGGCGGAGACCGTCGAGCGCGAGTTCGCCGGCATGCTGCGCGCGCTGCGCTTCGGCGCCCCGCCGCACGGTGGCATCGCCCCGGGTGTGGACCGCATCGTGATGCTCCTCGCCGACGAGCCCAACATCCGCGAGACCATCGCCTTCCCGCTCAACGGCAACGCCCAGGACCTGATGATGGGCGCGCCGACCGAGCTGGAGGAGAGCCGCCTGCGCGAGCTGCACCTGTCGATCCGCAAGCCGCAGCCGAAGTAACCCCAGGAACACCCCCACTCGTCACGAAGGGCTCGAAACCGGCGTCGGTTTCGAGCCCTTCGTGCTGTGCTCCTCGATTCACAGCTCTCTCCGATGTTCCTGCCAGCTGACCCCCGCCTACGGTCGCTGGCCATGACAGACACGCAATCACCGGAAGACAGAAGCGGGTTGGCCCGTCGCGCGGTGCTGGCGGCCGGGGGCGCGGCCGTGGCCGCCGTCGGTGTGGGCGGCGCCTTCATGACCGACGCGCAGGCCTCCGACCGGCCCGGCCAGGAGGGCGCCTGCTACACGCTCACCTCCGAACTGGTCGAGGGGCCCTACTACATCGACGCCGACAAGCTCCGCCAGGACGTCACCGAGGACCAGGAGGGCATCCCGCTGGCCCTCACCCTCAAGGTGATCGACGCGGAGACCTGCAAGCCGCTCAGGAACGCGGCCGTGGACATCTGGCACTGCAACGCGTCCGGCATCTACTCGGGGTACGAGGAGATGGGCAGCGGCGGCGGAGGCGGCACCCCGCCGAGCGGTCCCCCGCCCACCGACACCCCCACCGGCCCCCCGCCCGGCGGTGGCGGCGGCCACCAGGAGCCGACCGACGACACGCGCTACCTGCGCGGCACCTGGCACACGGACCGGCACGGCCAGGTGACCTTCAGGACCGTCTTCCCCGGCTGGTACCAGGGCCGCTGCGTCCACATCCACGTCAAGGTGCACGTGGACGGCGAGTGGACCGACGCCGGCTACGAAGGCGGCCACACCTGCCACACCGGCCAGCTCTTCTTCGACGAGACGTCGGTACTGCTGTCCGCGCAGGTGGAGCCCTACGCGAGCAACACCACCACCCGCACCACCCTCGACGAGGACACCATCTACCCGGGCAACGGCCACGAGGGCGGCCTGCTCTACCTCACGTACGACCGCCACCACATCGCCCGCGGTGTCCGCGGCCGTCTGACCCTCGCCGTCGAACCGGACGAGACGAACAACGGCTGACCGTACTCCCCCGAGGCGGCCGGCACGGCCGGTGCGTCAGGTGTCGTACCGGCCGTCCCAGGGCTCGGCGAAGCCCAGGTGGTCCGGGTAGAGCTCGGCCCAGGCGCCGTCCTCGTCCTCCCTCGTCACCAGCCCGAACAGCACCCCGTCGACGGTCAGCCGGAACGGGCGGATCGCGATGTCCGTGTACGTCCGTCGCGGCAGGCTGCGCAGCATGGTCGCGAGGTGGGCGCGGGCCCGGGACAGTACCGAGCCGGCGCCCTCCGGGTCGCGCTGCTGCTCGGCCCAGCTGCCCGCGCACCAGATCTGGGAGTCGCTGTAGCGGCCTTCGGTGTCGAAGAGGTGCAGCACCGCGTACAGCCGTTTCTGCTCCTCCCAGCCCTCGTCGAGCCGGAACCCCTCGGGGAACGCGTAGGTGACCGAGGCCAGGAACTGGCCGCCGGTGTAGTGACCGATGGCCTCGGTACGGCCGTGCGGCTCGTAGGCGATCGGGATGAGCTCAGGGGTTGCCATGGCGAAACCATACGGACGTGTTGTGAACATGCGGATGTCGGGGCGTCGGGGGAACGGCTGCCCGCGTCAACTTTGGCCGCTCTCTTCCGGGATGGGCACCACACCGCGGAAAAATTCACGGCAACCTGTTCGATCTCCACAACCGCAGAGGGTGAAGCCCGCCCCGGCGGGCCCGTCCCCGGCTCTTCGGAAGTACGTAAGGACGCCTCCGTGGCCTCTGTCTCTCACCGCCGGTCTCTTCGCAAGCGCCGCATCCTCGTCGTCTCGGCCGCCGTCGTGGCCGCCGGCGTCGGTGCCGGTGTGCTCCTGCTCACTGCCAACGCCGCGTCGGCTGTCGACCTCTACCACCCGACGCTCGCCGCAAACAACGGCTGGGGGGGCTGGTCTCGGTGAGGTCGGTGGGCAGCACGGTGACCGAGGTGGGTGGGGGGAAATCGATGCCGAGTGCCTCGGAGACCCCGGCGAAGAGGCCCGGATACTGCTGGAAGATGCGGTGCATCGCCTCGTGGGGCGAGTTGACCATACGGATTCCTGTGGGGGTCGGGGTTGGTAAGGGGTGCAGGCAGCTGCGAGCCGATCTCCAGTGGGCGCCGGGTCCTGGTCGACCCGTCAGGCCGCCGCAGGCGTCGGTTGTCGGCGTCGGCAGCAGTCCTGGCAGTTGAGTGGGTCGGGGCCCCGGTAGCCGCGGTCGCAGGTGTCGCAGTTGCGGAGGGGGTGACGGACGGGCGGGGCCGATGCGGCCGGCGGCCGGAACGGGGGCGGGGGCGGAAGCTGTGCGGCCAGGCGGTGGGCCAGGAAGGCGGCCGGGCGGATCAGGGGTTCGTTCGGCAGGTTCTCGGTGAGCGCGTGGCGTACGGCGGTGGGGGCGATGTCGCGCTCCAGCCAGGCGGCGACGCCCGGGGCAAGGTGCTCGGCGTCGGTGGCGGAGAGGAGGAGACGGGGGTCGCGGCGGCGGAGGCCGGCGAGGATGTCGAGGGCTGTGCCGAGGAGCGCGGGGGAGGTGTTGGAGGGTTGCGGTACGGCGGGGAGGCGCTTGCGGGGAGGTGGTTTGTCCGTGGCGGCGGTCGTCGTGCGTCGGGCGGGCCTGTCGGGGGTGTCGGCCGGGGCGGTCCGGTGTCCTGGCTTGTTGCAGGAGACCGTGCGGGTGACGATCCTGCCGGTGGGGGTGCGTTCCCGGGTACGGCGCAGGTAGCCGTGCTCTTCGAGTTCGCGCAGGGCGGCGGCGATACGGGTGGGGCCTTCGGGGAAGCGGTCGGCGAGGGTCTTGATGTCGACGGCGGTGCCCTGGCGCACCGACTGGATGTAGGTCCCGAGCCCGATGGCGAGGAGCGACAGCTCCTGGTGCTGGGTGAGGTGGTTGCCGATCACCGTGACGTTCTCGATGTGGCGGACGTTGTCGTGGACTACGCCGGACTGAGGCCGCGCGTGGGGGTGGTTTTTGCCCGCGATACGGGACTGGGCGCGCGAGGGCGCGCTAGGGTTTTCGGTGTCCATCGGGAAGGTCCGATCTTCCTCGGTGGTCAGGCCCTCGCACTGGGATTGCAGTCCCGGCGAGGGCCGTCGCATGTCTGGGGTTGTGTCTTGCTGGGCTGAGCGTAAGGCAGGCAACCGGTCCCGAATCCAGCCGAGTTGGGCATATTCACTCGCGGGGGTGAGTTTGCCCGGCGGGAGGGAGGGGTGGGGTTTGGTGGGGTGCTTTCTCCCTGGTGGGTGGTTCGTGGGGAGCGCAGGTGGGACCGGAGCGTGGGGGGATGGGTGCCGGTGATTGGGGTGTGGCGAAGATGAGTTCGGCCCGGACCGTTTTGCGGGCCGCCGTGCTGGCCGGGTTCTCCGGGACCGTGCTGCTGATGCGGGCCGAGTGGATCGTCAAGGCGCTCACCGACTACCGGGTGCCACGGGCCTGGCGGACGCCGCTCGGGCTGGCCAAGGCCGCCGGGGCGGTCGGGCTGCTGGTCGGGTTGGCTGTGCCGGTGGTCGGGGTGCTGGCGGGGGTGGGGCTGCTGCTCTACTTCACCGGCGCCGCGGTCACCGTCGCGCGGGCGAGGTGGTACTCGCACATCCCGTTCCCGCTGGTGTACGCGGCGCCGGTGGCGGGGGCGCTGGTGCTGGGGCTGCTGAGCTGATGTGCGGCGGCCCCTTGACGCCGGTGAACGGGGTCAAGGGGCCGGGAGGGTGGCGGGGCGGGCGGTCAGGACTCCGTGCCGCCGAAGCGCTCCTTGTACGTCTCCAGGTCCTCGTCCGTGAGCTTGGCGAACAGCACCGGGGGGACCGTGAAGGGGGTGCCGGCCGGGACCGCGGCCAGCGCCTTCGCCTCGTCGGCGGTGACCCAGGTCGCGGTGTCGGCGGAGAGGGCGAAGGCCTCGCGCATCGTCTTCGCCGTCGACGGGATGAAGGGTTCCGACACCACCGAGTAGAGGTGGATCAGGTTCATCGCCGTGCGCAGGGTCAGGGCCGCGCCGTCCTTGTCCGTCTTGATCTCCAGCCAGGGGGCCTTCTCCTCCAGGTAGGAGTTGCCGGCCGACCACAGGGCGCGCAGGGCGGCGGCCGCCTTGCGGAACTGGAGGGTCTCCATGTGGGACTCGTACTCGGCGAGGAGCTCGGCGATCACCGCGCCCAGCTTCGTCTCCGCCTCGCCGGGCTCGCCGCCCGCCGGGACGTCGTCGCCGAAGCGCTTGCGGGAGAAGGAGAGCACGCGGTTGACGAAGTTGCCGAGGGTGTCGGCCAGGTCCTTGTTCACCGTCGCCGTGAAGTGCTCCCAGGTGAACGACGAGTCGTCCGACTCCGGCGCGTTGGCGATCAGGAAGTAGCGCCAGTAGTCCGCCGGGAGGATGTCCAGGGCCTGGTCGGTGAAGACGCCGCGCTTCTGCGAGGTGGAGAACTTCCCGCCGTAGTACGTCAGCCAGTTGAAGGCCTTGACGTAGTCGACCTTCTTCCACGGCTCGCGCACGCCGAGTTCGGTGGCCGGGAACATCACCGTGTGGAACGGGACGTTGTCCTTCGCCATGAACTCCGTGTAGCGGACGTCGGTGTCGACGTCGTACCACCAGGACTTCCAGTCGCGGTTGTCCGGGTCCTGGTCCGCCCACTCCTTCGTCGCGCCGATGTACTCGATCGGGGCGTCGAACCAGACGTAGAAGACCTTGCCCTCCGCGGCCAGCTCCGGCCAGGTGTCGGCCGGGACCGGGACGCCCCAGTCGAGGTCACGGGTGATCGCGCGGTCGTGCAGGCCCTCCGTCAGCCACTTGTGGGCGATGGAGGACGCCAGCTGCGGCCAGTCCTTGTCGTGCTGCGCGACCCACTCGCGGACCTCGTTCTCCAGCTTGGACTGGAGCAGGAAGAGGTGCTTGGTCTCGCGGATCTCCAGGTCGGTGGAGCCGGAGATCGCGGAACGGGGGTTGATCAGGTCGGTCGGGTCCAGGACGCGCGTGCAGTTCTCGCACTGGTCGCCGCGGGCCTTGTCGTAGCCGCAGTGCGGGCAGGTGCCCTCGACGTAGCGGTCCGGGAGGAAGCGGCCGTCCACCGGGCTGTACACCTGGCGGATCGAACGCTCCTCGATGAAGCCGTTCTCGTTCAGGCGGCGGGCGAAGTGCTGGGTGATCTCGCGGTTCTCGGGGCTGGAGCTGCGGCCGAAGTAGTCGAACGCGAGTGCGAAGCCGTCGTAGACCGCCTTCTGCGCGTCGTGCGCCTGGGCGCAGAACTCGTCGACCGGGAGGCCCTGCTCCTTCGCCGCGAGCTCGGCGGGGGTGCCGTGCTCGTCCGTGGCGCAGATGTACAGGACGTCGTGGCCGCGCTGGCGGAGGTACCGCGCGTACACGTCCGCCGGGAGCATGGACCCCACCATGTTGCCCAGGTGCTTGATCCCGTTGATGTACGGAAGGGCGCTGGTGATGAGGTGTCGAGCCATCGGGGGCTGCTCCCAGGTCGGTGTGTTGCTCTTCTTGCGAACCTTGAAATCGTAGCCGACATGTGTATGCCGCCCGCGTCCCGTTTTATTGGGTGAGAAGCGGGCGGCATGGGGTGTGCGGGTGGGGTTGCGGGTGGGGCTTACGGGCGCCAGTCGATCAGGAGGCCGTCGTACAGCTCCGCGTCCGTGAGTTCCAGGGGGGTCGGGCCCGCGTGGAAGAAGGCCGTGTTGGGGGTCTTCAGCTTGCGGAGGTAGTCGAAGGCCTTGTTCTCGTGCTCGCCGAACGCGACGAAGGAGAAGAAGACCGAGGGGTGGGACTTCGCGGCGTCCGTGAGGGACTGGGTGGCCGGGGTCTTCGCGTCCGGGGCGCCGTCGGTCTGGAAGACGACCAGGGCGGGGGTGCCGGGGGTGGCGTTCGCGTCGTAATGGGCGAGTACGGCCTCCACGGCCGCGTGGTAGCTGGTGCGGCCCATCCGGCCGAGGCCCGCGTGCGCCTCGTCGATCGCGTTCTCGGGGGAGGCAGGGGTGAGGTCGGTGGTGCCGTCGACCTCGGTGGAGAAGAAGACGACGTGCACGGAGGGGGTGTCGCCGGGCGGGGTGAGGTGGGTGGCGAGGGCGAGGGTCTGGTCGGCGAGGGCCTGCGCGGAGCCGTCCTTGTAGTACGACCGCATGCTCGCGGAGCGGTCGAGGACGAGGTAGGTGGTGGCGCGGGCGGCGGAGAGGCCGGCCTTGGCGAGGGCGACGCGGGCGGCGTCGCCGCCGACGGTGGCCTCGGCTGCGCCTTCGGCGGAGTGGCTCCCACCCGCACCACCCGTGACGGGTTCGTCGTCGGGTGCGGGTGGCCCCTGCGGGGCGGCTTCGCCGTCGGCGGCTGCGGGCTCGACCGTTTCCGGGGCGACCTCGACCTCGGCCTCCGGCTGTGCTTCGGCGACGGCCACGGGTTCGACGGTCAGCCGGATCACCGGCTCGGCCTCGGCCGCCGCCAGGGGCTCCGCCTCAGGCTCGCCCGTCACCTCGACCGCCGGCGCGGCTGCCGCTTCCGCGGTCACCTCAGCCTCGGTCACCGGCTCAGTCGCGACCTCAGGCTCGGTCTCCGCCTCCGCCTTCGGCTGGGCCGCGGGATCCGCTTCGGACTGGTCTGCGGGTTCTGCCGCGTCTCCGGGTTCGGCCTTGGTCTCCGCCTCCGCCGCAGGGTCTGCGGTCGTCGGCTCCGCCTCGGCGTCCGCCTTCGGCTTGGCTTCTGCCTTCGGCTCCGCCTCCGCCTTCGCCTCCGGTTCGGCTGCAGGCTTGGCTTCGGCCTGGGCTGCAGGCTCTGCTGCGTCTTCCACCACGGGCTCAGTAGTGCCTTCGGCCGTCGACTGAGCCTGGGCTTCGACCTCGGCGTCCGCCTTCGGCTTGGCTTCTGCCTTCGGCTCAGCCCCGGCCTCCGCCTCCGGCTTCGGTCCAGCGTCGGCCTCGATCTTGGCCTCCGCCTTCGGCTCGGCTTCCGCCTTCGCCTCCGGTTCGGCTGCAGGCTTGGCTTCGGCCTGGGCTGCAGGCTCTGCTGCGTCTTCCACCACGGGCTCAGTAGTGCCTTCGGCC
>NZ_JBVHFU010000005.1:100581-145910 GCF_055562175.1 Streptomyces sp. NPDC020958 | reverse complement strand
CCGTCGACTCAGCCACGACCTCGGCTTCGGCCTCCGCCTTCGGCTCGGCTTCTGCTTCCGGCTCAGCCTCGGCTTCGGCCTCCGCCTTCGGCTCGGCTTCCGCGTTCGGCTCGGCTTCCGCCTTCGGCCCTGCGTCGGCCTTGACCTCTTCCTCCGCCTTCGGCTCGGCCTCCGCCTCATCCTCCGGCCCGGCCTCCGCCTCCGGCTTCGGTCCAGCGTCGGCCTCGGCCTCCGGCTCCGGCTCGGTCTTTGCTGTTGGCTCTGTCGGTGGGGTGGGGGTGGGGAGGTCAGGTTCGATCGTGCGGGAGGCCTGCTTCGGTACCGTCACGTTGTCGAAGGCCGCCGACACCAGGTCGTGCTCGTCCTTCGTCGACGGGCGGGGTTCCGGGACCGCAGTCGGTGTCTGAGCTGCCGCTTCTTGTGTCGGTGTCGACTGCGAAGGGAGCTGGTCCGCACCCTCTGCTTCGGCAGGGCGCGGCTTTCGCGACCTGCCGAATGCGTTCCGCAGGAGAGTGAGAATGCCCATGTGCGCAACCCTTCGCGTGAGTTGAAATCCGTCAATCGCTGGCCAGGACGGACACGTAAGGTTAGCGGCCCCAGGTTGCGATCTTGGGGAGGGTCGATGACTCCGGTCGGGCGTGCGACGGTCGAGTCCGGCGCCGCGTTCCCCGGGGTCAGTGCGGGGACGCGATCGCCCTCGCCGCCGCCACCTCCTGGCGGAGCGGTTCCAGGACGCTGTCCGGTGGGCCCGTGAGGTCCGTGCGGACCGCGATCAGGGTCTCGGACTCGCGGACGCCCGACGCCAGTTCGCGCAGTTGCAGGGCGACCTGGTCCACCTCGGCCCGGGACGGGGGCGGTGCCCCGTGCCGTACCCGGACCCGGGCCGCCGTCGTCGCGTCGACGATGCGCTCCACGGCGACGACCAGCGGCCACCAGGCCGCGGCACGGCGGCCGGTGGGCGGGGGTTCGGTCAGCGCGCGCTGGAACTCGGTGCGGATGGTGGACAGGTCGCGGTAGAGCCGGCGGCGCATCCGGGCCCGGGCGGCGGGATCGACGCCCTGGTCCCCGGCCTCCGTGCCGGCCCGCCCGTCGCCCCCGAAGGCCAGCTCGACATAGGTCGCCGTGTCCGCCACCGCGTCGGCGAGCCGGTCGCCGACCCGGGTGCGCCAGCTCTCCGGCCACAGCAGGTACCCCGCGACCAGGGCGATCCCGCAGCCCATCAGGGAGTCCAGGAGGCGGGGCAGGAGCAGGGCGGTGCCCTGGTGGTTCAGCACGTCGGAGAGGAGGAGGATCACCGGGGTGATGGCCGCCGTCTGGAAGCCGTAGCCCCGCGGGGTGAGCGCCGGGACCAGGGGGGCCAGGACCATCATCACCGGCACGTCCCACCAGCCGCGCGGCACCAGGGCGAGGACCGTCGCCGCCACCACCAGGCCCACCACGGTGCCCAGCGCGCGCAGCAGGGCGCGGGAGAAGACCGAGCCGAAGTCGGGCTTGAGGACGAAGGTGATGGTGAGGGCCACCCAGTAGGAGCGGGGCACGGGGATCAGGGAGACCAGTGCCTGCGCGATGCCGATGCACAGGGCGAGGCGGATGCCGTAGCGCCAGGAGTTGGCGGAGAGCACGACGTTGCGGGCGGCGCGGGCGGTGCGGACGCCGAGGGCGGCCGGGCGGCCGAGGCGGTCGTCGATGCCGCGGGGGTCGACGTCGGGGCTGGTGGCGACCTCGGCGACGTGCCGCAGGGCGTGGTCGACGGCGCGGCCGGTCTCGTTGACCGGCTCGGGCAGGTGGAGCCCGATCGGGCCGGTGTAGCCGGTCTCGATGGCGTCGGCGATGTGCCGGACCGCCGCCGGGACCTCGGGCGGCAGCGGTTTCGCGGCGAGCCGGACGGCGGGGGCGGCCTCCACCACCGGGGTGATCGCGTTCAACTGGGCGAGCAGCCGGGTGAGTTCGCGGTTGCGGCCGTGGTAGCGGGCGCGCCGGGCGAGGATCAGGTCGTACGACTGGTTCAGCGACTGGGTGACGGTGTGCCGGGCGCGGTCGTACGCCTCGCCGTCGGCGGTGTCGCGCACGGCCAGCAGGTCGGCGACGGTGCGGTAGGCGGCGGCGACCGCCGAGCGTTCCGGTACGCCGGAGCGCAGCGGCCAGGCCAGCAGGGCCAGCAGGAGGACGAGCAGGCCGCCGCCGGTCATCAGGACGGGGGTCAGCCACCAGGGGCCGGGCAGCGGCAGGCCCGCGCCGATGACAGAGTTGAGCAGCAGGAGCAGCCCGGACACGGAGGACACCGCGCCGATCGTCGAGATCATCCCGGAGACCAGCGCGATGCCGGTGACCACGGCGACCGTCAGCCAGCCCTGGCCGTAGACCAGGGAGCCCGCGGTGACGCCGACGGCGCCGAAGAGCTGGGGGACCGCGATGTTGAGGATCCGCATGCGGTAGGCGTCGGCGGTGTCGCCGATGACCCCTGACAGGGCGCCCATGGAGGCGAGCGCGCCGTACGCGGGCTGTCCGGCCGCGAGCCCGACGGCGAGCGGGAGGGTCATGCCGAGGGCGGCGCGGAGGAGGGCGGCCCGGTTGAGGGGGGCCGCCCGCTGGGGTCGGAGGTTCCTTACCAGCCAGTCGGGAGGGGTGAGGCCGATGGGGAACTCGCGGGACATGTGCCCATTATCCGGGTGCGCGCCGGGCCGGCGGTGCCCGGTCCACGCGTGCCAGGAACTCCCCCAGCGCCCGGTTGAACTCCGCCGGGCGTTCCAGGTTCGGCAGGTGGGCGGAGCGGTCGATCACCCGGAGCTCGGCCTCGGGGAGGAGGGCGTGCATGGCCTCGGCATCCGCGACGGGGGTGTACTCGTCGTCCGCGCCGACCACCACCAGGGAGGGGACCGTGACCCTGGTCAGCAGGGGACGGTAGTCAGGGCGTTCGGCCCGGCCGCGCAGGGCCGCGGCGGCGCCCTCGGGATCCGTCGCCGTCATCATGCGGTGGACGTGGGCCTTCACGTCCGGGTCGGCGTAGGGGGCGACCATCTTCTCCAGGACCTCGTCGGCGTAGCCGCGCATGCCCTCGCGCAGCAGGCGGTCCGCCATGGCGTTGCGGGCCTGCCTGCCCTCGGGTGTCTCGGGGTCGGGGAAGGTGTCCGCCAGGACCAGCCCGCGGACCCGGGCGGGCCCGAGGCGGTCGTAGCACTCCATCGCGATCTGGCCGCCCATGGACAGGCCCGCGACGACGCAGGCCGGCACGTCCAGGGCGTCGAGGAGGTCTTCGAGGTCGGCGGCGAAGCGGGCGAGGGGGGTCTTGCCGGGGGTGACCGGGGAGGCGCCGTAGCCGCGCAGGTCGGGGGCGATGATCCGGCGGTCGGAGGCGAAGGCCGTCAGCTGGGGGTGCCACATGGTGCGGTCGAACGGGTGGCCGTGGACGAGGAGGAGCGGAGCGCGGGCACTTTGGCAGGAATTGTCGGTGTATGCGAGGAAGGGAGGCATGTGATCGACCCTAGGGGCCCTCAACTCCTCGGTGCAATAAGATCTTTGCCCTCGGTGCAATGAGGAGGGGTGTTCGGTGGACGACTTTCGGGGGATCGCCGACCGGATCGCGCTGGACATCGCGCGCGGGCGGTTGCGGGCGGGGCAACGGCTGCCTCCGCAGCGGGCGTTCGCACGCCGGCACGGGATCGCCGCCTCGACGGCCGGGCGGGTGTACGCCGAACTCGTGCGGCGCGGGCTGGTGGTGGGCGAGGTCGGCCGGGGCACCTTCGTCCGGGCCGCGGCGGACGTGCCACGGGGGCGGGCGCTCGTCGAGGACGAGGGCGGTGCCGCGCGGGTCAATCTGGAGCTCAACTACCCGGTCGTAGCAGGGCAGTCGGAGATGCTGGCGCCCGCGCTCGCGCCGCTGCTGCGGGCCGACGCCCTCACCGCCGCCCTGCGGCCCGCCCCTGCCGACGGCACTCCGGACGCCCGGCGAGCCGCCGCCGCGCTGCTGGCCACCGGCGACTGGCGGCCGGACCCCGGCCGGGTGCTCTTCACCGGCAACGCCCGGCAGGCCATCGCCGCCACCCTCGCCTCCCTGGTACCGCCGGGCGGCCGGGTCGGGGTGGAGCCGCTGACGTATCCGCTGGTCAAGGAGATCGCGGGGCGGCTCTCCGTCACCCTCGTACCGGTGCCGACGGACGACGAGGGGCCGGTCGTGGAGGCGCTCCTCGCCGTGCACCGGTCCGGGCCGCTCTCCGCGCTCTACCTCCAGCCGACCCTGCACAATCCGACCTCCCGGACCGTGCCGGCCGGGCGGCGGCTGCACCTCGCGCGGGCCGTGTGCGACCTGGGGCTTCCGGTGGTGGAGGACCGGATCTGGGCCTTCCTGCACGGCGGTGGCGAGCCGCCGCTCGCCGCTCTCGCGCCCGGGCTCGTCCATGTCGTGGACGGGCTCTCGAAGCGGGTCGCGCCCGGCCTCACCGTCGGGTTCGCCGTCGTGCCCGAGGACCGGGTGGCGGCGGTGGCGGACGCCGTGCGCTCAGGGGGCTGGAGCGCGGGGGCGTTCGCGCTGGAGGCGGCCGTGCGGTGGATCGGGGACGGGACGGTGGCGCGGCTCGTCGAGGCCAAGCGGGCGCAGGCCCGGCGCCGCCAGGGGATACTCCGCGAGGTGCTGGACGGGTTCGCCGTACGGGCCGATCCGGGCGGGTACTTCGCCTGGTGGGAGCTGCCCGCGCCGTGGCGCGCCGATCGCTTCACGGCGGCCGCGGCGGCACGCGGGATCGGGATCACGCCCGGCACCGCCTTCCGGGTCGACCCGAAGCGGACGCCGGACGCGGTCCGGATCGGGCTCGCCTCGGCGGACGAACCGGAACTGGCCGAGGCGCTGCGCGACCTGGCGGGGCTCGCGGCGCAGCGCCCCTGACCAGGGCCTTTTTTGGTGGGAGCGGCTAGTCCAGCAGGCCGTCGTAGTCCGGCAGCTTGTAGGTGGTGTCGGCGTGACCGCCGGTCAGGTCCGTGGTGTTGTTGCCGATGTTGGCGACGATGTCGTAGCCGTTCGCCTCGATCTTCTGGCGCTGCGCGGTCTTGAAGTCGGCCACGCTCTCGCCGATGATCTCGCCGAGCGAGCGGGTGTAGAGGCCGTCGACGGTGTAACCGACCTTGGTGAGGTTGTACTTGGTGGTCAGGTCGATCAGGTCGGGGCGGGCGCTGACGAAGAAGACGCTGATGCCCTTGGCGTGCGCGTCCTGGGCGAGGGTGAGCACCGGGGCGGTGGCGGGCGTGGGGTAGCCGCCCTCGAAGTGGGAGGCCAGCGCGGTGTTGTCGATGTCGAGGACGATCGCCAGCCTGGCGCCGGAGGTGTTGGCGGCGGCGCGGCTGTCGAGGTAGCTCTGCGCGGGACCGGTGACGGCGGCGACGTCGGACAGCCACTGGGCCTCGGTGACGGTCGAGTCGGCGGCGTGCGCGGGCAGCGCGGCGGCGAGCGGCAGGGCGAGGCCGGCCGCCACGGCGACAGCGGCGCGGCGTGCGGTGGGACGGTTCATCGGGCGGGGGCTCCTCGGGTCACGTCGGCCATCGGTGTTCCGTACCGGTGGCTGTCGTTCCGCCACGTTGCCCGGCCGGGACGCCCACCACGTGACCGTCAGGGTAGCGACTGGTTACATGCGTGTCATGTTCTGGTCAGGAGATGGGGAATCCTGTGAATCCGCTCTGAGAGCACGGGAGTTGGATGCCCCGGCCTCCGGGTCGGGGGCCGGGGCGGAGTTGCGGCGGGCGTAGCGGCTGAGCCACGCCAGCAGGGCCACCGTCAGGCCGACGGCGAGCAGGAGCCAGGAGACCGTGCGCAGGGTGGCGGTCAGGGCGTCGTAGACGGCGGCCGCGGCCGGGTGCGGTACGTCGGACGGCAGACCGGACAGGGTCAGGGCGCGGCCGATCGAGAGGGCGAGGCCGAGCAGGGCGCCGCCCAGCGCCGTGCCCAGCGCCGTCGCCGTGACCGCGCGCCGGCGGCGGACGGCGAGGGCGATACCGCCGGCCGCGAAGGCGACGGCCGCGACGGGCAGCCAGAACCCGGCGACTTCGAGCACGTGGAACCCCTTCCGGAGCCGGTCCAGCTCGGCGGCCGGGAGAACGGCGACCGCCGTGTGCTGGACCGGGATACGGGCCGCGAGCGGCACATGGTCGTGGGTGAGCTGGTCCCTGACCTGGGCGGTGACCGGCGCGAGGTCGACCGTCACGGCCTCCTCGCGCTCGTCCTCCAGGGCCCGCAGCACGGCGTCATGGGTGGCCCGGTTGCCGGCGTCCCAGGCCAGCCGGAACGCCCGGGTCTGGGTGAACGAGCGGACCGCCTCGCGTACGAAGGGCGCCACCGTGCCCCGCAGGGGCCGGCCGACGTCCACCTCGCGCATGATGCCGTCGCCGACGGTGGCCGCCACGGCGTCCCGGACGTCGGGGTCCTCGGCCAGCGGCGCCATCGTGCTCACGTACTGCCCGGTGTCCGCCAGCCCGTACGCGGCCCACGCCGACAGCGCGCCGAACGGCAGCAGCAGGCAGGACAGCGTGATCAGCAGGGCCGACAGGACGCGCCGCAGGCAGCGGGGCCGGACGCGCCACACGGCCCGTGCGCCACGGGCGGGCCGGGTGCCGCGGGCGGGCCGCGAGCTGCGGGTGGGCCGCGCGCCGCGGAGGGGCCACGCGCTACGGACGGGTGACGCGCCGCGGGCGGGCCGCGAGCTGCGGGTGGGCCGCGCGCCGCGGAGGGGCCACGCGCTACGGATGGGTGACGCGCCGCGGGCGGGCCGCGAACTACTGCGGGTGGGCTGGGTGCCGCGGGCGGGCCAGGCGTCGCGGACAAGCCTGGTGCCGCGGACAAGCCGGGCGCCGCGGACGGGCCGCGCGCCGCGGACAAGCCGTGCGGCGAAGGCGGACCGGGCGGCTCGCACGGGCCACGTGGTCCGTGCGGCCCACCTGGACCATGACGTCTGTGCGGCCCGTGCGGGGCCCGGGGGCCGCACCGGCCCGGGGAGCACTGGGGGCACGGTTCCAGGCAAGCCCCTGAGGGCCGGTCAGGCGAGCCGTGCGCCTGCATTCGGGTGGTACGACGGGCCCTGGCCGGGCCTAACGGGCGACACGGGGGTCCGGCTGCCCGGGCGACTCGGCGCGGCCCGCTCCGGTGGAGGACTGATCCGAACGGGTGTTTCCTGGTTTCGGGTGTGGGTTCCGGGAATCCGGGCCCCGCCGGGTGTCGCCGGGTGCCTTCAAGAGCCCCGGCGACCAGTGAGAGGAAAAAGGGGAAATCGTGGGCCCCGGCCGTGCTGGCCGGGGCCCACGCGGGCACGGGGAGCGGTTATCGGATGCGGTGTCCGGCCGCGTCCTCCCGTGTGTAGAACCGGTAGAACGACAGGATCAGGACGACGAGCGCCACGGCCAGGGCCATGCCGATGGACCGCAGGACCGCCTCGCCGGTCGCGCTGTACAGGAAGCCGAACGAGATGCCGGCGAACGCCGCCCACACCGCCGCGTGCAGTTCCCGCCGCAGCCGAGGCGCGAAGGCCATGACCGCCCACAGCACGACCGCGAACAAGAAGCCGCTCACGAAGCCGGTCAGCAGGTTCCAGCCGGTGATCGGGCCGCCGGCGCGGCTGTTCGCCGCGACCCAGTCGCCGTAGATCAACCCGGTCACCACGGAGACGGCGATCCGGGCCCGGGCGTGCGTCCGGGCGTCGAAGATGTCGGGGGTACGACCGGCCCGGACCGTGCCGCCGGACGTGGGTGCCGCGTGAGCCATGCGAGCGCTCCTCTCTCCTCGCCCCCGCCTTCCAGAGCACACCTGCGGGTACCCCCTGGCAAGTCGGCCATACGCCAGGTGTCAGGGTGGCCCGTACGGCGTCCTGCGCGCCGTCCGTACGACGTGCGGGCCGTGCGCACGCGTGTTTCCCTGACTGACGTGACCGACCACCAGGCCCTGCGGCGGCGGCAGGACCTGCCGTGGGCCCGGGGCAGAGGCTTCGCCTGGTTGGCGCCGCTGCTGCTGCTGCTGGCCGGGATCACCGCGGTCGACCTCAACACCACGGAGCGGTTCCGGATCATCTCCTGGATCGTGCTGGTGCCCGGGATCGCGGCAGCGCTCTGCGGGGTCTGGGCGACGGCCGCCTTCTCGGTGCTGTCCCTGCTCGACTACGTCGCCGTGGACAGTGCCTGGCCCAAGGAGTACCAGGCCGGGCTGTCCGACTTCGTCCTGGTCGCCCTCGCCGGGGTGCTGGCCGTCCTCGCCTGCACGGTCCGGCTGAACGGCGAACGCCGGATCCTGCGCATGCGGGACATCGCCGAGACGACCCGCCGTACCGTGCTGCGTCCGCTGCCGCAGGGGTGGGCCGGGCTCGATCACGCGGCGGTCTATCTCGCCGCCGACACGGAGGCCCGGGTGGGCGGGGACTTCTACGACATCCAGCCGGGCCCGCACGGGACACGCGTGCTGGTGGGGGACGTGCAGGGCAAGGGGCTCGGTGCGGTCGAGACGGCGGCGGCGCTGCTGGGCACGTTCCGGGAGGCCGGGTACCACGAGGCGGACCTGGCGACGGTGGCGGACCGGCTGGAGACCCGGATGCTCCGGCACCGGGGCCATACGGTGGCCCTCGGCCGCGACGACGGGGACCGCTTCGCCACGGCGCTGCTGCTCGGGTTCCCGCCGGGCCGTCCGGACGTGGTGGAACTGGTCAACTTCGGCCACGAGCCACCGCTCGCGGTCGGCCCGGCAGGCGTCCGCGCCCTCCCGCCGGGGGGAGGACTTCCGTTGGGGATGAGTGAGTTGAGCGAGGGGTCCGGACCGCCGCCGACCCGCGCGATCCCCCTCGCCCCGGAGGAGACCCTCCTCATCACGACGGACGGGGTGACGGAGGCGAGGAACGGGGACGGCGAGTTCTACGACCTGACGGCCGAGGTCCGCCGGTCGGCCACCACCGACCCGGCCCGCCTGGTCGCCCGCGTCCGCGACGGGGTACTGCGCCACAGCCGCGGCCGCCTCTCCGACGACACCACGATCTTCGCGGTACGCCGCACCCCGTCCCCCCACTAGCCGACCTCGCGCGCGGGCGCGCGCCGGTTCGGGGCCGTAACTCCCCCATCCCGGATCAAAGCTCTCTCTCGGCCCCCGCTTTGCAAGCGCAGCGGTTACGGTGCTGACGTAAGTGGACCTGGGGAACAAAGGGGAGGGCCAGATGCCCGGAACCGTGCTGCTGCTCGCGGCCTCGCCGACGGGCAAAGGGCGACTGGTGGACGCGGCCTCCGTGCTCCCCGTGCTCGCGGCCGTGCCCCCGGCGATACTCTCCGGCACCGACACCGCCAACGTCGTCGAACTCGCCGACCCCCTGGAGCCGCAGGCGGTGCTGACCCGGCTGCGGGCCGCCGCGGCCGCCCCCGGCCCGCTGACCCTCTTCGTCACCGGCCAGCTGCAGCTGGACCGCAGACAGCGGCTGCCGCACCTGGCCCTGGCCAGGACCACGCCCGCGACCGTGCGGTACACCGCGCTGCCCTGGCACTGGATCCGGGAGGAGCTGCGGCTGCGCCCGCCCGGGGCGACGTCGCTGGTGCTCGACCTGCACGCGGACCACGAGACCTGGGAGCACCTGTGCGCCGTTCCCCTCGACTGCGGTCGGAACAACGCCGTGCACGGGCGGGTCGCACCGCCGCCCGCCCGGCGGGAGGTCGCCGTGCCGTCGTACATGAAGGCCGTGGCGACGGTGCTCAGGAGCGGGCACCGGCCGCCGCTGGAGCAGTTGCACCAGCAGGTGCTCGTACGGCTCGGCGCGGAGACCGCCACCGACATGCTGCTCAGCACGCACGGCCCGGACGGCGGTGATCCGCACGACGCCATCAGCGCGGCCGTGCGGGACGGCCGGTACACGGAGGCGGACGAGCTCGCGGCCCGCTGGGAGGAGGCCGCCGCGCGGGCCCACGGACCGGCCTCCGAGGACGCGCTGCACTGGTCCGAGGTGCGGGCCGACCTCGCGATGTTCGCCGGGGACGCGGCGCGCAGCTGCCGTACCTGGCTGACCGTGGCCAGGACGCGGCTGGCCGCCGGGGAGCCCGCCGACACGCCTGCCGTGGAGGCGGCCGTGGACCGGGCCCACCACCAGTGGGGGGCCATCAAGGACGCGGCGCGGGCCCGTGAACTGGGGCCCGCGCTCGCGGAGTTGAGGCTCAGGGTGCCGGGCCGCCGGGAAGGTGCCCTGGACCATGTCCAGCAGCACCTCCGGCAGCTTCAGACCAGCTGAACGGCCGGCTAGCTCGTGAAGGTGAAGTACTTCCAGGCGCCGTACGTCGTGGAGTTGACGGTGTCGCCGGACGTGCCGTTGATGTAGTCCGAGCGGACGCGGAAGCGCCAGCCGACGTCGCTCTTGTGGTTGCCGGTGAACTCGACCAGGGAGACGCCGTTGCTCGCCAGGGCGAAGTACTGGGAGGTGTCCGAGTACCACTTGCCCTGGTACCAGACCTGGAAGTCGAAGCGCTGCGCACGGCCGGTGTAGTACGGCATCTTGGTCGTGAACAGCGGGTTCTTGGTCTTGTGGAAGTAGTAGTAGGTCTGGCCCCAGGCCTTCTTCGACTTGTACTGGCGGCTGACCGACATCGAGACACTGACCTTCGCGCCCACCGTGCTGGACACCGAGCGCGGCTGCCAGCGGGCGTCGCCCGCGAACTTCGCGGTGACCTTGGTGTCGCGCTTGAGGTTCAGGACGACGGACAGGTTGCCGTGCGAGTCGACCTTGCCGGACTTCACCAGCTTGTTGGGTTTGTCCGAGCCGAACGGGTCGGCCCAGAGCTCCACGGTGCGGTTCTTGTACGTCGTCCCGAGGTGGGCCGTGAACTTCACGTCCTTCCCGTACGCGTACACCTTGCCGTTGTTGTCCAGGGTCAGCGTCGGGTTCGCGCGGGAGACGTCGACCGTGTCCTTGGCGGAGGCCGCCGCGTGGTCCGCGTCGCCCGCGTAGCCGACCTGGTACGTCACCTTGCCGCCGGCCGGCGGGGTGTCGCTGAACGAGAACGTGCCGTCGGCCTTGACCGTCACGGCGGGCAGCGCCTTGCCGTTCGGCGAGTCGAGGTCGGTGCGGGTGACCGAGACCTGCGTGCCGGCCGGGAACGCGGTCGTCGAGGAGAGCGTGCCGGTGACGGTGAGCGGCTTGGCGCGCGTCGCCGACGCCGGTGCGTTCACCGTGAGGGTGCTGGCCGCCTTGCCCGGGGTGTCGTACTCACGCAGCGAGTACACGCCCTCGCTGTTGTACGACACCGCGAACAGCCGGGAGGAGTCCGGCGCCCAGGCGAGGCCCGCGTCGGCCATCAGGTCGGAGCCGCTGGAGGCGCCGGTGCTCGGGAACTCGTAGGAGCGGACGGCCTCGCTGCTGCCCGGCCGGAAGATGTAGACGTCCGGGTTGTAGGAGGCGTCGCTGCCACCCGCGACCGTGCCGTCCGGCGCGATGGCGACCGCGTTCGGGTAGTTGATGCTGGTGTACTTGCCGTCCTCGTTGAGGTCGGAGGTCTTGAAGATCTGGTGGTAGTAGGGCGCACCGCTGGCCACCACGACGTCCTTGCCGTCGGGGGTGACCTGGAGGTCGCCGAGGTTGCTGCCCGCGTCCCGGGTGGCGGCCAGCTTGGTGGCGGTGCCCGAGGAGACGTCGTAGGAGGCCAGTTCGACGGGGCTCTGGTCGACCGCGCCCGCGACCAGGACGTCGGAGCCGGGCGCCGCGTCCACCAGCGGCGCCTGGTACCAGCTGCGGTCCTGGTCGAGGGTGACCGTGTGGTCGCCGGTCAGGTCGACGGAGCCGATGTTGCCGGCCGTGTCGCCGCCGTAGCCGAACCACAGCTTGCCGCCCGCGAGGGCGACGCTCAGCGGCTTGTCGCCGACCGTGTAGCGGGTCGTCTCGGTGTCCGTCGTGGTGTCGATGACGGCGATGGCGTCCATGTCCTGCACGGCCGCGTAGAGGGTGCCGGAGTCGGCGGACAGTTCGAGGCCGTGGACGCCGGACAGGTTGGTGGTGAGCTGCTTGACGACGTTGCCCGAGTAGTCGGTGACGACGATCTTGCCGTTCGTCGGGTCACTGATGAAGACCTGCTGGTGGGCGCCGTCGACGACGATGTCGCCGACCGACCTGACCGGCAGGAGCCCGCTGGTGTCGGCGTAGGCCGGAGTGGCGGCCAGGGCCGCGGAGCTGAAGAGGACCGCCAGGGTGGTGGCGGCCGTGACGGTGCGCATACGCACGCTGATTCGAACCCCCCGGATCGAATGAAATGGGCGCCACGGAGCAGGGCCCACCCGTGCGAGGTTCCTGTGGGCCGTGTGTGGCGGATGAAACGAAGACTAGGTCATGCCACTGACAATCAGCACCCGGGATTCGGCCGCGCACGGAAGCTGCCGGGCGCGGCCGATGGGGCGGGGTCCTTTTGCGCGGGGTGTCGTCCATCTGCTGGATGCCGGCCAGGGCCGGCTTGTCCCAGCCGGCACCCGGACGTGGTGGCCGTGCACCGGCACCTCGACTCCCCGTCGGCCGCAGGATCAGGCGTACGGGTCGAAGGTGATCGCGGTCGGCTTGGCCTTGTTCAGGTGGTCGTCGAACTTGGCGTCCTGGAGGGGGAGGTTCGCGTTGCCCCAGTCCGAGGCGTTCAGGACGTCCCGGAGGTTGGAGGCCATGTCGTCCCAGGTGAGCAGGTTCTCCTGGTGCCAGGCGCCGTCGTCGTTCTCCGGGGTCTCGCCCCACTTGGCGAACCGGAAGTCGTGGGTGCTCAGTCCGTCCTTGTGGTAGACCACCTGCACGCGCTGACCGCTCATCGGGACGTCGGCGACCGCCTCGGTCTCGAAGTCGCCGTGCTGGGAGGCGGACAGGTACGACGGGTGGTCGGCGCCCTGCTTGACCCAGACGACGATGCACTCCCAGTCGTGGCGGTGGCCGATGCCCGGGGACGCCTCGTCCTTCTCGAAGTAGCTGGCGTAGATGATCCCGCACCAGCCGTTGTTGCACTTGGCCCGCGAGTAGGTGTTGGCGTGGTCGAGGTGGCCGTCGCGGCACTGGCCGGTGATCGCGCCGGTCGGCTTCAGCCCCCCGTTGAGGTTGCCGGACGGGTCGATGGCGGCGGCGGGGTAGCAGGCGTCCGTGTCGTAGTCGTAGAGCGGTTCGAAGAACTTCTGGAACGTGGTGGCGTTCTCCGGGAGGTTCTGCAGCACGCCCGCAGAGGCGCTGAACGGCAGGGCGAGGGTGAGCGCGGCGGCGCTGCCCACGACGGCGACGGCTCGGCCGAGGCGGTGGGTCCTGGTGCGGGACATCGGGTGGCTCCAGTCGACGGTCCAGTGTTCGCCCCGGACATGACATTCGGGTGCGGGACGAGACTGGCCTGCCGGGAGCCCGGATGGAAGGGCTTTCTGTCAAACGGAGGAGGGCGGCTCGCCGAACGCCATGGCTCCGGACCGCGCGAACCGCAGGGATCGAAAAGGGACAGTGGCGTGAACAAATAGGTTGCACAGGGGTCCCTGACCTGGGGGATTCTGGCGGGCTGTCCTTATCCGACGACCGTTTCGGGGGCCCTTTTTCATGTCTACCGGCAGAACGTCAGAGCCGTTATTCCGCTTTTCCCGGCCAGGAGCACCACCCCTCGTCTGGCTGCTGCCACTGCTGTGGACATGCGCCTTAGGTCTGTGGGGTCTGCCGCGCCGGAACAGTGTCTGGCGCGACGAGGCCGCGACCTGGCAGGTGGCCCGGCGCTCCACCGCCGACATCTGGCACATGCTGGGGAACGTCGACGTGGTCCACGGCCTCTACTACCTGCTGATGCATGCGCTGTTCGAGTGTTTCGGCGCCGGCACCACGACCCTGCGGATGCCGTCGGTGCTGGCCACCGCGGTCGCGGCGGCCAGCGTGGCCGTGATCGGCCAGCGCCTGGCCGGTGTCTGGGCGGGGCTGGCCGGCGGAATGGCGCTCGGACTGCTGCCGGCCGTGCAGTTCCACCTCCAGGAGGGCCGGCCGTACGCGCTGGTGGCGGCCGGCGCCGGGATCTCCACCCTGCTCCTCGTGACCGCCCTCCAGCGCCGGGTCCCCGCGCGCCACTGGGCTCCCTACGGCGCCGCCGTCCTCCTCATGGGCCTGCTGAACTGGCTCTCGCTCATGATCCTGGCGGCGCATCTGGTCACCGTGCTGTGGGTCCGGGCCGACCGTGCGGTCCTGTCCCGGTGGGCGGTGGCGGCGGGGTGCGCCACGGCCGGGGTGCTGCCGCTGATCGTGTTCAGCCGCGGCCAGTCCGCTCAGGTCTCCTGGATACCGCCGCTGACCTGGCACATGCTGATCGGCCCCGGCGTGCTGCTGGCGATCGGCGGTGCCTGTGCGCTGCCGGACCGGACACGGGCGGGGCGGCTGTCGGCGGCGGCCGTGGGGCTGCCGCTGCTGGCGGTGCCGCAACTCGGCCTGATCGCGCTGTCCCTGGTCCAGCCGCTCTTTCTGGACCGCTACGTCCTCTACAGCATGCTGGGGCTGGCGCTGCTGATCGGGGCGGCCGTCGGCGCGGCGGTAAGGGCGGCCGCGCCCCGCTTCCCGGTGGCGTCGCGAGGGATCCTGCCCGTGGTGCTGGCGGTGGCCGTGGCGGCCCTGCTCCCGCAGTCGCTGGCCAAGCGGTCCCCGGCGAGCAGGGTGGACGACGCCCTGGCGGTGGCCTCGGACGTACGGCACCTGAAGCGGACCGGGGACGCGGTGCTCTTCGTGCCCGCGGCCCGCAGGGACACCAAGTCCGTCTCGCCGGGCGCCTTCGCGGGTCTGCGGGACATAGCCCTGACGGAGAGCCCCGAGCGGTCCGGCACCCTGAAGGGCGTGGAGGCGTCGCCGGACCGCATACGCGCCGCGATCCTCGCCGAGCGCCGCATACTCCTGGTGACCGACACGCCCCGGGTGGCCCGTCCGGTGACGGCCGCCCGGGACCGGGCGAAGACCCAGGTCCTGCGCGAGTGCTTCACCCCGGTCGCCGACGAACAGATCCGCGGCCGCAGGGTGACGGTGTACGAACGCCGGACACCTCGGCGGTAGGGGTCCACGATGCCTCGCGAACCTGGACGGGCGGTGGGGTGAATCGGCGTGAGGGTCACTTCCGGTTCATCCGGCGCGAGCCTGCCGTCCGCGGGTGACCCCTGAGGCCGTCGCTCCCGATGGCGCTTCGCCGGGTGTCCGGAGGCACGCGCACGGGGCGTCCCGAGAGACCGGTGGACCGGCAGGCCGGTCCTGTCCCCCTGACCGCCGGAGGTGCCGTACCGGCGGGTGTGCGGTGTCGTGGGGGGGGTGAAGCGAAGCCGTCCGGTCGTCGCTAGTGGTCGACGGTGCGCGGTGCTGTGGCCGTGGCCGTGGCCGGGGCCTGGGAACCGGTGGAGTCGTCCGTCGCTCCGGCCGGTCCGACATTGCCGGCCGTGACGAGTGCCGCCACCGCGATGACGGCGGCGGCGATACTACGGAAGGCGGGGGTCCCCCCGATCGAGCGGATCCGGGACCGGGGGCGTGCGGCAGGGCGTGCGGATAAGCGTCCGAGCACGGCGACCTCGCAACGACAGGGGCGGGTTAAGCAGGTTTAATCCGCCGTTTAACCTAGGGGCTGACAGCGCTCAACGGCAAGAGGTCCAGGGGGAGTTGGGGGAGTGGCAGGATGCAGGAACGGGACGATCCGGAGACCATCGGCAGACGGGTGCAGCAGCTGCGCGGTGAAAGGGGGCTGACGCAGCGACAGCTGGCCGAGCCGGCCTACACGCCCGCCTACATCTCCACGCTGGAGGCGGGCCGGGTGCGGGCCTCCGACGAGGCGCTCCGCCATATCGCCGGGCGGCTCGGCGTCGGTTTCGAGGAGCTGGCCAGCGGGCGCCCCGCGCACCTCGCCACCGACCTCAGGCTGCGGCTCACCGAGGCGCAGCGCACCCTCGCCACCGGCGCCGCCGAGGAGGCCGCCGCCCAGTACGCGGCCCTCTTCGAGGAGGCGGAGGCGCACGGGCTGGCCGTGGAGCAGGCCACCGCACTGCTCGGCCTGGGCGAATGCGCCCTGGACACCGGAGAGCTGGGGCAGGCCAGGGAGTTCTTCGAGCGGGCCGAGCTGTGGACGGCGAACGAGCCGCTGCCGGTGCGCGTCCCCGCCATCCGCGGCCGGGCCGTCAGCCACTACCTCGCCGGTGAACTCCGGTACGCCGTATACCTCCTTGAGTCCACCCTCGACGAGCTCAACCGGAGCGGCCTGCACGACCCGGACGCGCTGCTCCTCCTCTACGCCTCCGCCATCGGCCCCTACATGGACATGGGCGCCCACGCCCGCGCCGCCCAGGCCGCCGAACTCGCCCTCGCCCTCGCCCCGCAGTCCGGCGACCCCGCCCTGATCGCCCGGATGCACCGCTCCGTCGCCCGCACCCTGCTCGCCGAGGGCCGGGCCGCCGAGGCCGACGCCTCCCTCGCCAAGGCCGCCGAGCTGTACCGCCAGCTCCAGCTGCGCACCGAACTCGCCAACTGTCACTGGATGCGCGGCTACGTCTGCGCCCAGAACGGGGAACTGGAGCGGGCGGAGGGCGAGTTGCGGGAGGCGCTGGCGATGCTCTCGGAGACCCGGGCCGCCCTGTACCGCAGCCAGGCCGCCGTGGAACTGGCCGACGTCCTGCACCGCCGGGGCAAGTCGGACGAGGCCGCCGGACTCCTCCAGGACGTCCTGGGCGACTTCAACTCCGAGCGTGGCGCCGTGCATTCGGCCGCCGCCCACCGGCTGCTCGGCATCATCGCCGAGGACGCGCGGGACACCGAGTCGGCCGAGGAGCACTATGTGCGGGCGCTGAGCCTGCTGGAGCGGGCGGGCGCGGCCGGTGACCTGGCGGACCTGTGCCGGCTGCTCGGTGACCTGCTGCGCCGCACCGGCCGGGTGGAGGCGGCCCTCGACGCCTACCGCACCGGCCTGGGCCACCGCACGGCCCCCGGCACGACGACCCTGGGTCCGGCCCCGGCCCAGCCACCGCTGTGAGAGGGGGCGGGGGAACCGGCTGCGGGGGCGTGGCGGCAGCGGCACCTCAGGCCTGCGCCCGCCCCTTCTCCCGTACCTGCGCGAGGCGCTGGACGCCGATGCGGAGGACCTGCTCGGTGGTGTCCGGGGGGAGGGTGCCGAGGGCGCCGGTGGTGAGGACGATCGCGTCGTCGCCGACGCGGACCACGGCGACGTCGAGGGTGAGGGTGCTGGGGTCGGCGTCGGCGGACGCCTGCCAGGTGAGGGTGACCCGCAGGCCTTGCCGTGCGTCCCCGGGCCCGGACAGCCGGGAGTCGGCGACCTGGACGAGTTCGGCACCGGCGGCGGTCGTCTGCGCCGTGAACCGCCCGCAGCTGCCGGGCAGGGTCCGCAGCCAGGCCAGCGTCCGGTCGACGTCGGCGGCGTGGCTCGCGTCGACCTGGTAGCGCAGCTGGGCGGCGTCGTCGCCGTCGTCAAGGACGACGGCGGCCTGCGGTCCGGCCGGAGCGCCGACCAGGTCCTCGGCGTACAGGGCGTCGAGCAGCCGCTGGCAGTCCGGTTGCCCGGTGGTCGCCTTGAGCAGCCCGTCGTGCCAGGTGGCGGTGGCGTCGCCGGCCGTCCACGGCACCCCCAGGTCGGCCTCGCCGATCAGCGCGGCCTGCGCCTGGTCGACGGTGAGCACCGGGGGGCCGGGGGCGCCGGGTGAGGCGGCGGGCCGTTCGGCGGCGGCGCGGGCGGAGTCGGACGCGGCGCCCGGCGGCGAGGTGCCCGCCGTACACGCGGAGACGGCGAGCAGCCCGACCACGGCAAGACCGGAGACGGTGACTCTCATGGCGGGGCCTCCCCGGAGACCAGGAGCAGCGGCGGAAACGGCTGCTCCCACGCCACCATCACCCGCCCCCCACCACCACCGCTCCGACCCGACCGGGTGACCCGCCCCGTCCGGACGGCCCCCGGGGCCGGTCATCCCGCTCCGCATCCGTGGGGCCGGATGGTACCGGGGCGGCCGGAAAGGTCCCGTCGCGCCGCATAGAGTCGCGCTGACGGAAGGAGCACCCCATGGCCGGTCAGCGGATTCCTGTGGTCATCGACTGCGACACCGGGGTCGACGACGCCCTCGCCCTGCTGTTCGCCGTCCGGCACCCGGGGCTGGAGCTGCGGGCGGTGACCTGTGTCGCCGGGAACACGGACGTGGACGGGGTGGTCCGTAACACCCTGACCGTGTTGGAGCGGGCCGGCGCCGGGGACGTCCCGGTCGCCCGGGGGGCCGAGCGGCCGTTGGTCGAGGCGGTCCGGTCGGCCCGGCACGTGCACGGGGCGGACGGGATGGGCGACCTCGGGCTGCCCGCGCCGACCCGGCGGCCCGTCGACGTCGACGCCGTCACGCTGCTGCGCCGCGAGATCCTCGCCTCGCCCCGGCCGGTCACCCTGATCCCCACCGCGCCGCTCACCAACATCGCCCTGTTGCTGCGCACCCACCCCGAGGTCACCCGGAACATCGAGCGGATCGTGTTCATGGGCGGCGCGGTCGCCACCGGCAACGCCACGCCGGTCGCCGAGTTCAACGTCTGGCACGACCCCGAGGCAGCCGCCGTCCTGCTCACCGCCGGGGTGCCGATCACCATGTACGGCCTGGACGTGTTCCAGCGGGTCGTGGTGCCGGGCGCGGAGGTACGACGGCTGCGCGCGAGCACGGAACCCGGCGCCCGGTTGGCCGGCGACCTGCTCGCCCACCGGCCCGCCGTCCCGAGTTCCGCCGTTCCGAGTTCCGCCGGTGCCGACGGCGACGATCAGGCCGGCGGCCTCGGTGACGCCGGTGCGGTGTGTGCCGTGGCCGACCCGGAGGGGCTGACCACCCGGCTGCTGCCGGTCGAGGTGTCGTTGGCCCCCGGCCCGACCCGGGGGCAGACGATCGTCGACCGGCGCGCCCGCCCCGGCGAGGCCGAGATCCACGGTGGTGGCCGGGAACGGGCCATGGTGGACGTGGCGCTCGACGTGGACGTGCCGCGATACGTGCGCCTCTATCTGAGCGCGGTCACGGAGACGGCCGCGGGGACGGCCGCGGGGACGGCCGCGGGGACGGCCGCGGGGACGGTTGCGGAGCGGGCCGCGGGGACCACTGCGGACGGCCCGGACGGGTCGGGCGGGAACGACTGAGAAACCCTTGAGCCGGACGGTGGCAACGACCACGCCCGACACGCGTGTGCCCGGCCGTCCGTGACGGCCGGGCACACGTCGGTGCGGGGTGTCGGCCCGTCAGGCGCGGCTCGCCTTACGGCGCCGCGTCGCGACGACGATCGCGCCGCCGCCGGCCAGCAGCACGGCCGCGCCGCCCGCCAGGTAGCCGGTGCTGGAGCTGGCGCCGGTGTGGGCGAGGCCGCCGCCACCGCTGCCGGAGTCGGTGCTCGGGGCCGAGGCCGGAGTGGTGCTGGACTCGGACGCGGAGGGCGACGGGGTGGCCGTACCGGTCGACGCGCTCTGCGAGGGCGCCGGGGTGGTGGTCTCCTCGGCCGGGGTGGACGGCTGGGCCGGGGTGGACTCCGACTCCGAGGGCGCCGGGGCGGACGGGGACGGGGAGGGCGACGAGGACTCGCTGGTCGAGCAGTCCTTCGTGCCGCCGTTCCAGGAGGCGATCAGCTTGTCCTTGATGACCGCGTGGTCCGGGCCGGCCGGCAGGTCACCGTGGACGAAGCCGTCGTTGGCGTCCTTCCTGCCGTCGAACTTGACGGCGCCCCGGTAGAGGTCGATCTGCGCGAAGCAGCCGGCGTCGGGGACCGCGATGTCGAGGGAGTCGGTCTGGCCCTGCTTGACCGTCACCGAGTCGAAGTCGACGAAGATCTGCTCGCCGGAGGTGGCGAAGGTCGGGCCGTGCGCGATGTAGGAGGCGAGCGAGGCGGTGCAGCCGGCGGCGCCACCGGCGGCACGGACCTTCAGGTGCACCTTGCCGTCCTCGGTGACCTTCAGGTTCTGGTCGTCGACCTTCACCGAGTCGAAGAAGTTCGAGCCGTCGATCGAGAACTGGCACTTGTCCGTGCCGGTCTCCGTGCCGGCCCCGGTGCCGGGGCTGTAGTGGCCGCCGGAGTTCCAGCCGTCACCGCCGGGGGCACCGCCGTGGGCCCAGGCACCGGTGGCACCCGCGACGGCGGCGGCACACAGGGCGAACGACGCGACGCCCGTCCCCAGCAGGCGGCGCGCGGTGACATGGCTGGCTATGGACATGGATATCCCATCGTGCGGAGAAGCCGCGGAAGGCAGCGGAAGCGAAGGCACAGCGAAGAAACACCGGGCTCGTCGGTCACATGCGCCACAGTGTGCGGACCATGGTGGTTGGCCTCGCGGAACCCTGTCAACCTGCCTACAAACAGGGTTCGTTCGGAGATCATCACAACTCCCTCACACAGGGAACGAACGGTTCCGGCCGGGGTGAAGGTTCGCTTTCGCGGCAATATGGACAGACTTCATGTCGGTGTCGCTCCGTCCGAGTCGCTTCGTCCGAAAGGAACACGCGTGGTCGACCTCTCCTCCAGGAACCCCGACTGGTGGCGCCAGGCCGTGATCTACCAGGTGTATCCGCGCAGCTTCGCCGACGCGGACGGCGACGGACTCGGTGACCTCAAGGGCATCACCGAGCGGCTGTCCCACCTGGCCGCGCTCGGCGTGGACGCCCTGTGGCTCAGCCCGTTCTACCCGTCCGAGCTGGCCGACGGCGGCTACGACGTCGCCGACCACCGGAACGTGGACCCGCGTCTCGGCACCCTCGACGACTTCGATGCGATGGCCGCCGAGGCGCACCGGCTGGGCCTGAAGGTGATCGTCGACATCGTCCCCAACCACACCTCGCACCAGCATCCCTGGTTCCAGCAGGCCCTGCGGGCCGGTCCCGGCTCCCCGGCCCGGGACCGCTACGTCTTCCGGCCCGGCCGCGGCGCGCACGGTGAACTCCCGCCCTCCGACTGGCAGTCGGTGTTCGGAGGCAGCGCCTGGCGGCGGGTCCCGGACGGTGAGTGGTACCTGCACCTCTTCGCGCCCGAACAGCCCGACCTGAACTGGGAGCACGAGGAGGTCCGCGCCGACTTCCGCACCACCCTGCGCTTCTGGTCGGACCGGGGCGTCGACGGCTTCCGGATCGACGTGGCCCACGCCCTGGTGAAGGACCTCGCCGAACCGCTGCGGGACGTGGCGGAGTTCGGGGCGACCGGTGAGGAGGCGCTGGAGCGGGTGCCGCCCGGCACCCACCCCTACTGGGACCGTGACGAGGTGCACGAGATCTACCGCGACTGGCGCAAGATCTTCGACGCCTACGGCCCGCCCCGCACGGCCGTCGCGGAGGCCTGGGTGCCCGGCGCCCGCCGCGCCCTGTACGCCCGCCCCGACGAACTGGGGCAGGCCTTCAACTTCGAGTACCTGCAAGCCCCCTGGGACGCGGACGCGCTGCGTCAGGTGATCGCCGACTCGCTGGCCACCGCTCGCGCGGCCGGCGCCTCCGCCACCTGGGTGCTGTCCAACCACGACGTCGTACGGCACGCCTCCCGGCTGTCGCTGGCGGCCGGCACCGACGAGAACGCCTGGCTGCTGTCCGGCGGCCGGACCCCCGCGGTCGACGCCGAACAGGGCCTGCGGCGGGCGCGCGCCGCCACCCTCCTCATGCTGGCGCTGCCCGGCTCGTCGTACGTCTACCAGGGTGAGGAGCTCGGCCTGCCCGAGGTCGCCGACCTGCCCACGACCGTCCTCCAGGACCCGATCTGGGAGCAGACGGGCCATGTCCGCAAGGGCCGCGACGGCTGCCGGGTGCCGTTGCCGTGGACGACGGACGGACCGTCGTACGGTTTCGGGGCGGGCGGCGCCTGGCTGCCGCAGCCCTCGTGGTTCGCGTCGTACGCCGTCGAGGCGCAGGCCGGTACCGAGGGCTCCACCCTGGAGCTCTACCGCACCGCGCTGCGGCTGCGCCGCAAGCTGCTCGACGGCGAGACGCTGACCTGGGCCGCGGCCCCCGAGGGTGTGCTGCACTTCGCCCGGTCGGACGGCTGGCGGTGCGTCACGAACGTGTCGCACGCGCCGGTGCCACTGCCGCCGGGCGAAGTGCTGCTCGCCAGCGTGCCGTTGCCGCTTGACGGCACGCTGCCGTCGGACACCACGGTGTGGCTGGGCGCCTGATCAGCCGGTGGTGGGAGCGGGGGTCCCGCCGTTGCCGACGCCGGCGCCGCTGCCCGTGAAGCCGGGCTCGCCGGGCAGGGCCGGCGGCTTGGTCGTGCTGTTGACCGGCGGGGTGAGCACGACCTGCGGCTGGCCCGGGTCCGGCGGCGGCGGGGTCAGGTCGACGGCGGGCAGCTTCGGCGGGGTCGTCTCCTGGAAGAGGACCGAGGGGAAGTCGACCAGGCCGGTCTGCTCCATCACCGTGATGTGGTCGAGCACGGTGGCGTTGGCCTGGTCGGCGAGGGTGCGCACCAGGGTGTTCGTGGTGGTGGAACGGACCTTCGCGATGGTGTTGAAGATCGAACCGTGCGTCACGCGCAGGATGTTGGCGAAGTCGGTGTCGAACTTCTTGCCGCTGTCCGCGGTCAGGGTGCTGACGAACCCCTGCTGCTGCGGCGAGGCCACGTTGGGGATGGTGATGTTGAGCATCTGGCTGATCTTGCGGCAGCTGATGTCCAGCGCCGCGTGGCCGTCGATCAGGTGCTTGCTCGCGGTGATGACCGCCGGGGTCGTGCCCTTCTTCAGGCCGAGCTGGCCCACCGGGTACTCCCAGAGTCCGGCCGCGCGCACCTTCACCACGAAGTCCCGGTCGCCCTCGGTCAGGGGCCCCCACTGGGTGTTGGCGATGACTCTGGTGGCGGCGCTGGACGTGGTGTTCACACCCAGCATGCTCGGATAGGCGAGAGCGGCGAGCGTCAGGCTCAGGGCTCCTCCCACGACGAGAGTGCCTGTCGCGTTACGCGAAAAGGGCATCGGTACCTCCGGCCCGGTCGAGGCCCCGCGCACGGCGGGTCGGACGCAGAGAAGTACGGACAGGGAAGCGCGCGAAACCTTTTCATTTGGTAAAGAACTTGTGAGGCGTTGCCCGGCGGGTCCCGTCGGCTTCCCATGTCTTCCTCAGGGGACGGTGTTGATTTCCCCTGGTCCATGTGGTCATGACAAAGCTGGGGGCAGGCTTCGCCGCATGCCCCCACACTCCGTGCTTCCCGTGCTGCCCTACCGCAAGCCCACGAAGGGCCGCGACTACTGGGTCTTCGACGACGTCCTGCCCGACGTGGACGCCGTGCGGGAGCGCTGCCTGGCCAAGGACGACTGGGTCCAGGGGTACCCGTACACCTCGGAGACCTGGCCCGGTCTGCGCACCATGCCCGGCCTGGAACCCGCCGAACTCGACGTCGTGGAGGCGCTGGTGCGGCAGGCCACCGGCGCCGGGAAGCTGTGGGTGCAGCAGGCGCCCGGCGGCGGCACCCTGAACCACAACTGCGTGCAGGTGGTCGGCGAGGGCGAGAGCGAGCCGCGCCCGCACACGGACTCACGGGCGCTGTGCCGGTACGCGGCGGTGCTGTACCTGAACCCCGGGGTGGCCAAGGACTGCGGCACCGCGTTCTACCGCCAGTCGCTGCCCGGCGGCCGGCTCGGCGGCAACGTCGTGCAGGCCCCCCACAACAACCTGGTCGAGGCCCTCGGTACGCGGTTCGTGCCCGGCGACCACTTCGAGGAGGACGTCCGCGTCCCGCACAGGTACAACCGGCTGCTCCTCTACAACGCCAACCTCGTGCACAGCGCGACGCGGTACACCGGGAAGACCCTGGAGGAGAAGCGGATGACGGCGGTGTTCTTCTGGATGGCGTGAGCGGCGCCGTTCTGTAACGGCCGGTGTGACGTGACCACGACGGGCTCGTGACGGTGATCTCCGAACTTCCCCCGACGGGGCGGCATCGAAAGAGGTGTCCGGCAGAGAGCCGGGAAGAACGCACCGCTGGGGGATCCCATGTCGCACCGCCGTACCCACCTTCGCAAGACCGCCGCCGCCGTGACCGGTGCCGCCGCGCTGATGGCTCTGCTCACCGCGTGCAACGGCACCGCGTCGGGGTCGGTGCACTCCGACGGCGGCACGGCCGCACCGGCGGCCGGTGACGCGACGGGGTCCGGTGCGAACGCCGGGTCCGGTGCGAACGCCGGGTCCGGGTCGACGGGCGGGTCGGGCTCGACCGGCGGGTCCGGTTCCGCGGGCGGGTCCGGGTCGGGCAGCGGCAGCGGTACGTCGGGTTCGGCCGCCTCCGGGGGCTCCTCCGCCGGAGGTTCCGCCACCGGCTCGGTGGCCGCCTGCCAGGCCTCCCAGCTCGGCTACTCCTGGGCCGAGACCGGCAGCGGAAGCGGCCAGCAGCAGGCCGTGGTCGCGCTCACCAACAAGAGCGGCCACACCTGCACGATGTACGGCTTCCCGGGCGTCGACCTGGTGAACAGCGGTCGGCAGTGGTCGCTCCGGCGGACCGACGCCACCCCGCAGCGGGTCACGCTGGCGAGCGGCGCGGCCGCCCACTTCACCCTGACCTACCTCGTCGCGGAGCAGGGCGACGCCACCGCGTTCACCCCCACCACCGTGGTCATCACCGCGCCGAACCAGCGCACGTCGTACGACCTGCCCTGGCACGGTGGCGCGCTGGTGCTGCAGGACGGCGCGACGCACCCCGGGACGTACATCGGCCCCGTCACCCGTTAGGCACAGGGCGTCGCGACCCCCGATAATCGGGGCATGGCCCGACCGCACCCGCCCGCCGGACGCCCCCACGGGACACCGGCCGCCGCCAGGTGAAGCTCACCGAGCTGCACCGCCGCCTGCTGCCCGACGTCCTGTCGGCCGGTGCCGCCTGTCCCCTGGCGCTGACCGGCGACTACGCGGCCCAGGCGCACGGCCTGTTCGACCGTCCCGGCCGGACCCTCGACGTCGCGACGCAGCACGCGGCGCCCATGCGGATGATCGCCGGCACGGTGGCGGCGGCGCTGCGCGACCACGGCTGGGGCGTCGTCACCCGCGAGGCGGACCCGCTCTCCGCCCAACTCGTGGTCACCGACGTGGTCTCGGGGGACGAGGGCGAGGTCGACATCCTCAAGGAGGCGCTCTGGCACCCCCCGGTCCGCACGGAACTGGGTCTGACCCTGTCCCTGGAGGACGTGGTCGGCATGAGGGTCTGGGCCCTGACCGACCGCGGTCTGCCCCGTGACCTGCTGATCGTGCACGCCGCGGCGGACCGCTGGTCCCTGCCCGACCTGGAGGACCTCGGCCGCCGGCACGCCCGGGACACCTTCGACCTCGCCGACCTCCAGGCCCGGCTGACGGGCACGGAATGGATGGACGACCGGGAGTTCACGGTCCTCGGCCTGGACGCCGGGGCCGTCACCGCGCTCCGGCTCTGGGCCCAGGGCTGGGCGGACGACATCGCGGAACGCCTGATGGAGGCTCGGCCTCCGGAGGACTGACCCGTGCGCCGGTGATCGTCGTGCGACAGGATCGCGGGCGGGCGGGCAGCACGGCCCGCCGTCCGAGATCCCACGAAGGCGGAGCCGATGACCACGCCGACCCATCCCGTCGATCACGAACTCGTCCAGGCCGCGGCGCGGGTGGCCCGCACGCGCTGCCGGGGCGGCAACCACACCATGGCGGCCGCGGCGCGCGCCCGGGACGGCCGGATCGTCACGGCGGTGAACGCCCACCACTTCACGGGGGGACCGTGCGCGGAGCTGGTGCTCATCGGCGCGGCGGCCGCCCAGGGCGCCTACGACCTGGACACCGTCGTCGCCGTGGGCGACCGTGACCGGGGCGTCGTACCGCCGTGCGGCAGGTGCCGGCAGGTTCTCCTCGACTACTTCCCGGACCTCAAGGTCATCGTCGGCTCCGGCGACCGCGTCCGGGCCGTCGCCGTCGCCGACCTGCTGCCGGAGACCTACGTCTGGGCCGACCACCAGCTCGACGCCGCCCCGGACCAGCCGCACTGACCCGCGGGCGGGCGCCGGTCAGCCCGTGGGGAGGCCGACGCGGTCGCGTTCGAGCGCCGAGCGGAGCTCCGCGAGGACCTGTGCCGCGGCCGCTCCCGGGGGGCCGCCGAGAAGGTCCGCGGTCAGCTCCGCCAGCGTCCGGGTGAAGGTCTCCTCCGCCGCCTCGACGAGCCGCAGGCCGTCGTCGGTCAACTCCAGCAGCGACGAGCGGCGGTCCGCGGGGTTGGTGCGCCGGACCACCCAGGCCTGCTTCTCCAGGCGGTCGGTGCCCTTGCTGGTGGCACCGATCCCGATGGCGAACTCGACGGCGAGGTCCGCCACCCGGGACCCCGGGTGGTCGCGCAGGAAGCGCAGGAACTCGAACTGCGAGGTGACGATCCCGTGCCGCTCGCGCAGCCGGTCGTTCAGCGCGTTGTACAGGCGCGTCTCGCAGCGGACGAGATCGGAGAAGAAGCCCGGGAGGTCGACCCGGCCACCGCTTGACTTGGATGCCATGGCATGTATCTTAGCCTAGATTCCTAAACATATAGTTCTTCGGCATATAGTTCCTTGGCATGCAGCGTCCCTGGAGGCGACGATGAGCAGGCGACAGCGCGCGGAGATCGACGCGATGGTCCGGCGGCCCCGGCCCGAGGGCCCCCGGTCGGTGGCGGAGCTCCGTGCGGGGTTCCGGGAGTTGATGGCCGAGATGATCGTCCCGGCCGGGATCCGCACCCGGCCCGTGACGCTCGGCGGGCGGCCCGCGGAGCTCGTCGAACCGGTCGGCGCCGCGCGGGCCGGGACGATCCTCTACTTCCACGGCGGCGCCTACGTGTTCGGTTCACCGCGCACGGCGATGTCCCTGACGGGCAACCTGGTGGACAGGACGGGGTTCCGGGCGTACTCGCTGGACTACCGGCTGGCCCCCGAGCACCCGTTCCCGGCCGCGGTCGAGGACGGGCTGAGCGCCTACCGCGCTCTTCTCGACGGCGGCGAGGACCCCTCGGCGATCGCGCTCGCCGGGGACTCCGCCGGGGGCGGACTCGCCGTCACCACCTGCCTCGCCGCACGCGACGCGGGCCTGCCGGTGCCGGCCGCGATCGTGGGGTTCTCCGCCGGGCTCGACATGACCCGGACGGGCCGGAGCATGGACGCCAAGGCGGGGGCCGACCCGTACTTCACCCGTGCGGAGCTGGCGCACACCGGGGACATGTACCTCGCGGGGCAGGATCCGCGCCAGCCGCTGCTCAGCCCCGCCGTCCTCGCCGACCTGACCGGCTTCCCCCCGATGCTGCTGCAGGCGGGCACCAACGAGGTGCTCCTGGACGACTCCACGCGCATGGCGGAGCGCGCGAGGGAGGCCGGGGTGGACGTCGTCCTGGACGTCACCGCCGACGTGCCCCATGTCTTCCAGGCCTTCGCGGGCGTCCTGGAGGAAGCCGACGAGGCCCTGGACCGAGCCGCCCTCTTCCTCACCCAGCGCCTGCGCACCGACGCCGCGGGGGTGTGAAGGGGGGTGGCGTGCGGTACGGAGGTAGGGGTCGGTTGCCGGTTCGGTCGTCAGGATCGTCAGGAGTCGTGTCGTGAGCAGTGTCGCCATCGTGGGGGCCGGGCCGGGGCTGGGGGCCGCGGTCGCCCGGCGGTTCGGGCGGGAGGGGTTCAAGGTGGCGCTGGTCGCCCGGGACGGCAGGCGGCTCGACGCGCTCGTCCGGGAGCTGTCCGGGCTCGGCGTCGAAGCCCGGGGGTACTCCGCCGACGTGCGGGATCCGGACGCCCTCGCCGCGGCGCTCGCGCGGGCGGCGGAGGAGCTGGGGACCGTCGAGGTGCTGCAGTACAGCCCCGTGCCGCAGGCGGACTTCATGCGGCCCGTGCTGGAGACCACCCACACCGACCTGCGCGGGCCGGTCGAGTTCTCGGTGTACGGGCCCGTCGCCGCGGTGCAGCAGGTGCTGCCGGGGATGCGGGAGCTGGGGCGCGGAACCATCCTGTTCGTCAACGGGGGCACCGCCGTCGTCCCGCACCCGGACCGGGCCGGGACCTCCGTCGCCTTCGCCGCCGAGAGCGCGTACGGGCACCTCCTGCACGACCGGCTCGCCGGGGAGGGCGTCCACGTGGGGCAGCTGGTCATTCCCGGGGCGATCGTCCCCGGACACCCGCGGAAGGACCCGGCCGTCCTCGCCGAGACGCTCTGGGGGATGCACCGCGACCGGCACGGGTTCCGGCACTACGCCGACGACCTGGAGAGCTGACTCCACGGTCGTCCCCTCGCCCCCGTAGCCGCGCCGCTGCCCCCGTCGGCTCATCACCGAGCCATTCGGGCAAATCTGCGCAAACATCACTTGTAAGCCAAAATGGTGTTCGGCCTGATTG
The DNA here is from genome assembly GCF_055562175.1 of Streptomyces sp. NPDC020958. Classification (NCBI taxonomy): domain Bacteria; kingdom Bacillati; phylum Actinomycetota; class Actinomycetes; order Kitasatosporales; family Streptomycetaceae; genus Streptomyces; species Streptomyces sp. NPDC020958. The sequence continues at coordinate 117,656 of NZ_JBVHFU010000005.1, read as the reverse complement.
CTCCCCACCGGGAGCCGGCGATGGCTAAAGGGGGCCAGCGATGGCTGTGGAAATTCCTCCGCTCCTCAAGCCCTCCCGGCTGAGAAGCCGTGGAGGCCTGTTCGGTGAGTGCCTGGCGGAGTTCCTCGGGACCTTCGTCCTGATCTCGTTCGGGTGCGGTGTCGTGGCCACGGCCGTCGCGGCGCTGCCCGGGTCCGGGCGCGCGGCGACGCCCACGACCATCTTCCTCGCGGCCGGCGACTGGCTCCTGATCACCTGGGGCTGGGCCTTCGCCGTCACCTTCGGCGTCTACGTGGCCGGCGGCGTCAGCGGCGCCCACCTGAACCCGGCGGTGACCCTCGCGTTCGCCGTGCGCCGCAGGTTCCCCTGGGCGAAAGTGGTGCCCTTCTGGGTGTCGCAGGTGCTCGGCGCCCTCACCGGTGCCGCGCTGGTCTACCTCGTCTACCACGACGCGATCAGCGCCTTCGACGCCGCGTCCCCACCGCCCAAGGTCGGCGGGCACACCGAGGCCACCTTCTCGATCTTCGCGACCTTCCCGGCGCCGTACTTCCACGGTGGCACGTGGGGGCCGCTGATCGACCAGATCGTCGGCACCGCCTTCCTGGTGATGCTGATCGTCGCGGTCATCGACCTGCGCAACACGGCCGTGGGGGCCAACCTCGGGCCGTTCATCATCGGCCTCGTCGTCGCCGCCATCGGCATGTCCTACGGCGCGAACGCCGGCTACGCCATCAACCCCGCCCGCGACTTCGGGCCACGGCTGCTCACCTGGTTCGCGGGGTGGAAGAGCTACGCGTTCCCGGGGGACGGCGGCTGGTTCAGCGGCTACTGGTGGATCCCGATCGTCGGTCCGCTGATCGGTGGCGTGATCGGTGTGCTCGTCTACGACCTGTTCATCGGCGACGTGCTGCACGCCCGGCTCCAGCTGGGCGAACTGCCGGAGGTGGGACGCACCCGGCCCACCGTGGACGAGGACTGACGGCCCGGCCGGTCAGGCATCTCCAGGCCGCTGTCGAGGACCGCCGAGGGCGTGCGGGGAGCGCGCGAGCACGTGAAGTACCGTCACGAGGCAGATGCCGATCCGGGAACCGACGGTCGAGCGGCCCCCTCACCCCTGGAGACACGCCATGAGCACCAGTCCCCTGCTGACCGGTCTGCCCGAGCGGCTGCCCGAGCTGCGCGCGCTCTACGAGGACGTGCACGCGCACCCGGAGCTGTCCTTCCAGGAGGTGCGGACCGCGGCCCTGGTCGCCGAGCGGCTGCGGGCGCAGGGCTGGCAGGTCACCGAAGGGGTCGGCGGCACCGGGGTGGTGGGCGTGCTGGCCAACGGGGACGGTCCGGTCGTCCTGCTGCGGGCCGACATGGACGCGCTGCCGGTCACCGAGCGGACCGGGCTGCCGTACGCGTCGACGAACGACGGGGTGATGCACGCGTGCGGGCACGACATGCATGTGGCGTGGCTGCTGGGGGCGACCGGGCAGCTGGCCGCCGTGCGGGACGGGTGGCGCGGGACGGTGGTGGCGGTGTTCCAGCCGGCCGAGGAGGTGGGCGGGGCGCCGAAGATGCTCGCGGACGGGTTCGCCGACCGGTTCCCGCGGCCGGACGTGTGCCTGGCCCAGCACGTGGCGGGGGCACCGGCCGGTCTGGTCGGGACCCGGGCCGGGGCGTTGATGGCGGGCGCGGACAGCCTGCGGGTCACGCTGTTCGGGCGGGGCGGCCACGGGTCCACGCCGGAGGCGACCGTCGACCCGGTGGTGCTGGCCGCCGCCGTGGTGCTGCGGCTGCAGACGGTCGTCTCCCGGGAGGTGGCCGCGGGCCAGCAGGCCGTCGTCACGGTCGGCTCGATCCACGGCGGGACCAAGGACAACATCATCCCGGACAGCGTCGAACTCAAGATCAACATACGGTCCACCACGGCGGCCGTACGGGAACGGGTGCTGGCGGCCGTCGAGCGGATCGTCCGGGCCGAGGCCGCCGCCTCCGCCGCGCCGCGGGAGCCGGAGATCGTCCCCGTCGAATCCTTCCCGGTCACCCACAACGACCCGGCGGCGACCGAGGCCGTCCAGTCCGCGTTGGCCGCCGAATTCCCGGGTCACACCTTCGAGTTGACGTCACCGGTGCCCAACAGCGAGGACTTCGGCGCCTTCGGTACCGCCCTCGGCGCGCCCTCCGTGTTCTGGTTCGTCGGCGGCACCGACCTGGCGCTCTACGCGGACGTCGACCTGGAGGCCCTGGTCCGCGACGGCATCCCGCCGCAGATCCCCTCCAACCACTCCCCGCACTTCGCCCCCGTCCCGGACCCGACGATCGAGACGGGCGTACGGGCGCTGCTCGCGGCGGCGGCCCACTGGCTGGCTCCCTGACCCCCCTGCTTCACCGGGGCCCCTGGTCCAGGGCCGGGCGCAGGTCCGTGCGCCGGCGGATGCCCAACTTGCGGTAGGTGTGCGTGAGATGGGTCTCCACGGTGCGACGGGCCAGATGGAGCAGCGCCGCGATCTCCCCGTTGGTGCGTCCCTCGGCGGCGAGTTCCGCGATCCGGCGTTCGCTGCCGGTGAGGGAGGCGGCGCCGGTGCGGCGCCGGGCCGACCGGGCGCCGCCCTCCCGCAGGCTCCCCTCGGCGAGCTCCACCAGCCGTACGGCGCCCAGCCGTTCGGCGAGCCCGGCGGCCTCCCGCAGGCAGTCGCGGGCGCGGGCCGCCTCGCCGGCGGCGGCCAGCTGGCGGCCGAGCGCCAGCAGGGCCAGCCCCGGTTCGGTACCGGCCGGACCGGCGTCCCGCAGCAGTCGCACGGCCTCCTCGGTGAGTTCCAGGCCGCGCCGGCCACCGGTGGCCGTACCGAGGACGCGCAGCGCCCGGCCCACCGTGCGCGGGGTGTCCCAGACGCGGGCCAGCCGCAGCTCCTCCTCGGCGAGGGCGATGGCCTCCAGGGGGCGGCCGAGGGCCAGCCGGCACTCGGCGGCGGCCGTCCGCCAGGGGGTGACCACGGGACTGACCACCTCTCGGGCCGCCTGGCGGCGCCCGCACTCCAGGAAGTCGAGCAGCGCGGCGGCCGGGTCGCCGGCGGCGGCCCGCACCACTCCCCGCGCGTAGAGGAACCGGTTCAGCTCCCAGGAGTCCGCCGCGTCCCGCAGGTCGAGCCCGGCGACCAGCTCCTCCGCCCGCGCGGTACGGCCCGTCTCCACGAGGGCGACGAGCAGGTGCGCGTGCGCGTTGGTCGGCGCGAGCGACTCCGGGACTACGGCCGGGCGGGTGAAGTCGGCGCGGGCCGCCGCGATGTCCGTACGGCAGTTGACCAGGGCCTGGTGCATGGGGTGCAGCAGGTCGGGGCGCTGCCCGGCCAGGCCGCGGTCCACCAGCCGCTCGGCCTCGTCGAGTTCGTCGGCCCACTGGGCGACCGTGGCCGCCGTACCGACCAGGAACGGCTCGGTGAGCGGGTCGGCGGGCGCGGCGAGCAGGGTGCGCAGCTCCCGCATCGCCTCCCGGGCCGAGGTGAGCCCGGCGGACGCCGAGTGCCGTACGAGCAGGGCCCGGCCCGCCGTGCCGACCAGTTCCGGGGAGCGGTCGGCGGTCTCGGACAGCCGCCGGTAGAGCTCCTGCCGTACCTCCTGGTCCTGGTCGGACAGGAGCACGGAGGCGGTGTGCAGGGTCCGGGTCAGGTCGGGGCGGCCGGTCAGCTCGCCGTCCACGGACCGCAGCAGCTCGACCGCCTTGCGGGTGCGGCCCCGGCCGGTCAGCGCGGTACCGAGGGCGACGGCCGCACGCACCCGGTTCTGCGGGGTGGCGGGCAGCCGGACCGCCTCGGCGAGCCGGGGTATCGCGGCGGAGGAGCGGGGCGCCGCGTACTCCAGTGAGCCCAGTTCGGTCAGCAGCCGCTGCCGGTGGTGGTCGGCGAGGGGCTCCTCCAGGGCACGGCGCAGATAGCCGACGGCGTCCTCGGCGCGGTCCTCGTACAGGGCGACGGCCGCCGCGTCCTGGAGCAGCGGCGGTACCCAGGGGGCGCCCACCGGCCCGGTCGACAGCAGCCGCCGGGCGACGGCCTCGGCGGGCGCGTCCTGGCGCAGCATCGCCTCGGCGACGGCCCGGTGCGCGGTGCGGCGGCGGGTCGCGGGGACGCCGGCGAGGACCGCGTCCCGCAGCAGCGGGTGCGGGTAGTGCGGGCGGCCGTCGGGACCGAGCGTGAGCAGGCCGAGGTTGGTCATGGCGGTGAGCCAGCCGGCCACCCGGGTGGGGTCGGCGTCGGCCAGCTCGGCGAGGAGCGGGGTGACTTCGTTGTCGGGGAGGCCGGTGCCGGGGTTCTCCTCCAGGACGGCGAGGGCACGGGCGACCTCGGTGGTGGCCTGGCCCGCGCTGTCCAGCCACCAGTGGACGGCCGCCGGGTAGGCGCCGGGGTAGAGGGCGGCGGTCGTCTCGGGAACCTCCCGGTGCCGGGCGGTGTCGAGGTCGTCCAGGAGGGCGCGCAGCAGCAGGGGACTGCCGGCCGCCGCGTGCACGCAGTCGTCGACCCAGGAGCGGGGCGCGTCGGGGAACCGGTCGCGCACTCGCGCCGCGGCGGCCGCGGGGGTGAGGGGAGCGAGGGTGTGGGTGCGGACCAGCGCAGGGGGGAGGGTGTGGGCGAAGCCCGGGGTGGGCGGGTCGAGGTCGTACTGGCTGCGCTCACTGACCACGAGCAGGATCGGTAAGCGGTCTATGTGCCGGGCGGCCTCCACCAGCCAGCGGTGCGAGGGGGCGTCGGCGAGGTGCACGTCGTCCACGGAGACGAGGAGGGGGGAGGCGTCGGCGTAGGCGCGCAGCAGCCGCCACAGTCCGGCGGCGGTGGACCGCTCGTCGCCGTCGACCGCGAGGTCCGCGAACTCCGGAACCGGGCCGAGGAGTTGGAGGACGGTGGCGAAGGAGATGGGGGTGTCGGCCGGGGAGCAGCGGGCGCGGAGCGTGCGCAGGCCGAGGGTGGTCGCCTGGGCGGCGGCGGCTTCCAGGACGGTGGTGCGGCCGGTTCCGGTGGCGCCCCGGAGCAGCACGAGCCGGCCGCTGCCGGTCCGCGTGCGCTCGGCCTCCTCGGCCAACAGGGCTGTGGCGGCGGCGAGTTCAGGGGACGGATGGGTCATTCCTGGCTCCTCGCGGTGCGCTGGTGTTCTGAGGGTTAGAGGCGGTGGGGGTGGGACAGGTTGTGGAGGGGCGCGGGTGGGGCGGGGTTTGTTGCGTGGACGGCACAATCGATACGGGGTTGTGGATGTGGGGTCCGGGGGTCGTGTGTCGGCTGCGGGCCGGTGGGGGCCGTTCGCGCAGTTCCCCGTGCCCCCAGACAGGGGGGACCAGTGCACCCATCTGCTTTTCAGGGGCGCGGGGAACTGCGCGATCAGCCCCCACGCACCCGCAGCCGACACGCGACCCCCCGGCCCTCACCCCTTCCCGCCCCACATCTCGTGGTCCCTGTCGTGGTGGTCCACGATTGTCGCTGCCCCTTTGGTCACAGCAGGCTGGAGTAATCCCGCCTGTCACCGTTCCCTCAGGGGTGACGGGCACGTGTCCATAGGGGAAGCGGTTGGCCAGCCACAGCTCATCTGCGCCGGTCGGGCGCACGCCCGTCACCGTGTACGCACCGGACCCCATCTCCCGTGAGGGCGCGCTCAGCCAGCTGCGCCGGCATCCGGAGATCGAGGTCCGCGAGGAGTCCGAGGGCGGCCCCGGCACGGTCGCGCTGCTCATCAGCGACGGCCTCGACGAACCGGTGCTGACCAGGCTGCGCCGGGTGGTGCGCAGCGAGGGCGCCCGGGCGGTGCTCGTCGTCGGGGCACTGCGCGAGACGGAGTTGCTCGATGTCATCGAGTGCGGGGTGGGTGCCATCGTCTGGCGCCACGAGGCCACCGAACTCCGGGTCGCCCAGGCGGTGCTGGCGGCGGCGCGGGGCGACGGCGACCTGCCCGCCGATCTGCTCGGCAGGCTCATCAACCAGGTCGGCACGTTGCACCGTAACGCCGCCGGGCGTCCGGGCGCCCCGGCGTCCGGACTGTCCGCCCGGGAGGTGGACGTACTGCGGCTGGTCGCCGAGGGGCTCGACACCGGTGAGATCGCCAGCAAGCTGTCCTACTCCGAGCGCACCGTCAAGAACGTCATGCACGGGCTGACGACCCGACTGCATCTACGCAATCGGGCCCACGCCGTGGCCCATGCCCTCCGGGAAGGCTACATCTGACCGAACGGGCAGCGGGCACCGGCTCCGGGGCAGCGCGGTCTGCCCGGTGGTGCCTGCGGGGTGCGCCCGGCGGGCGGCAGGATGGAAGCTGGGCGAAGGTGAGTCAAGGAGCGGTGAGTTCGGCGTGATCCACGAGGTGGACCAGGTACTGCGGAACCTGCTGACCGGGGGCGCGCTGGAGGGCTCCGGCATCGACGTCTCCTTCGACGCGCCGACCCGTGACTGGTCGGCGCGCCGCAACGGCCCCGTGATCAACACCTATCTGTACGACATCCGGGAGGACGTGAACCGGCGGCAGCGCGGGCACATCGACATCCGCGACGAGCGGGACGTCGTCGTCAAGCGCCGCCAGCCGCCCCGCTGGTTCCGGCTGTCGTACCTGGTGACGGCGTGGACCAAGCGACCGGAGGACGAGCACCGGCTGATCAGCGCGGTGCTGGCGACCCTGATCCCGAGGGAGCTGATCCATCCCTCCGAACTGCCGGGGTCGCTCGGCGCGCTGGGGCTGACGATCCCGTTGTCCTGCGCCGGCATCCAGTCCGAGGCGCGCTCTCTCGCCGAGATCTGGTCGGCGCTCGGCGGTGAGCTGAAGCCGTCCCTGGACGTCGTGATCACGGCACCCTTCCCGGCCTACCCGGAGTACGACGCGGGGCCGCCCGTCACCGAGGGCGCCGCCGTCCGGGTACGGGACGGACTGGACGAATCCGCCCCCGTGCTGGAGGAACGCGCGCACCGGCCCGGCCAGGTCGCCGAGGCCCGCGCCGCCCGTAAGGGGCGCGCGTGACCCTGGACGTCTCCCTGGAGCCGGTCGCCCCGCTGCTGGCCAGGCTGGCCGGCCTGCGCGAGCGGACCGCCGCCCTCGTAGAGCACCGCTCGGCAGGCGACCCCACGGCCACCGACCCGCTGCGCGGCCTCTACCTCTCCGAGGAGGCGGTACGGCACCTCCTGAGCCCGGCGCCGGAACCGGCCGAACTTCCCTCCCTGGGGGACGACTTCCCGGACCGGCTCGCCGAACTCGCCACCCGCCTGCGGCTCACCCACCTCGACGCCGCGATCCTCCTCATCGCCCTCGCGCCCGACCTGGACCGCACCTTCGAGCCGCTGTACGGCTACCTCAACGACGACGTCGGCCGCCGCCGCGCCACCACCGGTCTCGCCCTCGACCTGTACGGCGTCCCCGCCCACCTCGCCGCGGCCCGCGCCCGGTTCCATCCGACCGCCCCGCTGACCGCGCTCGGCCTGCTCACCGTCGAGGAACCCGAACGCCCCTTCCTGAGCCGCTCGTTGCGCGTCCCCGACCGGGTACTGGCCCACCTCCTGGGCGACGACACCCCGGCCCCGGAACTGTCCGGACTGCTGCGGGAGCCGTCGTACGACGAGTTCGCTTCCGATCGTGACGACAGCGGCGCGGAGTTCGTGCGGCGGCTGGCCGGGTGGGCCGGGGGCGGGGCCGGATTCGTCTACCTGCGGGAGCGGCGGGAGGGGGAGGGACTCGGGTGTGCCGTGGCGGCGCTGCGGCACGCGGGGACGGCGGCCTGGCGCTGTACCGCGGCGACCGAGGAACAGGTCCCCGGGCTGCTGCTGGAGGCGCGGCTGAGCGGGCGGGCGCTGCTCGTCGAGGCCGGCGCCGACCCCGGCCCGCTGGTGCGGGCGCTGGGCACCGCCGCCGGGGACGTCACCGTCCTGCTGACCGCCGCCCACCCCTACGACCCCCAGTGGTGCGACCGCCGCGACCCCCTCGTCCTGGAGGTCCCCTCCCGGCAGGCCTCCGCCCTGGACGCCTGGGCGGCCGCCCTGCCCGCCGACCCCGGCTTCGACCTCGCGACCACCGTCGCCCCGTACCACCTGGGCGGCGACCGGCTGGCCCGCGCGGCCCGCGCCGCGCAGGACCTCGCCGCCTTCGACGGAACCCCGCTGGCCCCCGGGCACCTGCGGCTGGCCGCCCGCCAGCAGTCGGCGTCCGGGCTCGAACAGCACGCCCGCCGGATCCGGCCCGCCGTCGACTGGCGGGACCTGGTGCTCCCCGAACGCCCGCTCACCGAACTGCGGGAACTCGCGCTGCGGGCCCGGCACCGCGACCGGGTGCTCGGTGACTGGCGGCTGAGCGCCGGGGGAGGCCGGGGCCGCGGGGTGCTGGGGCTGTTCGCCGGGGAGTCCGGGACGGGCAAGACGCTGTCCGCGGAGGTGGTGGCGGCCGAACTCGGCCTGGACCTCTACGTCGTGCAGCTCTCCTCCGTCGTCGACAAGTACGTCGGCGAGACCGAGAAGAACCTGGAGCGGATCTTCACCGAGGCGGACCGCACGGACGCCGTGCTGCTCTTCGACGAGGCCGACGCCGTCTTCGGCAAGCGTTCCGAGGTCAAGGACGCCCACGACCGCTACGCCAACCTGGAGTCGGCGTACCTGTTGCAGCGCCTGGAGGCCTTCAACGGCATCGCGCTGCTGACCACCAACCTGCGTGCCAACATCGACGAGGCCTTCACCCGCCGCCTCGACCTGGTGATCGACTTCCCGTTCCCCGACGAGGAGCAGCGGCTGGCCCTGTGGCACCACGGGCTGGCGCACGTCCCGAGCGAGGAGGACATGGACCTGCGCCCGCTGGCCCGGGACTTCGAGCTGGCGGGCGGTTCGATCCGGAGCGCGGTGGTGACCGCCGCCTATCTGGCCGCCGGCCGTGCGGAGCGGGTCTTGGCGGCCGACCTGCTGGAAGGCGCCCGCCGCGAGTACCGCAAGGCGGGCCGCCTGGTGCCCGGGAGCTGGTGAACCCAGAAGGGCCCGAGGGGTTGTCCGGCGGATCAGGTCGCAGGGAAGCAAGGGTGGCTCGTCGGCCGAGGTGAGCGGGGTCTGGGTGTCCGGCTGCACGGCGGGGGAGCCGTGGCCGATCAGCCGCTGCCGCGGCGGGCGACGCGGTGGGGTCACCTCCCGGCCGGAGGCTGGGGGACGTCGGCGACCGACGACACCGCCGCTGGGGGTCCCCCACGCCTTTCGGGCAGTGGGGGAGGGCGTGCCGGACCCCGCGTCTGCGGCATGATCCGCCGGACAGCCCCTAGTCGCCGGACGGCCGGACGATCTTCCATTCCTGGTCGTCCGTGTTCGAGCAGTAGTACAGGGTCAGGTTGGTGCCGTTGCCGCCGACGCTGAAACCGGCCACGTCCAGGCAGAGGTTGTCGCTGGCGAAGTTGCGGATCCAGTAGGCGCCGCTGGGCTGCTTCTCGACCCACCAGAGCTGGTTGTCGGCCTTCGTGCCGTCGCACTTGTACTCGGTGATCGGCGCGGACAGCCTGGCGGACCCGTAGCCGGGCAGGTCCATGCACAGCTGGTCCTTGGCGTTGCGGATCTGGAAGAGCGCGGCCGACCCGGGCCCGTCCTTCGGGTAGCGCACCTCCAGGTCCCACAGCTGGTTGTCGGCGGTGGTCTCGTCGCAGGTGAACTCCTGCACCGGGCCGTCGCTGGTGCCGTCGCCGTAGCCGGGGACGTCCGCGCACTTCTTCGTCGTCGTGTTGAACAGCAGGATGTTCGTGGCCGGTACGACCGGTTTCGGGGTCTTCTTCTTCGGCTTGGGCGCCGCCTGGTCCTGGCCGCCTCCGCCGCCCGACTGCGTGTCCGTCGAGGCGGGGGCGTCGTTCGCCGGTTGCTGCGCGACCGCGGAGGGCGTGGGCGCGGCCACCAGCGGGGCACTGGCCGAGGGGCTGGGGGCGAGGGTGCTGACGCCTGCTTCCTGGACCTGTTCCTGGGCGAGGCTTTTGACCTGGGGTTTGTAGTTGAACCAGATGAGGGCGAAGGTGATGGCGAGGGCGAGGAGGGTGCCGAAGAGGGTGGCCAGCCAGCGGGGCAGGAAGCCGCGTTGGACGTAGGTTCCGTCGACCTGTTCCGGTTGGACCCCGGAGCGTTGGACCGTCAGCCGGTAGGGCCGCTGCTCCTTGGGCCCGAACCAGATGATTTTGCGGGGTTTGAGGGTGGCGTCGATGAAGGCGGCGCGGCCGGGTTCGATCTGGACGTTGCTGGGGTGGAGGTCGTAGGTGAGCTGGTCGCCGTTGTCGTTTCCGCTGACGGAGGCGGTGAGTTTGGTGTTGCCGAGGTTGTCGATGGCGAGTTTGGGGCGTCCTCGGAAGCGGCCCTTGACCGTGGGGGGGACGAGTTCGGCCCGGAGTTCGGTGAAGGGGGTGATGGTGAGGTTGCCCTCGGGGACGGTGACGGCCTCGGGGTGTTCGGTGGGGGTGATGCGGATGGCGTAGGGGTTGGGTCCGGCGGTGGCGTCGGAGGTGCGGGGTGGTGCGAAGGTGAGCTCGACGGTGCCGGTGGTTCCGGGGTAGAGGCGCAGTGTCTGGGGTTCGACGGTCGTCCAGGGGGCGATGGGGCCGACCGGTTCGAAGCGGTACTCGTCGACGACGTCTCCGGTGTTGCGCAGCCGCAGGCGTACGCGCGTGCTGCCGCCCGGGTCGACGGTCGCGGAGGCGGGTTCCAGGGAAGTCCACAGGGTCACGGGGTCACCGTCAGCTTGAAGGCTTCGAGCCAGAGCGTGTTGTCGAGGGTGCCGACGAACGTGAGCGCGTTGTTGTCGCTGCGGGGGCCCTGGCACCACTGGTCGCCCCAGTCGTGGTCGCGGACCTTCGCGTAGTTGCAGCCCTTGCCGTTGCCGACGTTGAAGGCGAAGCCCTCGATGTAGGGGTCGGACGCCTTGGTGCTGCCGATGTAGTTGTCCTTGCCGTCGGCGATGATCGCCGTCCAGTTCGGGTACCACGCGCCCTGGCCGTTGGTGGAGTTCGGGTCGTAGTGGAACCAGTTGGCGGCGGAGCCCTGCACGCCGTACACCGCGAGGTTGATGGCCTTGATCGGCAGGTTCTTGCCGACGGTGCCGGACATGGTGCCGTCGCAGACGGGCTTCTGCCAGCCGCTGCCCTGGACGTAGGAGCGGTAGCAGATGTGCCGCCCGGCCGGGTCGTCGGCGGCGAGCCGGTTCACGGCGGTCGCCGCGGTGTCCTGCTTGGGCTTGGCGGTGACGGTCGCCGTCGCGCCCCCGCCCCCTCCGCCCCCGCCGCCGCCGGCGGCACCGGCCCCGGGGGCCGCGGCGGGCGCCGTCGAGGGCGTCACGCTGGGCGCCGGCGGCGGGGTCGGGGTGGCCGAGGGGCTGGGGGCGAGGGTGCTGACGCCTGCTTCCTGGACCTGTTCCTGGGCGAGGCTTTTGACCTGGGGTTTGTAGTTGAACCAGATGAGGGCGAAGGTGATGGCGAGGGCGAGGAGGGTGCCGAAGAGGGTGGCCAGCCAGCGGGGCAGGAAGCCGCGTTGGACGTAGGTTCCGTCGACCTGTTCCGGTTGGACCCCGGAGCGTTGGACCGTCAGCCGGTAGGGCCGCTGCTCCTTGGGCCCGAACCAGATGATTTTGCGGGGTTTGAGGGTGGCGTCGATGAAGGCGGCGCGGCCGGGTTCGATCTGGACGTTGCTGGGGTGGAGGTCGTAGGTGAGCTGGTCGCCGTTGTCGTTTCCGCTGACGGAGGCGGTGAGTTTGGTGTTGCCGAGGTTGTCGATGGCGAGTTTGGGGCGTCCTCGGAAGCGGCCCTTGACCGTGGGGGGGACGAGTTCGGCCCGGAGTTCGGTGAAGGGGGTGATGGTGAGGTTGCCCTCGGGGACGGTGACGGCCTCGGGGTGTTCGGTGGGGGTGATGCGGATGGCGTAGGGGTTGGGTCCGGCGGTGGCGTCGGAGGTGCGGGGTGGTGCGAAGGTGAGCTCGACGGTGCCGGTGGTTCCGGGGTAGAGGCGCAGTGTCTGGGGTTCGACGGTCGTCCAGGGGGCGATGGGGCCGACCGGTTCGAAGCGGTACTCGTCGACGACGTCTCCGGTGTTGCGCAGCCGCAGGCGTACGCGTGTGCTGCCGCCCGGGTCGACGGTCGCGGAGGCGGGTTCCAGGGAAGTCCACAGGCTCACGTCGACACGCTACGGGCGCCCCGCGACGGTGTCGCAGGAACGAGGGCAGCTTCAAGTGCCCGAACGAGCCGTCCGGTTGGCCGTCCGGGCGGAAGGCAGGGTGCCAGGAGTCCCCCCTGCGGCTCTTCAGCCCCGCCGCCGATCCGGGTGGAACGACGAGAGGCGAGAGGACGGTACATGCAGGCATACGCACGCTCAAGCACGGGTTCCGCACCGGACCGCGACGCGGGCCGCGCGCCCGCCCGTCCGCGCCCCGGCCGACCACGGCGGCCCGGCTGGCGGCGACGACTACGTCACCATGGAGAACTACGCCCGCGAGCAGTCTGGCAGCCGCTCCGCCCTCGACAGCGGCGACCCGCTCTGGTATTTCCGCATGTACGGCACGGAGGCCGGGCGCACCTGGCACGAGTGCTGGGCCGATCCCGACAACACCAACCTCGTCGGCGCGATGCTGACCATCACGCTGCGCCGAGCATCCGGCGCCGGTACGGCCGACCGGTCCGCGTGTCCTGCCCTTCGGGGCACGCGGACTGCCCCCGGGCAGGCACCTCGGGCCGTTTCGGCGGACGGGCCTCGCGCGTGAGGGTGGAGACGTTCCTGTCTCGTACCCCGAGGAGAGCAGAGCATGCCGTCCTACCTGTCGCCCGGCGTCTACGTCGAGGAGGTGGCCAGTGGCTCGCGCCCCATCGAGGGGGTGGGCACGTCGGTGGCGGCCTTCGTGGGCCTGGCCCCGACCGGTCCGCTGAACGAGCCGACCCTGGTGACCAACTGGACGCAGTACGTGGCGGCCTTCGGTGAGTTCACCGACGGGTACTACCTCGCGCACTCCGTCTACGGCTTCTTCAACAACGGTGGCACGGCCGCGTACGTCGTCCGTGTCGGCGGCACCTCCGAAGGGGCCGACGGGTCCGCCGAGGGCGCCAAGTCCCCCGCCGCCGTCAACGGTTCCGCGGCGCCCGCCGCGCTGCCGGCCGGTGAGGCCAAGCAACTCGGCACCTTCACGGTGAGCGCGGTGGCCTCCGGTGACCTGAGCGTCGAGGTAGCCGACCCGGAGGGCGAGGGCCCCGCCGAGCGCTTCAAGCTGATCGTGAAGGACGGCGGCAAGCCCGTCGAGACCTTCGACGTGACCGCGAAGAAGGGCGGCCGCAACTACGTCGTCACGCAGGTCAAGGAGCGTTCCAAGCTCATCACCGTGACCGAGGCCGCGCCCGCCGCGCAGCTGGCCCGTCCGGACAACCAGACGGTGGCCCTCGTGGCGCCGACCCAGACACCGGCGTCCGCGCCCCCCGTCGTGGACGCCGGTTCCCACCCCGGCCCCGCCACCTACCTCGGCGACTCCGCCGACCGCACCGGCTTCGGCGGCCTGGAGGCCGTCGACGAGGTGTCCATGGTGGCGGTGCCCGACCTGATGGCCGCCTACCAGCGCGGCGCGATCGACCTGGAGGCCGTCAAGGCCGTCCAGCTCGGCCTGATCGCGCACTGCGAGCTGATGGGCGACCGGGTCGCGGTCATCGACCCGCCGCCGGGCCTGAACGCCCGCCAGATCCGCGTCTGGCGCCAGGAGACGGCCGGCTACGACTCCAAGTACGCGGCCCTGTACTACCCCTGGATCAAGACCTTCGACCCGTCGTCCGGCCAGTCCCGGCTGATCCCGCCGTCCGGTCACGTGGCCGGCGTCTGGGCCCGCAACGACGCCGAGCGCGGTGTCCACAAGGCCCCCGCCAACGAGGTCATCCGCGGCGCGGTGGACCTGGAGCTCCAGATCACCCGCGGTGAGCAGGACCTGCTCAACCCGATCGGCGTGAACTGCATCCGCGCCTTCCCCGGCCGCGGCATCCGTATCTGGGGCGCCCGCACGCTCTCCTCGGACCCGGCCTGGCGCTACCTGAACATCCGCCGGTACTTCAACTACCTGGAGGAGTCGATCCTGATCGGCACCCAGTGGGTGGTCTTCGAGCCCAACGACCACAACCTCTGGGCCCGCATCCGGCGCAACATCTCCGCGTTCCTCGTCAACGAGTGGCGCAGCGGCGCCCTGTTCGGGCAGCGGCCCGAGGAGGCGTACTACGTCAAGTGCGACGAGGAGACCAACCCGCCGGAGTCGGTCGACGTCGGCCGCGTGATCTGCGAGATCGGCATCGCGCCGGTCAAGCCGGCCGAGTTCGTGATCTTCCGGCTGGCCCAGTTCTCCAGCGGCAGCGGCGAGCTGCAGGAGTAGCGGCACGGCTTTTCCCCGACCCACCGATTTCCCAGGCAACTTGAGCAGAACGGGCAGTAGGACATGAGTCTCCAGCCGGGTGACGCCCTCACATCACACAATTTCGGCCTGCAGATCGACGGCGTGATGGTCGAGTACCTCGCCGAGGTCAGCGGTCTGTCGATGGAGCAGGACGTCATCACCTACCAGCAGAACACGCCGGACGGGAAGAACCACGTCCGTAACCTGCCGGGAGTGAAGAAGAACGGCACCTGCACGGTCGTACGCGGTATGACCCAGTCGTCGTCGTTCACGCAGTGGATCAACGAGTCGATCAACGGCCAGATGGCCACGGCCCGCAAGAACGCCACCATCATCATGATGGACTTCCAGAACACCCCGGTGAAGCGCTACAACCTGCGCAACGCCTGGTGCAGCAAGATCGACACCAGCACGGTCAAGGCGGGCGAGGCGTCCGCGCTGACCGAGTCCGTGACCATCACGTTCGAAGAACTGGTCATCGAGTAATGAGGCGTTCGGCCGGCCGGGCCGGGAGCGTGGGGGCGCCGCTCGCACCGGAGGTGACGGCGCCCCCGGCCGCCCCGCAACCCGAGGCGCCCCGCGAGGTGCTGCGCACGGAGTTCCCGTTCCAGCTGCCCCGCGGGTACGTCGACGAGCAGGGCACCGTCCACCGCGACGGCGTGATGCGGCTGTCGACGGCACGGGACGAGCTGATCCCGCTCCGGGACATCCGCGTCCAGGAGAACCCGGCGTTCCTGTCGGTGGTCCTGCTGGGCCGGGTCATCACCCGGCTCGGCACGCTGCCGCTCATGCACGACGGCATCGTGGAGAACATGTTCGCCTCCGACCTGGCGTTCCTCCAGGACTTCTACCGCCAGATCAACGCGGAGGGCCACACCCGGGCCGTGGTCAACTGCCCGCACTGCTCGGAGCCCTTCGAGGTGGAACTCGGCGGGAGCCGCCTGGGGGAATCGTGACGTACGCGACCGACCGGCTGCACGAGGAGATCGCGTACG
This sequence comes from Streptomyces sp. NPDC020958, assembly GCF_055562175.1. Classification (NCBI taxonomy): domain Bacteria; kingdom Bacillati; phylum Actinomycetota; class Actinomycetes; order Kitasatosporales; family Streptomycetaceae; genus Streptomyces; species Streptomyces sp. NPDC020958. Next base: position 102,312 of record NZ_JBVHFU010000005.1, on the reverse strand, counting down.
TCGCCTACCACTTCCACTGGAACCTCGAGGACATCCTGGACCTGGAGCACGCCGACCGCCGCCGCTACACGGCCGAGATCGCGTCCCTGGTGACCAGGGCGGCTGCCGCCGCCGGTACGGAGGGCTGAACGGTGGGCTTCTGGGACCGAGCACGAGGACGCGACCGCGGCACCGGGGGCGATGCCGGGGACGGGGCTTCGGGGGCAGTGGGAGGTCCGGCTCCGGGCTCGGCCGGGGACGAGGCCGGCGGTGTGGTGTCGCGTCCCGTGGTGGCGGCGGCCTGGTCGGGGCTGCCGCCCATTCAGCGTGCGCTGGGCACGGGTGGTCCGGTCGCGGACTCGGGGTTCGGCGGGCGGCTGCCGACATGGCAGAACCCGTCGTTCATGGGCACCCGCTCCCACGCGGTCCTGGACGGCGAGTCGAGCGCGACCCTGGCGAGCGGCGGCGGCGCCACGGGACTGACGGGAACGGGAGCGCTGGGAGGTCTCGAACGCCCCGCGCAGGCACTGCCGTTGGCAGGGCCGACAGGACCGGCGGGCGGCCGTGGGGCGGCGGTTCCGGTGGTGCCGTTGCGAGCGGTCGGGGGTGGTTCGGCCGGTCCGGTCGGTCCGGTCGGTTCGGTCGGTTCGGCGCAGACGGGTAGTTCGAGCGGTGCACGGGGTGCGAGGGGTTCCGGAGGCGGGGGCGGGGGCGGGCCGCGAGGGCTCGTGGCGGCTGCGGTGCAGCGGGTGCCGCTGGTGGGGCGCGCTGGGAACGGGGGGAGTGCGGCGACGTCGCCGACTCCTGCCACCGCGCCGGTCAAGGGTGCGACACCGGCTGTCCAGCGGTCCGCTTCGGCGACCGCCCCTACGGCCCCCGGCGCGGTGCCGGTGGCATGGGCGCCGCAGGCGACCCCGGCTGCCCCGGCTCCGGCCACCGGCCCCCGGGTCAGCCCGGCACCCCCTGTCACGCCTCGGCGCAGCGCGCTGACGCAGGCGCCGGCGAGTACGGCGGCCACGGCCGCGCAGCGCCGTACGTTGCCGTCGGCGCCGCGGACGGTGGCGGCGGACGAGGGTGATCGAGCGGGGGGCGAAACGGGCGGGGACGCGATGGTGCAGCGACGGGCGTCCGAGGGAGCGGCTCCGGCGCCGGTGAGCGGAGAACGGCCGGCCCGGTCCGAAGGTCCCGCCACTCCGGATGCGGCGCCACGCCCACCGGTACAGCGCACGGCTGCCGCTCAGGGTCCGGCACCCACCGGTCGTACGACACCGGCGGCCCACACACCTGTTGTGCAACGACGGTCGCCGGTCACGCCCTCAACGAGCGGTGCACCGTCGGCACCGTCGCTGCCGACGGTTGCTCAGCGGCAGCCGAAGAACGCGACCTCGGACACCCCTCCGACGACAACGCCCCGCAAGGACGCCTCCGACCGGCCCGGTGCCGCGCAGGGAGCCCCGCTTCGGGCACGGGGCGGCTCGACAGGCGGCCCGTCAACGGCATCCGTCCAGCGCCAGGGCGGCACGGCGGGTGTGGTGCCGTCGGCGTCGGGTCGGGGTGAGGGCGGTTCGCCTGGTGCTGCGCCGGGAGCGCCGCTTCAGGGGCGGGGTGGTTCGGCGGGTGGGGCGTCGACGGTGTCCGTTCAGCGCCAGGTCGGCTCGGCGGGTGTGGTGCCGTCGGCGTCGGGTCGGGGTGAGGGCGGTTCGCCTGGTGCTGCGCCGGGAGCGCCGCTTCAGGGGCGGGGTGGTTCGGCGG
>NZ_JBVHFU010000005.1:0-100483 GCF_055562175.1 Streptomyces sp. NPDC020958 | reverse complement strand
GGGTGGGGCGTCGACGGTGTCCGTTCAGCGCCAGGTCGGCTCGGCGGGCGCGGTGCCGTCGGCGTCGGGTCGGGGTGAGGGCGGTTCGCCTGGTGCTGCGCCGGGAGCGCCGCTTCAGGGACGCGGTGGTTCGGCGGGTGGGGCGTCGACGGTGTCCGTTCAGCGCCAGGCCGGCACGGCGGGTGTGGTGCCGTCGGCGTCGGCTCGGGGTGAGAGCGGCTCGGCTGGTGCTGCGCCGGGAGCGCCGCTTCAAGGACGGAGTGGCTCGGCGGATGTGACGCAGTCAGCGTCCCGTCAGGGTGAGGGCGGCTCGGCTGGTGCCGCGCCGGGAGCGCCGCTTCAAGGACGGAGTGGCTCGGCGGGTGGGGCGTCTACGGCGTCCGTTCAGCGCCACCGGGACCCGTCAGGCGCGGCGTCGTCAGAGTCCGGTCAGGGTGATGGAGGCTCGGCGAGTGTGGTGCCGTCGGTGTCCGGTCGGGGTGAGGATGGTCCGGCTGGTGCTGTGACAGGGGCGCCCTTGCAGGGTCGAGACGGCTCGCGTCAGGGGGACGGCGGCGCGGCCGGTGCGGCTGCGGTGCCACCTCGTGGCCGGGGTGGCTCGTCGAGCGGGGCGTCGGCGGTGTCCGTTCAGCGCCACCGGGACCCGTCAGGCGCGGCGTCGACAGTGCCCGTTCAGGGCGATGCTGCTGCCGTGCCCCCTCGGGGCCGCGGTGGTTCGGCGGGCGGGGCGTCGGCGGTGTCCGTTCAGCGCCACCGGGACCCGTCAGGCGCGGTGCCGTCCGTGTCCGCGCAGGGCGACGGTGACACGGCGGGCGCTGCTGCGAAAGCCCCCCTCCCGGGTCACGGCGGCCCGACCGACACGCCGACGACAGCGCCCCGTCAGGGGCGCGGGGAACTGCGCGATCAGCCCCCACCGGCCGTCACGGTGGCGACCGGCGGCAACACCCCCTCCGTGCAGCGCGCCGTGTCACCGCCCAGCACTCCCCGCCCCGGCCTAGGTGCCCCCCTGCCCCCCTCCCCGACACCGCCGCGCGCGGTACCCGCACGCTCCGCAGCCGTCGGTGCAACCAACCCTCCGGTGCAGCGCCGGACCACGCACAGCACGGAGACTCCTGCGCCTGCCCCCACCCCCTCGGCCCCGGCCCCGGCTCCCGCATCCGCATCCGCCCAGCGTGCCCTGAGCACCCCGAGCACCCCGAGCACCCCGAGCACCCCCCGCACCCCGAGCATCCCCCGCACCCCCCGCCTCGGTCTCGGCGCCCCCCTCACGTCCCCCGCACGTCCCGTGCAGCGGCAGACACCGGCCGGCACAGCGAACCGCCCGGCCGGCCGGCCGTCTCCGGCGACCACCCCGAACCCACCCGCCCCCGACCTACCGTCGATCCCGGCCGGCGCCTACCACCAGCCCCCCTTCGCCCCCGCCACACCCCCGTTCCTGACCGGAGCCCCGGCCCCGGCCCCGGCCTCCACGCCCGCACCCACCCCCGGCGGCCCCCCGGCACCCGTCCAGCGACGCCCCGCCACTCCACCGGACAGCGCGCCGACGCACATACCCGGCGTCGCCCCCGTCTCCGTCCAGCGGTCCCCCGCCACCCCCTCAGCAGGCACGTCCGCCCACGTGCCGGGCGGCATCGCGCCGCACCGGACGTCCCCGCCCACGCCCGGCCGCACGGCGACCACGGCCGCCGCCCCCACCCTCGCCGTCCCCGTGCAGCGGGCGACCCCCGCCGTCGGCACCTCCCAGCCGGTCCCCCTCCGAACCACCGGCGCGACCGCCCCCCGAACCAGCACCGACCCCCTCCCCCTGGCGCCCCTCAACCCCCCCACCGTCCAGCGCGACCCCCTCCCCACCTCGCTCCCACCGGTCCTTCCCCCGCACTCCGTGAAGAAGACCCCGGTCACCGGCTCCACCCCCACCCGCCCCCACGCCCCGCTCACCAAGTCCGAGACGCCGCCGCCACCTCCGCCGCCGCCCTCGTCCTCACCCCCGGACGATCCCCCGCCGTCGTACTCCGCCTCCGCCTCCGCAGCCGGCGACGGCGACGACCCGCCGGACTACATGGCGATCGAGGAGGGCGGCTTCGACCCCCGGGCCCTGACCGAGTACCAGGTGGACGCACTGGTCCACCGGATCATCGACCGGATCACCCGGCAGGTCCGCACCGAACTGCGCCGGGACCGTGAACGCGTCGGCAAGCTACGCGACTTCCGCCCCTGACCCCCGCCGGCCCATCACCCCCCGCCGACCACCCACCGCCCGTCACCCGCCCCACCCACAGAAAGGCCCCCGATGGCTCGCCAGGACCCGGGAACCACGATCTGGTTCAGCCTCTCCATCGACGGCGAGAGCCTCGGCTACTTCAACGGGTGCCAGGGGCTGTCCTCGCAGGTGGAGGTCGAGCGCAGGCAGGAGGGCGGCAACAACGGCTTCGTGTGGCAACTGCCCACCCGCGTCACCTTCTCCACCATCCGGCTGACCCGTCCGCTCACCCCGGACACCTCGAAGGTCGCCAAGTGGATCTCCTCCGTGCAGACCGGCATCAAGCGCCCCACCGCCCAGATCACGGCACTGCGGGCGGACGGTTCGGAGGTGGCCCGCTGGGGTCTTCTCGACGTCCTGCCCGTGAGCTGGCAGGGCCCCTCCCTGGACCCCGCCAGCCCCGCCGTGGCCACCGAGGTCCTGGAGATCACCCACCACGGCTTCACCGACTGAGCGGGACGAGAGAGACGAGACGGACAGAGAGACGAGAGGGCAGAGAAAGACATGGCCAGCAGCAGCCGGGGCGCCGGCAAGAGCCTCGTGCGCGCCACCCTGGAGATCCACCAGCCCCCACCGAGCGGCAGCCGCACCCCGGGCGCTCTCATCAAGTCCTTCCACTTCGACTTCAACCCGGCGCAGCTCAGCATCGGCCGCCGTGCCGACTGGAAGTCCTCGTACGCGCCGATCGAACGCGACGGTCCGCTCCCGGAGTTCCTCGGCGCGTACCCCCGGCAGATGAACGTGGAGATCTTCCTGGACTCCTCCGACGACCCGACCGACAACACGGTGCTCAAGAAGGTCGAGTCGCTGCTGACCTGCTGCGAGGTCACCAGTCAGAGCATCGCCAACAAGCGGCCCTCGCCGCCGTGGGTGGTCTTCGAGTGGGGTTCGTTCTCGACGGCCCGCTTCACGGCGTTCGTCGCCTCCGCCGACGCCTCGTACACCCTGTTCGGGACGAGTGGGATGCCCATCCGGGCCACCTGCCGACTGCAGCTCCAGGAGATCCCGACCAAAACCCCCGGGCAGAACCCGACCTCCGGGGCGCTCACCGCGCAGCGCGTGCACCGGGTGGTCGCCGGGGACTCGCTCCAGGCGCTGGCCTGGCGGGAGTACGGCGACGCGTCGGCGTGGCGGGCGATCGCCGACGCCAACGGGATCGACGACCCGAACCGGCTGCCCACCGGCACGGAACTCGTGCTGCCCGCCGCCGAGGAGGTGCGGCGCTGATGGTCAAGTACGCCTATTCGAACATCATCAAGGTCACCGTCGACGGGAAGGACCTGAAGTCCGATCCGGTGTGGGGGTCCGCGCTGGTCGAGGCCCATGTGGACCAGGGTGTCGGGGTGCCCGCCGCCTTCCACCTGACCTTCCGCGACAAGGACCGCAAGCTCTTCGGCGACCTGGGCGTCAAGTTCGGCAGCGAGGTGGTGCTCACCCCGATGTCCGACGGCCTGGACACCGCGGGCCCGCTGCTGACCGGCGAGGTCACCGCCATGGAGGCCGAGTACGACGGCACCGGCAGCTACGCCGTGATCCGCGGCTACGACAACGGCTTCCGGCTGATGCGCCAGCGCCGGGTGGTCGCCTACCGCAACCAGACGGCCTCCGACATCGCCCGCAAGCTGGCCGGGCAGGACGGGGTGCCGATCGGACGGATCGACGCGACGAAGACCGTCTACGAGTTCATCAGCCAGAGCAACGTCACCGACTGGGAGTTCCTCGCGCGGCTCGCCGACGAGAACGAGATGGTCATGTCGGTCGACGCGAAGGGCAAGTTCCAGTTCGTGAAGCCGAAGGACGCCTCCGGGGCGCCCTCGACCAGCACGGACGGCGACAAGAGCCCCTTCGTCCTGGAGGCCGGGCACGACATCCTGCGGCTGCGTTCCGCGGTGACCGCCGCCGACCAGGTCGCCACCGTCGAGTCCCGCGGCTGGGACGTGACGACGAAGAAGACGCTCACCGCGACCTCGAAGGCCAACGGGAACAAGGCGTACAGCATCGGCGCCACCCCCGGCGACGCCTACGCAAAGTTCCCGGCGGCCAAGCTGGTCGAGACCCGCACCCCCTACGACAAGCAGTCCGAGGTGAAGTTCGCGGCCGACGCCCTCTCCGACGACGTGACGAGCGGGTTCGCGGAGGTCGAGGTGATCGTCCGGGGCAACCCGCAGCTGCGGCCCGGGGTGCCGGTGGCGCTCAAGGACGTCGGCACGCCCTTCGCCGGCAAGTACACGGTGACCTCGGTACGGCACGTCTTCGGCGACGCCAAGCACTACGAGACCTGGGTGACGGTCAGCGGCCGGCAGTGGCGGTCGCTGTACGGGGTGGCCTCGGGCGGCGGGGGCACCGACGCCGGTTCCGACCGGCAGCTCAGTGTGGCCCCGGCGCTCGTCACCGACGTGCAGGACCCGCTCCAGCAGGGCCGGGTGAAGATCAAGTTCCCCTGGCTCGACGACACCTACGTCAGCGACTGGACGCGGACCGTGCAGATGGGCGGGGTGCGCGGCGGCGGGGTGTTCCCGATGGACGTCGGCGACGAGGTGCTGGTCGCCTTCGACCGGGGCGCCCTCGACCACGCGTACGTCATCGGCGGCCTCTACAACGGCAAGGACAAGCCGACCAGGGTCAGGGACGTACCGCTGCACGACGGGATGCGCGGCCGCGCCACCCGGCACACGATCTCCGACCGCGTCGGCAACCGGATGGACCTGCTCGACCAGCGGGGCCGCAAACAGGGCGTCCGGCTGGCCAGCGGCGACGACAAGCTGACCGTCCACCTCGACCGGCAGAAGACCGAGATCACCGTGGACAGCAAGGGCAGCGTCTCCATCAAGGGCAGCAGGTCGGTGTCGGTCGAGGCCGGCGCGAACCTGTCCCTGAAGGCGGGCGGCGCGCTCAGCATCAGGAGCGGCGGACCGCTCTCCCTGCAGAGCGCGGAACTCGTCGACATCAAGTCCCCCGCGGGCGCGGTCTCCGTGAACGCCGCCGCCGTGAACCTGATGGCGAACGCGGCCCTGTCGCTGCGCGGCAACGCCGCCGTCGCGATCAGCTCCCTGGCCACCGTGGCGATCCAGGCCCCCGAGGTGCCGGTCCTCGGCAACCTGATGATGGGCGGACTGACGGTGATGGTGATCCCGGCATGAGCGGGCACGAGGTCCTCGCCGAGGGGCGGGTGCGGAGCTGATGGCAGAACAGTTCGTGGGCTCGGGCTGGTCCTTCCCGCTGCGGATCGGCCCCACCGGCGGTATCGCCCTGGTCAGCGGCGAGAAGGAGGTCGAGGAGGCCATCCGGCTCGTGCTGTCCACGGCCCCCGGTGAACGCCCGATGCGCCCGGAGTTCGGCTGCGCCATCCACGACCTGGTCTTCGCGCCGGTCAACGAACAGACCGCAGGCCGGATCCAGCACGAGGTGTACACCAGCCTGGACCGCTGGGAGCCGCGGATCGAGGTCGAGGACGTCGAGGTCAGCACCGGGGCCGACCCGAGCGTGCTGATGATCGACGTCCGCTACTCGATCCGCGGCACCAACAACCCGCGCAGCCTGGTCTTCCCCTTCTACGTCATCCCGTCCCACGACGAGCCGGACCTGCCGCCCGCCTCCTCGGACTCCTCGGAAAGCGACCGCTGATCCCCGATGGCCCTGCCCTCCCCGAACCTCGACGACCGTCGCTTCCAGCAGTTCGTCGACGACGCCAAGCGTTACATCCAGCAGCGCGCGCCGGAGTGGACCGACCACAACGTCTCGGACCCCGGCATCACGCTGGTGGAGACGGTCGCGCACATGGCCGACCAGATCGTGTACCGGCTCAACCGGGTCCCGGAGAAGAACCACCTGGCCTTCCTGGACCTGGTCGGCATCACGCTGTTCCCGCCGTCGGCGGCCCGCACCGAGGTGACGTTCTGGCTGTCGGCGGCCCAGGAGGAGACGGTTCCGGTGCCGGTCGGCACCGAGGTGGCGACCCGCCGTACCGAGACCCAGGAGGCGGTGGTCTTCGCGACCGAACGTGACCTGGCGATCGTGCCGAGCGCGCTGCGTCACCTGATGAAGCAGGAGCGCGGCTCGGCCGTCGTCGACCTCACCCACGAACTCGCCGAGGGCAAGGACCTGTTGTGCTTCACGGAGTCCCCGAACCCCGGTGACTGCATGCTGCTCGGCCTGTCCGCGGCCGTCCCGCACTGCGCGGTCGCGCTCGACCTGGACAGCAGGGTCGACGGTGTCGGCGTGGATCCGCGGCAGCCGCCGCTGGTGTGGGAGGCGTGGACGGAGGACGGCTGGCGGGAGTGCGAGGTCGACCAGGACGGCACGGGTGGTCTGAACCGGCCCGGCGAGGTCGTGCTGCACGTTCCCGGCGGCCACGTGCTGTCCCGCAACGGCGGCCGGGAGGCGGGCTGGCTGCGCTGCCGGGTCACCGAACCCCACCCCGACCAGCCCTTCTACACCACCTCCCCGACGGTCCGGTTCGCCGAGGCCTGCACCATCGGCGGCACCACCGGCGCGGTGCACGCGGAGACCGTCGAGGACGAGGCCCTCGGCGAGTCCACCGGCCTGCCCGGCCAGCGGCTGCGGCTCGCCCACGCCCCGGTCGTCGGTGACACCCCGCCGCTGCTCCTGCAGACCGCCGAGCACGACGGTGAGGGCGGCTGGCTGGACTGGCAGGTGGTCCCGCACTTCGCGGCCTCCGGGCCGTACGACCGGCACATCACGCTCGACGCGACCACCGGCGAGATCGCGTTCGGCCCCGCGGTGCGCGAACCGGACGGCTCGCTGCGCCAGTACGGCGCGGTGGCCGCGAAGGGCGCCGTCATCCGGGCCCGCCGCTACCGCACCGGCGGCGGCCGGGACGGCAACGTGGCCCGGGGGGCCGTACAGATCCTGCGCTCCTCCATCCCGTACGTCTCCGAGGTCGTCAACCGGGAGGCGGCGCGCGGGGGAGTGGACGGCGAGACGGTCGCCGAGGCCAAGGTGCGCGCCCCGATCACGCTGCGCGCCCAGGAGCGGGCGGTGACCCTGCGGGACTACGAGGAGCTGGCCCGCCGCGCCGCCCCGGAGACCGCCCGGATCACCTGCCTGGAGGGCGAGGAGGGCGAGCACGGCGCCTACGCGGTACGGGTCCTGGTGGTCCCGCAGGCCGTCGCGGACCCGGGCGGGCGGCTGCGCTTCGAGCAACTCGTGCCCGGGGACGCCCTGTTGGACCGCATCACCCGGCACCTGGACGAACGCCGTCTGATCGGCACCAGGCTGGCCGTCGGACCGCCCTTCTACCAGGGCGTCACCGTCGTCGCCACGCTGCACGCCTTCCGCGGGGTGGACGTCGACCGGGTCCGCCGCCAGGCCCACGACGCCCTCTACCGCCACCTCGACCCGCTGACCGGCGGCGCCGACGGCAAGGGTTGGCCGTTCGGGCGCCCGGTGCAGTCCGGCGAGGTCTTCGCGGTGCTGCAACGCGTCCCCGGCGTCGAACTCGTCGACGAGGTCGTCCTGCACCCCGCCGACCCGCTCACCGGCAAGCGCGGCGACCCGACGGACCGCATCGACCTGGACGCGCCGTCCCTGGTCTTCTCCTACGACCACCGGGTCCGGGTGATCGGCGAATGACGACGGCCGACGACGTGTCCGGAGGTCCGCGTTGAGAGGCTCGATCGACGGCCTGGGCTCCTCCACCCCCATCGGCCCGATGCTCCCCGCGGTCTTCGCCGACGACGACCTCGCCCTGCGCTTCGTCGCCGGCCTGGACGACGTGATCGCCCCGATCCCCAACGTCCTCGACTGCCTGCCCAGTTACTTCGACCCGGCGCTGGCCCCGCTGGACTTCGCGGAGTGGCTCGGCACCTGGGTCGGCGCGGAGACGGACGGCACCGAACCGGCACCGCTGCTCCGCGCGGCGGTGGCCGCGGCCGCCCACCTGCACCGCATCCGGGGCACCCGGCGCGGCCTGTCCGAGGCGGTCCGGCTGGCGTTCGGCGTGGCACCGGAGATCACCGAGAGCGGCGGCGCGACCTGGAGCGCCCGCCCGCTCGGCGCGTTCCCCGGCGCCCCGCGCCCCCACCTGCACGTCCACCTCACGCTGCCCGCGCCCACCCCGGCCGACGAGGTCCGCCTGGAACGCCTCGTGGCCGCTGCCCGCCCCGCCCACATGCCCTACACGGTCCAGGTGACCGCTTCTTCCCCGTCCGCCGAAAGGACCCCGTAGCGATGACGACCACCCAGAACTGCACGGAGTGCGGCACGGTCGCCGAACCGGGCCAGTCCTTCTGCGACGCCTGCGGAGGGGTCCTGAGCTGGACCGGCAACCGGGACACCCCGGCCGCGGCGTCGAACTCCACCACCCCGCCCCCGGGCTGGGACGCCTTCACCCGCCGCGACGGCGGCACCGGCCTCCCCCAACGGGAGATCCGAACCCCGGCAACGGCAACGGCAACCGCAACGGCACCCCCCGACACCCAGGAAGCCGCGCCGCCGACAGCCCCCCGCCAGGACCACACCGACTCGTCGGGTACGGCCACGACAGCACCCCTTCAGGACCACGCCGACTCGTCGGGTACGGCCACGACAGCACCCCTTCAGGACCACGCCGACTCGTCGGGTACGGCCACGACAGCGCCCCTTCAGGGGCGCGGGGAACTGCGCGACCAGCCACAACCCACCCGCACGGACCCCACCACCCCCACCACCCCCACCACCCCCGACGCCCCCACCGTCCCCACACCGCAAGCCACCGACGAGACGACGCAGCCTTCGCACCCCCCGCAGACCCCGCCCGCCGAAGGCGACGACGCCCACGACCGGGCACGGCGCCTGCTCATCCCGGTGGCGGAACCCACCCCCACCCCGGCCCCCTCCACCGTCTCCCCCGTCCTCCCCGGCCGCCCCACCCCCCAACGCCCCACCTCCGTCCGCGCCCCCGGCGAAGACCTCGGCGCCCACGGCGGCACCCCCTGCCCCTGGTGCGCCACCCCCAACCGCCCCGACCGCCACTTCTGCACCCGCTGCGCCATGCCCATGGCCGGCCACCCCGACACCTCCCCGTCGGCCCCCCGCCCGTGGTGGCGCCGCATCCTCGACTTCCGCAACCGCGAGACCCCGTGGGCGGGCGACCGCCCCCGCCTCCGCCGCACCTTCGACCGCGTCCTCACCTGGATCGGCGTGGCCCTCATCCTCACCGCCGTCGCGGTCCTGGCGGTCAACACGCCGAAGGCGATCAGCGCCACCCGCGACCACTTCGCCAAGCGCGTCCAGGTCCCCCCGGACCGCGTCAGCGCCTCCCGCTCGTACGCGGGCCACAAGCCGGACCTGGCCTTCGACAAGCTGAACAACACCTGGTGGGGCCCGGGTGTGACGCAGTCCGGCCAGGGCGAGTGGATCGAGGCCCGCTTCGACGAGCCGACCCGCCTGCTCAACGTCATCTTCACCTCGGGCGAGTCGACCCACTTCGACCAGCTCAAGAAGTCGGCGCTGCCGCACCGGCTGAAGGCGACGATCAAGACGGCCGACGGAAGGACCGAGGACCGCGAGCTGGTCCTGGACCAGACGGCCGGCGGTCAGACCCGCGGCTTCCGCGCGGCGGACGTCGTCTCGGTCCGCTTCACGATCGAGTCGTCGTACCAGGCATCGGCCGAGACCCAGGTCGCCATCGCCGAGATCGAGTTCTTCGGCCCGTCCAGCGCCGGCTCCTCCTGACGCGCCTATCTCCTCATCAGGGACCGGTACACGGCCGTGGACCTGGGGTTGCCGCGGCACCCCCAGACCCCGTGCGGGCAGTAGTCCGTGAGGGTCTGGTACACCGGCCGGGCGCTCGCGAACCAGTCCAGCATGCCCCGCAGGTACGCGGGGTCGTCCCCGTTCTCGTACAGCCCCCACTCCGGGTACGAGACGGGCTTGCCGTGGGCCCGGGCGAAGTCGACCTGGGCCCGCAGCCCGTAGGGCTCCGCCACCTGCTCCGGGAAGGAGAGCCCGCGCGGGGCGTCGTAGGCATCCATCCCGATGATGTCGACGTACCGGTCCCCGGGGTAGCACCGGGTCCAGGGGACCGCGTCCCGGCCCCGGTCGGGCGCGAAGTCGAAACGGAACCGCCGGCCCGGCACCGACCGCATCGCGGTGACGATCCGCACCCAGTACGCCTTCCAGGCGGCCGGGTCGGGGCCGCAGCGGTGGGTGTACGTCACCCCGTTCATCTCCCAGCCGAGGACGATGACGGTGTCCGGCGCGCCGACCGCCACCAGCCGCCGGGCCAGCGCCCGGAAGTGGCCGTCGTACGACCCGGCCGCCCCGAGTCGCAGTTCGCGGCGGACCTCGGCGTCCGGCAGGTGCTCCTCCGTCCGTTCCAGCATCGGCACGTTGAGGACGAGCAGCCGGTCCGGTTCGGCCCGCCGCCAGCGCGCCCACAGCCGGACGAAGCCGGGGGCGCCCTCGATGTTCGGCCACACGTCACCGGGCAGGTACGTGTGCCCGACGCGCGGTTCGTCGCGGCCCAGCCACGCGCCGAGCGCGCGCACCCGGCGCACGCCGTCGGCGCCGTAGCCGAGGTACGCCCCGAAGGGGCCGGGGGCGGGGGCGCGCGGGGTCTCCGGGCGGGAGACGGGCAGCAGCAGGAGGGCGACCAGCGCGGTGACCAGGACGAACCTCAGACGAGCCATGAGGGGCAGTCTGTCCGTTGCGGCACGGCGGTGCGGGCGGTGCGGACATCTTCGAACTTTGTGCGAGACACCGGCCCGGTCTGAACGGACGCCCACCGTCCGCCCGTACCTCCGGGCACGTCAGCGTTCGACCGCAGATCGGAGTCCCCCGTGAACGCATCCGCAGCCATCGGCGTGACCGGCCTGGGCGTGATGGGCCGCAACCTGGCCCGGAACTTCGCCCGGCACGGCTACCCGGTCGCCGTCCACAACCGCACGCCCGCCCGGACCCGTGCGCTGCTCGACGAGTACGGGCACGAGGGCACGTTCGTCGGCGCGGAGAGCGCCGCGGAGTTCGTCGCCGCCCTCGAACGCCCCCGCCGCCTCATGATCATGGTGCAGGCGGGCGCGGCCACCGACGCCGTCATCGACGAGTTCGTCCCGCTCCTCGAACCCGGTGACATCGTCATCGACGGCGGCAACGCCCACTTCGCCGACACCCGCCGCCGCGAGGCCGCCCTGCGCGAGAAGGGGCTGCACTTCGTGGGCGTCGGGGTGTCCGGCGGCGAGGAGGGCGCGCTGCACGGGCCCGCCGTCATGCCGGGCGGGTCCGTCGAGTCGTACGCCGTCCTCGGGCCGATGTTCGAGGACATCAGCGCCAAGGTCGGCGGCGAGGCGTGCTGCACGCACGTCGGCGCCGACGGCGCCGGGCACTTCGTGAAGATGGTCCACAACGGCATCGAGTACGCCGACATGCAGCTCATCGCCGAGGCCTACGACCTGCTGCGGCAGGTGGGCGGATACACGCCGGCCGAGATCGCGGACATCTTCCGCCAGTGGAACGGCGGTCGGCTCGGCTCCTACCTCATCGAGATCACGGCCGACGTCCTCGGCCACGTCGACGCCGCGACCGGGGCCCCCTTCGTCGACGTGGTCGCCGACGCGGCCGGGCAGAAGGGGACCGGGCGCTGGACCGTGCAGACCGCGCTGGACCTGGCCTCGCCGGTCACCGCCATCGCCCAGGCGACGTTCGCCCGCGCGGCCTCCGGGCGCCGTGAACTGCGGTCCGCCTACGCCGGGTTGCCCGGCGGGACCACGCCACCGCTCAGCGCGACCGAGGCCGACCGCTTCGCGTCCCGTGTCGAGCACGCCCTGTACGCGTCGAAGGTCATCGCCTACGACCAGGGCTGGACGATGATCCAGGACGCCGCCGCCGAGTACGGCTGGAAGATCGACCTCGGTGCGGTGGCGCGGATCTGGCGGGGCGGCTGCATCATCCGGGCGTCCTTCCTGGACCGGATCCGCGCGGCCTACGGGGCCGACCCCGACCTGGTGAGCCTGCTCGCGGAGGGGGAGTTCGCGCAGGAGATCGCGGACGCGCAGGTGCCGTGGCGCGAGACGGTCGCGTCCGCGACCCGCCGGGGCGTCCCGGTCCCGGCGTTCTCGGCGGCCCTCGCCCACTACGACACGCTCCGCGCGGACCGCCTCCCGGCGGCCCTCCTCCAGGGCCAGCGCGATTACTTCGGCGCGCACGCCTACCGGCGGACGGACCGGGAGGGCACCTTCCACACCCTGTGGGCGACGGACGGCCGCCCCGAAACAGAGGCCTGAGCAAAAAGCGCCCCGTTCCTCCCCCAGCCTCCGGCCGGGGGTGCCCCCAGCGCCCCTACGGGGCGCTGTGGTTCGACCCCGGTCAGACGCGGACGCCGAACATGAACGGGCCGCCGATGGTGCTCATCGACTCGTAGCGGACGACCGTGCCGGTGCGCGGGGCGTGCAGGATCTGCCCGTTGCCCGCGTACAGGCCCACGTGGTGCAGGTCGTTGAAGAAGAAGACGAGGTCGCCGACCTGGAGCTGCGAGGCCGAGTAGATCTTGGTGCCGATGGTCGCCTGCGACTCGGAGGTGCGCGGGATGGAGACGCCGGCCTGCGCGTAGGCCCAGGACGTCAGGCCCGAGCAGTCGTAGGAGGACGGGCCGGTGGCGCCGTACACGTACGGGGTGCCGATCTTGGTCCTGGCGGCGGCGAAGGCGGCGGCGGCCCTGCCGGTGGCGGAGGTGTCGCCGCCGAGGTCCACGCGCGCGCTGGAGGAGCGGCTGGCGCGGTCCTGCTCGGCGGCGAGGGCGGCCTTCTCGGCGGCGGTGAGGCTGTTGAGCAGTTTCTGCGCCGCGGCGAGCTTGGCCTGAACCTCCTTCTTCTTCTGGCCGAGTTCGGTGCGGGTGGCGGCCAGGTCCTTCAGCTTGCCGGACGCCTCGGCGCGCTCCTGGGCCAGTTCCCGCTGCTTCGCCTGGATCTTCTTCAGCGTCTCGACCTGCTGGCTGCTCAACTGGTCCAGCGTGGACGCCTTGTCGAGGTAGCTGTCCGGGTCGGAGGAGAGGAAGAGCTGGAGGGACGGGTCGAGGCCGCCGCTGCGGTACTGGGCGGTGGCCATGGAGCCGATGCCGTCGCGCAGTTCGTTCAGTTCGTCCTGGCCGCGTGCGACCGAGTCCTGCAGCGCGGATATCTGCTTCTGCAGCTTCTCCTGCTTCTCCTTGGCCCCGTTGAACTTCTCGGTGGCCTGCTCGGCCTCCTCGTAGAGCTTGTCCACACGGGACTTGACCTCGTTCTTGCTCGGCTTCTCGCTGGGCGCCGCGTTGGCCGCCTGGGCGGAGAGGGCCACGGCGGCAGCGGCGGCGGAGGTGAGCACGGTGACCCGAGCACGGCTCGGCTGCTTGGGACGACGGTGGGACGCCACGGAGGCGAACTCCTTCCGAGCAGAGGTTCGGGGCAACAGACACTAATGACTTTCTTATGGTCAGTTCAAATCTTCGCTTGAAAATTCTTGGCCGGAACCGATCGGGACGGCCCCCCGGGCGGACCGGGTGTCCACAGGGTGTGGACACCCGGGGCGGTGCCGGACTACGGGTTCACGACGCTGCCGCCGAAGGTGACGTTCAGCTTGCCGCTGGAGGCGAAGGACCAGCCGAGGGCGCCCGCGTAGGAGGAGCAGCGGGAGCCGTTCGTACCCGTCCAGAACTGGTTGGAGCTGTCGACGTCGCCGACGGTCTTGTCGTTCGAGCCGCTGACGGAGAACCGGCACGAGGTGTTGGTGCGGAACACCGAGGTGCCCTTGTCGAAGGAGAAGTTGCGCTCGGCGTTGTCGATGCCCACGTTGTTCGAGACGGCCATCGTGCCGGGGTTGCTGTTGTAGGTGAACCCGTGGTGCCCGTTGCCGTACGCGATGTCGTGCCGCACCACGTGGTTGACGGCGATGGCGTCGCCGCCGAGCTTGTAGCCATTGCGGTCGCCGTTGGCGTTCTGCGTGCCGTCGGTCAGGGTGCCGTTGCCGTAGGAGAGCGAGTACTCGATGGTGACCGGGCCGATCGCGCCGGTGTCGGTCTTCGTGTACAGGTCCCAGCCGTCGTCGATGTTGTTGTGCGAGACGTCGTACCGGAAGACGTTCCCGGTGCCGGTGGTCAGCTTCGACGCGAACCCGTCCGCGTTCTCGCCGCCGCTGTCCTCGTTGTCGTGCGACTCGGAACTGACGATCAGGTTGTTCGCGGGCCACGCGCTGCTGGGTGTGGTGGCGGAGATCCGGCCGAGCTGGAGGCCGGTGTCCCGGTTGTACGCGGTGACCGTCCGCTCGACGACGTTGTTGCTGCCGCCGACGTAGATCCCGTTGTCACCGGCGTGCTCGACCGTCAGGCCGTACAGGTGCCAGTAGTTGGCAAACAGCTGGATGCCCCGGTTGGTCGAACTCTCGCTCTGCGCGGAGAAGTTGAACACCGGGGTCTCGCCGGGGTAGGCGGAGAGCGTGGTGCGGGCGCCGGCGGTCCCGTCGGAGCCGGCCGGGATGGTCACCGTGGCGGAGTAGTTGTACGTCCCGCCGCGCACGTAGATCGTGCCGCCGGCGGCGATCCGGCTGATCGCGGAGGTGAGCGTGGTCGGCGCGGACTGGGTGCCGGCCGCGCTGTCGGTGCCGCTCGGCGACACGTACAGCACCGTGGACGCGGCCTGTGCGGGCGTGCCGGACAACGCCACGAGCGTGCCGGCGACCAGGCCGACGGCCGTGATGACTGGTCTCACGTGCATCGTTGTCTCCGTTCGGATGCATTCCGGAGGGCGCGGTAAGCGCTTTCTAAGCGAAGCTAGAAGCGTGTTGTGGGCGCGTCAAGTTTCATGGATGTAAAGAAAATTCAGAGATGTGATCGTTCAGGCTGACGGAATACGCGTCAGGACGCTCCGGTTGTGCATCGTATGACCGAGATCACGGACAAGATCGACCTTGGTGCCGTCGGTGTCTGGCGCCTCTCGACGAAGGCCGGGCCCGAGGTGGCCGTCGAGGTGGAACGGCTCGGCTACGGCACCCTCTGGCTCGGCAACGTGACCGACCCGGACCTGGCGGTGGTCGAACGTCTCCTCGACGCCACGCAACGGCTGGTGGTCGCCACCGGCATCGTGAACATCTGGTCCAACCCGGCGGACCGGGTCGCCCGCGCGTACCGGCGCATCGCCGAACGTCACGCGGACCGCTTCCTGCTGGGCGTCGGCGCCGGACACCCCGAGGCGACCAAGGAGTTCGTACGGCCGTACCAGGCGC
This sequence comes from Streptomyces sp. NPDC020958, assembly GCF_055562175.1. Classification (NCBI taxonomy): domain Bacteria; kingdom Bacillati; phylum Actinomycetota; class Actinomycetes; order Kitasatosporales; family Streptomycetaceae; genus Streptomyces; species Streptomyces sp. NPDC020958. Next base: position 85,035 of record NZ_JBVHFU010000005.1, on the reverse strand, counting down.
TGAACGACTACCTGGACGTCCTCGACGAAGGTGGCGTACCGGTGGCACGCCGGGCGCTGGCGGCGCTCGGCCCCCGCGTCCTGCGCCTGGCCGGCGCGCGCACGGCGGCCGCGCACCCCTACCTCGTCACCCCCGAACACACCCGGCAGGCGCGCGGGACCCTGGGTGCGGGACCGCTGCTGGCCCCCGAGCAGAAGGTGGTCCTGGAGACCGACCGTACCCGGGCCCGCGCCATCGGTGACGCCACGCTCGGCATGTACCTGGGGCTGGGCAACTACGTCAGCAACCTGCGCCGCCTGGGCTTCGATGACACCGACTTCGCGAACGGCGGCAGCGACCGCCTCTTCGACGCGCTGATCCTGCACGGCACCACGGCCCAGGTGGCGCAGGGCCTACGGGCCCACCTCGACGCGGGCGCCGACCACGTGGCCCTCCAACTCGTCCACCCTGACAACACCGACCCCCTCCCGGCGTACCGGGAACTGGCGTCGGCCCTGGGGCTGGTGACCGGGTAGGTGACTCGTGCCCCGTCCCGCTGTCGGGACGGGGCAGGGGCGGCCCTCAGCCGATGCGGGCGCCGGTGCCGCTCACCCGGACGCGGGGGTCGTCCGCGCGCAGGGTGACCGTGAGCTCGCCGGGGCGGCCCAGGTCCTCGCCCTGGTGCAGGGTGAGGACCGCGTCCTCGGGCACCAGGCCCAACTCACGGGCGTACGCGCCGAACGCGGCGGCCGCGGCGCCGGTCGCCGGGTCCTCGACGACCCCGCCGACCGGGAAGGGGTCCCGGACGTGGAAGACGGTGGCCGACGCCCGCCACACCAGTTGGACCGTGGTCAGGTCCAGGCGGTGCATCAGGGCTTCGAGGCGCGCGAAGTCGTAGGCGAGGTCGGCGAGGCGGGCCCGGGTCGCGGCCGCGAGCACGAGATGGCGGGCGCCGGCGAACGCGACGCGGGGCGGGAAGGCGGGGTCGAGATCGGCGGCCGGCCAGCCGAGCGCGGCCAGCGCCTCCGTGAGGTCGGCGGCGGAGATCTCCTCGGTGTGCGGCTCGACGCTGGTGAGCGTGGCCCGGATCGCGCCGCCCTCCTCGGTCACCGTCACCGGGACCGTGCCGGCGGGGGTGGCGAACACCAGCTCGCCGGGGCCCGTCCGCTCGGCGAGGGCCACGGCGGTCGCGATCGTGGCGTGCCCGCAGAACGGCACCTCGGCCCTGGGGCTGAAGTAACGGATGCGGTAGGCCCGTTGCGCCCCGTCGGCCAGGCCCTCCGGGGGCGCGGTCAGGAACGCGGACTCCGAGTACCCGAGCTCGGCGGCGATGGCCAGCATGTCGCCGTCGTCCAGGCCGGTCGCGTCCAGTACGACCCCGGCGGGGTTGCCGCCGTCGGGGGTGCTGGAGAAGGCGGTGTAGCGCAGTACCTCGGGGCGTGGCGCGTTCGTCGTCATGATCGGGACAACGTGGGGCCGCACGGCGGCTATTCCGGCAGGCCGACTCGAAGCACTGCTCGAAGCTGGACTCGACGCCCCCGCCCGAGGTCCTTCCTTGCCGCCGACTCCCTCGATCTGGGCATCGACCCGACGCCTCGTCGGCGTGCAACCCCGCCCCCCGTCATCCCCGTCACCCTCGGCTCTCCGTCACCCCCGACCCCTCCCCGAACCGTGCGAGGGCCGCCAGGATCGTGTTCCGCATCGTGGGGCTGCCGGTGTGGCCCGAGTCGTCGATCACCTTGAGTTCCGCGTCGGGCCAGGCCCTGGCCAGTTCCCACGCCGTCTTCAGCGGGCTCCCGATGTCGAGACGGCCGTGGATCAGGACCCCGGGGATACCGGCCAACCGGTGGGCGTCCCGCAGCAGTTGACCGTCCTTGAGCCAGGCGTCGTGGGAGAAGTAGTGCGCGCAGATGCGGACGAAGGCCACCAGGGCGTCGTCGGGCCGGTTGCTGTACGCACCGGGATTGCCCAGTGTCTCGTGGGCGATGACCGCGTCCTCCCAGGTGGCCCACGCGCGGACGGCCGCGGCCCGGACCGCGTCGTCAGGGCTGTTCAGCAGCCTGTCGTAGGCGGCGACGAGATCACCGTCGCGGTCGGCGGCCGGCAGGGCGTCGCGGAAGGCCTCCCAGGGGCCGGGGAGCAGACGGCCGACCCCGCGGTAGAGCCAGTCCGTCTCCTCCGGCCGGGTCATGGTGACACCCGCGATGACGATCTCCGAGACCCGCTCGGGGTGGCGTTCGGCATAGGCGAGGATCAGGGTGGAGCCCCAGGAGCCGCCGACCGACCTCCAGGAGCCCGTGGGCGTACGGTTCGACGGGCGGGAACTGCTCGGGCATGGCGCTCTCCTGTCGCCGAGTGAGTGAACATCCACAGGTACTAGCAGAGTTGATCGAGAGACGGGGCAGCTACTCGGTCCGGTCTGAGTACGCGCACTCTGTTCGGCGGTTCAGGGCGGCCGGAATCCTGGGCGTATGGCTGAGGGAATGCGCGGGCCCGTTTCACGGGCGGTGGTGTCGGTGCTGGTGCAGGCCGCGATGTCGGTGGCGGCCTGGGCGGCGTGGCTGGGGTGGGACCAGCGGTACGACGTGCGGGCCGACGGGACGACGAGCGGGCCGTACGAGATGTGGCAGGTCCTGGGGCTCGGGACGACCCTGCTGGCGGTGGTGGTGGGCGCCGCCGCCCGGGGACACCGGGCCGGTGCCGTCGGCGGTACCGCCGTGGGCCTGACCGTCGCCGCCTACGCCGACTGGTCGGACGACGCGAGCGGGCAGTTCATGGTGGGGGTGATGCTGGTGATGGTGGGGACGTTCGTCGCCAGTGCCGTGGTGACCGCCGCGGTCGACTCGCTGCGCCCGGAACCGCCACCGGCGCGGTAGGTCACAGGGACGCGGGGAGCGTCTGTTCCGCCCAGATCGTCTTGCCGGTGGGGGTCTGGCGGGTGCCCCAGCGTTCCGAGAGCTGCGCGACCAGGAGCAGGCCCCGGCCGCCCTCGTCGTAGACCCGGGCGCGGCGCAGATGGGGGGCGGTGTTGCTGCCGTCGGACACCTCGCAGATCAGGGACGCGTCGCGGATCAGGCGCAGGGCGATGGGGCCTTCGCCGTAGCGGACCGCGTTGGTGACCAGTTCGCTGACGATCAGTTCCGTGGCGAAGGCCGCGTCCGTCAGCCCCCAGGCCGCCAGCTGCTCGCCGGCCATCTTGCGGGCCCCGGCGACCGCCGCCGGGTGCTGCGGGAGCTGCCAGGTGCGGACCTTCGCGGGGTCGAGGGCGGACGTGCGGGCCAGGAGGAGCACGATGTCGTCGGCGGGGCGGTCGGTCAGGACCGTGCGCAGTACCTGGTCGCACATGTCCTCCAGGGGCATGGCCGGGCCGCCGAGGGCCCCGCGGAGCAGGTTCAGGCCCACCTCGATGTCGTGGTCGGCGGTCGCGACCAGACCGTCGGTGTAGAGGGCGAGCAGGCTGCCCTCCGGCAGGGCCATCTCGACGGACTCGAAGGGGAGACCGCCGAGGCCGAGCGGGGGTCCGGCCGGGAGGTCGAGGAAGCGCACGTGGCCGTCGGGGGTGACCAGGGCCGGCGGCGGATGCCCGGCCCTGGCCATGGTGCAGCGGCGGCTCACCGGGTCGTAGACGGCGTAGAGACAGGTCGCACCGACCTCCCCCAGCGCCGCCCCCGCCTCACCCGCCCCCACTCCACCGGCTCCCCCCGGGGCTCCGGCGGCCCCGACCGGCGGTGTCTGCGGGCGGCCGGGGAACACCGGAGTCTCCTCGGGGTCGAGGCGGATGACCAGGTCGTCCAGCTGGGTCAGGAGTTCGTCGGGGGCCAGGTCCACGTCCGCGAGGGTCCGTACCGCCGTACGCAGGCGCCCCATCGTCGCGGACGCGCCGACGCCGTTGCCGACCACGTCGCCGACCACCAGGGCGACCCGGGCGCCGGACAACGGGATCACGTCGAACCAGTCGCCGCCGACGTCCGTGCCCGAGCCCGAGGGCAGATAGCGGTACGCCACCTCGGTGGCCGCCAGGCCCGGCGGCGGCCCCGGCAGCAGACTCCGCTGGAGCGCGAGGGCGGTACGGCGCTCGCGGGTGTAGCGGCGGGCGTTGTCCACGCTCACCGCGGCCCGCGCGACGATCTCCTCCGCGAGCCGCTGGTCGTCCTCGGTGAAGGACTCGGGCGTACGGTGCCGCACGAAGTGGACCAGGCCCAGGGTGACGCCCCGGGCGCGCAACGGCACCAACAGCACCGAGTGGATCATGTGCCGGGCGACGGCGTCGGCGCGGGCCTGGGAGGCGGCGATCCACTCCCGCATGCCGGGGTCGCCGGGGCTGTTGCGGGTGGCCCGGCCGCCGGTCAGGGCCCACATCGGGGGCGTGTCCGCCGGGTAGTGGACCGGCTCGCCCGGGGCGGCCGCCGACTCCGGGCAGCCCGGCAGGACCGACCGCTGCGCGGTACGGCGTACGGTCAGGGACCGGCCCGGCGGCAGCGGTTCCGGCTCGTCGCCCAGGGCGACGGACTCCAGCAGGTCGACGGTGACGTAGTCGGCGAACTGGCCGACGGCCACCTCCGCCAGTTCGTCGGCGGTCCGCCCCACGTCCAGGGTGCTGCCGATGCGCACGCTCGCATCGTTGAGGACGGCCAGGTGGCGGCGGGCCCAGTAGTGCTCGGTGGTGTCGAAGACGACCGCGGACAGGCCCTGCACCGCGCCGGTCTCGTCCTTCAGCGGGGAGAAGAACATCGACCAGGCGTGCTCGCGGGTCTCGCCGGGCGCCTGGCCGTGCTGCTCGTGGAAGACCGTCCGGCCGGTGCGCAGCACCTCCCGCTGCAGCCGGTCGTACTCGTCGAAGGGCGGCCCGGCCTCGATCTCCCGCAGGGTCAGGCCGCGCATCTCCGCGACGGACAGGCCCATGATGCGGGTCATGGCCTCGTTGGCGGTGACGAGCCGGGCGTCCCGGTCGTAGATCGCCACCGGCATCGGCAGCTGGGCCAGCGTGAGGTCCCACAGGGCCGCCGCGCCCGCCTCGCCGCGTCCGGAAACGGTCGTCCGCGCCGCGCCGGTGACCAGCCAGAGCGGCCGGTCGGCCCCGGCGGTCAGCGGGGTGCCCTGCAGGCGTACGACGACCCGGTCGCCGTCGCGGTGCCGCAGCGCCACCTCGGTGGACCAGCGGTGCCCGGCGGCGAGGTGGCGGCGCGCGGACGGGGGCAGGCGCCCGGCGAGCAGGGACCGGGCCGGCCGGCCGACGACCTCGGTGGCTTCGTAACCGAGCAGTTGCCGGGCGCCCGCGCTCCACACGAGGACCGCCCCGCCGGCGTCGACCACGACCGCCAGGTCCTCCGGTACGCGTGCGTCCATGGTGCCTCCGGGTGTCCGGGTACCCGCACCCGCTCCAAGGATCCCGCCGTGTCCTTGTCCGCTCAACCGCCGGCGAGCGGTCCCCCTGCCCCGCGGACGGCCCCTCCGGCGGTCAGGACGTCGCGGCGGGGGTCTGCCTGATGCCGTCCACGACCGTGCGTTCGAGGATCGCGGTGGTGAAGACGACGGTGCCGGGCGTGATCAGACCGTCGGCGCCGCTGTTCCTGCGCACCTGGACCGAGCGCTCACCGAGGAAGACGTGGCTCTTGCTGTCGAAGATCCACTCCTCGCGCTGTCCGCTGGTCTCGTCGAGCCGGGCCACCGCCACACCGTGCCGGCCCACCGCGTCCGTCGCGTCGTCGACCACGACGACACCGGGGATCTTCGCGGCGGCCTTGAAGAGCGCCGGGTACAGCTCCGCCGGCGGGTAGCTCTCGCCGAGGAGGTCGCCGATGGTGGTGAACGCCTCCTGGTCGGGGGAGTTCCCCTGGCCCTTCGTCTCCTTGTAGATCTTGGCGAGCAGCTTGTCGGGGTCGGTGGTGAGCTTGGTGAGGTAGTCGTACGACGGGCCGTTCAGGGACGGCTTCGGGGTGTTGCCCTGCTCGTCCGGGAGGGACAGGGTCTCGCCCTCGGGGCTCTTGTTGACGGCAGGGTCGATCAGCCAGCCCTTGGTGCCGTCCGGGGACTTCCAGACCTGCCGCGTGTGCAGCGGGTGGCCGGCCAGGGAGGACGTGCCGTCGACGGTGCGGACGTAGCTGTCGGCCGACTTGGACTCGATGTAGATGTACTGGCCGGGCCGGACGGTGGGGCGGGAGGCCGAGGTCTCGGTGGCGGCCAGGGAGATCTGGTCGAGCAGCCGGGTGACGCCCTTGGTGGTGGCCGCGCCGACGGTGGTGGTGAGGGCCGGGCCGGCGTCCCGCACGCCGTTGCCGTCGTGGCCGGTGAGGGTCACTCCGGCGACGACCGCCGCCGCGAGCCCGGCCGCCGTCAGCGGCAGGGCGATCGCCGGACGGGGAAACCGGCGGCGCCGCTCCGGTGCGGGGGGCGTGGTCCGCTCCGTCTGCCGCATGTCGTGGATCTGGGCCATCAGTCGCTCCTTGTGGAACTGGTGGCGGCCCGGCGGCAGGTCCCGCGCGGTGGCGGACAGCAGCTCGGCGCCGCCGTCGCCCTCGGCCGGGTGGTTCCGGGAGGTGTGCACGGTCATCGTCGTCCTTCCTGTGCGGGCCGGATCACGTGGGTGTGATCACCTCTTGTCTGTCGGGAGCGGCGGCCGGCTTCCCGGATTCCGCGAGTTTTTTCGGGCAGTGGCCCGGCCGGCGCGGGACCGGTGAGGTCACGCAGCTTCCGGCGGGCGCGGGAGAGCCGGGAGGCCACGGTGCCGACGGGGATGCCGAGCGCCTCCGCCGCCGCCTCGTAGTCGAGGCCCTCGCCCAGACAGAGCGTGACGACCTCGCGCTCGGGCCTGCGGAGTCTGCTCAGGGCGGTCAGGGCGGCGGCGAGGCGGTGCCCGTCGTCGACGCGGTCGGCCACCTCGTCCGCGTGGTCGGGCACCGACAGCTGTGCCGCCGCCGCGGCGTTCGCGGCGGCCCGGTACCGGCGGTTGCTGCGGAACTGGTTGCGGGCGGTGTTGGTGGCGATGCCCAGCAGCCAGGGGCGCAGCGAACCGCCCTCGGGGTCGACGCGGTCGCGCAGCCGCCACGCCTCCAGGAAGGTCGCGGCCATCACGTCCTCGGCCACCGACCAGTCGGCGGTCAGCCGGAAGGCGTGGTTGTAGACGGCGCGCGAGTAGCTGTCGAACAGCTCCGCGAACGCGCTCGGCTCCCCGGCCCGTACCCGGGTACGCATATGTGTGCTCACGTCACTGAGCTGTCCGGCACGCCCCACCCCCTTCCCGTGATCCGGACCACACCCGAACCCCGACCCTCGTCGCCACCTCGGCCGCCGGACCGACGCCCCGAGTCTGCCGCCCCCGGCTCCCCACCTCGCACATCGTCAGAGGCATGACCTCGGCCGTGTGCTCGCTACGCCCGTTCCCGGGGGGTCGCTCCAGGGCGGGTGAGGGCGTCGGAGACCACCGCGATCAGCAGGACGGCGCCGGTGATCATGAACTGGACCGCGGGCTGGACGCCCAGGAGCGCCATGCCCGAGGCGATCGACTGGATGACGAGGACGCCCAGCAGCGCCGACCAGGTCGAGCCGTGGCCCCCGAAGAGGCTGGTACCGCCGATGACGGCGGCGGCGATCGCGTTGACCAGCAGCATGCCGGAGCCGGGCACCGGGGTCGCCGAGGTGAGCCGGGAGGCGACGAACAGCCCGCCGACCGCGGCCAGCGCCCCGGACACCAGGAACACCGAGACCCGTACCCGCGCCACCGAGACCCCGGCGCGCAGGGCCGCCTCCGCGCCACCGCCGAGGGCGAGCACCTGCCGCCCGTACGAGGTGCGGCGCAGCAACAGGTCCGAGCACACGAGGACCACGAGGAAGACCAGGAGGGCGAGGGGCAGCCCCTCGAAGCGGGACAGGACGAACGCGGCGGCGAAGGCGACCACGGCGAGCAGCGCGCTGCGGACGCAGATCTCGCCCGTCGGCCGGTGCGGCAGCCCGAGGCCGGCGCGCCGCCTGCCGTCGCGCAGGCCGGCGACGAGGTAGCACGCCGTGCCGACCGCGGCCAGGCCCCAGGTGGCGCCCGCGGTGCCGAAATACCGGCCGGTCAGCGCGGCGACCAGCCCTTCCCCGCTGAAGCCGATGGAGGTCTCCGGGCCCAGCAGGTAGAGCATCAGGCCGTTCCAGGTCAGCAGCCCCGCGAGGGTCACCACGAAGGCGGGCACCCCGGTCTTGGTGTACACGAACCCGTGGAAGGCGCCGGCGGCGGCACCCGTCGCGACCGCGACGAGCACGGCGAGCCACTCCGGCATCCCCTGGTTCACGTTCAGCGTCGCGAACAGGGCACCCGACAGCCCGGCCAGCGAACCCACCGACAGATCGAGTTCGCCGATCAGAAGGACGAAGACGACCCCCACGGCGACCGTCCCGGTCCCCACGATGTCCACGCTGAGCACGGACAGGTTGCGCGGCGAGAGGAAGTTGGCGTTGAGGCTCTGGAAGACCGCCCAGATCACGGCGAGGGCGAGCAGCACCGGGGCCGGCCCGAGGCCGCCCTCGCGCAGCTGCCGGCGTGCCGTGCCCGCGTACGCCGCGAGCCGGCCCCGGTACCCGTCCGTCACGGCCAGCTCTCCTCGGAGTCGGCCGGGCGGCGGGGCCGGCCGGAGTGGTCCGCCGCCCCCGTGATGGCGCCGATGATCTGTTCCTGGGAGGTGGTCCCCACGTTGAAGAGGCCGTTGTTGCGGCCGAGGCGCAGCACGGCGACCCGGTCCGCGACGGCCTTGATGTCCCCCATGTTGTGGCTGATGAGCAGCACCCCGGCGCCCCGGTCGCGGAGGTCCTCGATCAGGTCGAGGAGCTGGTTGGCCTGTTCGAGGCCGAGCGAGGCGGTGGGTTCGTCGAGGAGCAGCAGGCGGGGCTCGCTGAGGAAGGACCGGGTGATCGCCACGACCTGCCGCTGCCCGCCGGTCAGGGTGGCGAGCGGGGCCCGTACGTCGGGGATGTGCAGGGGCAGGATCCGCAGGACCTCGCGGGCGCGGCGCTCCATCTCGACCTCGTCCAGGAGGCCGTGGCGGTGGATCTCCCGGCCGAGGAAGAGGTTGCCGACGACGTCGAGGTTCCCGCACATCGAGAGGTCCTGGTAGACGGTCGCGATGCCGAGGGCGCGGGCGTCGTGCGGACGTTTGATCTGGACGGGGCGGCCCTCCCACTCGATGTCGCCCCTGTCGGGGGTCACGACCCCGGAGATCACTTTGACCAGCGTGGACTTCCCGGCGGCGTTGCCTCCCACCAGCGCGACCACCTCTCCGGCCCTGATCTCCAGGTCGACGTCCACCAGCGCCTCGACGGCGGCGAACCGTTTGCAGACGCCGTGCAGCGCCAGCAGGGGCTGAACCACGGGGCCACCACCTCCCTCACCCGTGGGGCGGGCTCATCGGGTGAGTCCCGCCTTGGCGCAGGCGGACCGGAGTTTAGGCGTACATATCTGATCGATGCGGTATATACCGTCCTTCACCAGCGTGTCCTTGATCGTGCCGGCTGTCACCGGGTACGACGGCAGCAGCACGGACGGGATCTTCTTCGTGGTCGGGCCGGCCACGGTGCCGGTGGCGACGGAGGCGACCGGCTCGCCGCGGCCCAGGGCGACGGCCATCCGGACGGCGGCCGCGGCCTCGGCCCGGTAGGGCTTGTAGACGGTCATGTACTGGCGGCCGGCCACGATCCGCTGCACGGCCGCCAGATCCGCGTCCTGCCCGGTCACCGGGGGCAGCGGCCGGACCGCACTGGCGTCCAGCGCCGAGATCACCGCGCCGGCGAGGCTGTCGTTGGCGGCGAGGACGCCGTCGATACGACCGGCGCCCAGGGCGGCGATGGCACCGGACATGTTCGTGTAGGCGTTCTCCGGGCGCCAGCCCGCGGTGTCGTACGACGTGCCGATCCGTACCTTGCCCCGCAGGACGGAGAGCGCGCCCCGCTCGTACCAGCCGGCGTTCGGGTCGGAGGTGGCGCTGTTCATCATGACGATCTGGCCGCCGTCCGCCTTCCTCCCCATGGCGGTGAGCAGCGCCCGGCCCTGGAGCCGGCCGACCGTCTCGCCGTCGAAGGTGACGTAGCCGGAGATCGGGCCCTGGGCGAGCCGGTCGTAGGCGACGACCGGAATGCCGGCCCGGTGCGCGGCCTCCACCGAGGAGCGCAGCACCTTGGGATCGATGGCGGCCACGACCAGGACGTTCACGCCCCGGGTGATCAGGGCCTGGAGCTGTTGCTGCTGGACGTCGGCGTCGGGGGTGGCCGCGACGACCGGCGCCGGGCAGTGCGGGCACAGCCGCTTCAGCTCCTGCTCGATGAGCGGCCGGTCGAACTGCCCGAACCGCGAGGCCCCGCCGCCCGGCAGCAGCACGCCGACGCTGAGCCGGTCGCCGCCGCTCCCGCCGTCGCCCCCGCAGGCGGCGCCGAGCACCAGCCCGGCCCCGACCGCGACGGTCACGCAGGTGCGGGCGAGGAAGCCGCGCCGCGTGCCCGCAGGCCCGATGCCGAGACCCATGACCGGTTCCTTAGGTTTCGTCCTGACTCGTCCCGTAAGAGGAGTCTGACATCCACCGTCCGCACCGTCACCCGGCCTGCCCCGAGCGCCCGGCCGATCCCGGGGGCGGCACACCGGCCGACCGTGCGGATCCGCCGTCGGGGAGCGGCCCGCCGGAGAACTCCTGCGGTGCCCGGAAACGCACGGCTGCGGCGCGTGCCCGTGAGGACGTCGAAGAGGTCGAAGCAGCCAACGACGGCTGCTCAGCAAGGAGCGTTGCCTCAACCCTCGGGAAGTGGTCCATGGCATCTACGAACTGGCCTCCTCTTCGCGTAGGCGCCGCCACGTCTCCTGCCGGTCCGCGTTCAGGAGGCACCTGCGCAGGGCTTCGCGCCCCGGGCCTCCAGCCAGGCGGTAGCGATCGCTGCCGCGCGTGACGGCGTCGACGGCCTCGCCGACGGCGGCAGCTCGTCGGCAGGGCCGCATCGCACACAGCCCCTCACCCTCCGGTGAAGTAGGACGGCTGACGGACGCTCATGCTCCGGGCGACCGACGTCAGCACGGCCGCGCTCACCGGCGGCGAGGTCGCCTGGATGTCCGCCACCGTGTCGCCAACCCGGATGTAGTAGGAGACGTACTGCGAGTTCCCCGAACGCCACACGTCCGGCGCGACGGCGGTACAGGCGGGAGCTGGGACGGGATAGGTGGAGTTGATCGCGGCGCAGTGCGACGGTGGGGTGAACTGCGGCTGCACGGGCGCGACGACGACCTGGATCTCGCGATGCAGCTCCGCCATGCTGGTCGCCTGCCGGCCGTCGGGGGCAAGACGGTAGAAGAAGGTGGGAGCGGTGAGGGTCTCGGTCCCGACACCTTCGATGTGGTAGCCGCTGGGGACCTGCGGTCCCAGCAGCGGGACCGAGCTCGCCGACAAGGCCGCCTCCTGCCGGCTGTCGTCGACCCGCGAGACGACGAACGTGTTCACCGGCACCACCAGCGCAAGCGCCACCACCGTCGCCACGCGCGGCAGCCACGGGCGCAGAGACGCGGTGAACCACGCCGCGAGGGCGAAGGCGGCAGTCGGCAGCGCGAACCGGACCCAGCTGACGCCGCCCGGTAGCGCGGGGAGGCGGTCCACCGCCGTCAGATACCGCAGCAGGTACCAGCTCAGACCGACGCCGAGCAGCGCGGTGAGCCATGCCGGACGCACCCCCAGCATCCGCAACACCGGCCACCCGACGACAAGCAGCACGAACGGGGTGGCGTCATCCCACAGCACGACCACCCCGACGCAGCCCCAGCCGGGGGCGTTCCGGCAGGCGGGGGAAGAGACCAGCAGCCACTCCGCGAGGAACAGCGCCACCATGAGGCCGAGCCCCACTCCGGCGGCACGCAGCGTGCGCCCGCTCGGCCGCCGCGGCCCCGGTACCGGTTCGGCTGCCCCCGCGCTGCTCACTGCGCACCCCCGTGCTCGTCTTCCGCAACGGGAGCACTGTCCCGCACCTCGCCTGCCCTTCACCTGAGTACGCGTACTCAGGTGAAGGGCGCTCAGTGGGGATGTCCGGGTCGGATCCTGCTCCGTCCATCGCGGCGCATTGCGGGCGTGCGCCCACCTCGAAGGCCGGAGCGGACCACCCCAGCCACGGCGTACCCCGCCGCGCGGGAGCGGAGCGAGCCGCCCTGTCGCGTGGAGAAGGCCGTAACTGATCTAAGCGTTCTTGGGTTCAGCCTGCTGGACCACTTCGAAGGACCACAGAGTCGACCCCGTAGCGGCCGGCTGCGGCTTCTCGCCGCCCTCCTTGCCACCACCCTGGTGCGCCGTCTTCATGGGCCCCTCCATCCACGCCTGGAAGGACTCCTCGTCACGCCACCGCGTGTACACCAGGTACTGATCGGTCCCCTCGACCGGCCGCAGCAGCTCGAACCACTCGAACCCGTCCGAGTTCTCCACGGCGTGCGCCCGCGACGCGAACCGCTTCTCCAGCGTCTCCCGCTGCTCGGCCGGCACTTCCAGTACGTTGATCTTGACTACGCTCATGCCTGCATCTTGCCGCACGGGTGATCAGAAGAGCGTGAGCGACGGGGACCCTCCCTTCGGTCCGCGGGCCGGCCCGCACGACGGGCGCTTCCGTGCCCGCGTCGGCCGCTGAGCTGCGGCGACCGGCGTCGCTCGGCCCTGAGGGTTCCCCTTAGGGGATGTCACAGGTCTGCGGCAATGGCGGGCTCGGACGGCCGAGCCCGCACGCGACCCTTCCGGACCGGGTACGTTCGAGGACGTGGCTGGATTCAGGATCGGACGCGGCGGCCGGGACACCCGTGCCCCGCAAGCGCGACCGCAACAACCCGCGTACGGGCAGCAGGCGCCGCCCCAGGGCTACGGGGGGCAGCCGGGGCCGTCGTACGGGCCCCCGTCGGCCCCGCGGCCCCCGCAGCCGTCGTACCCGCAGCACGGCGGCGGGTCCGGCTGGCCGCAGGCGCGCGGCGGCCACCCGGGGCAGCCCGGTCCCGGGCAGGCGGGCGGCGACGGCCCCGAGTACTTCGGCGACGACAACGGGTACGGCGGATACAACGGGTACGGCGGCGGCCAGGGCGCCGGTGCCCGTGACCCGTACGCGGCGAACCAGCCGGGTCACACCCAGGCCTTCTCGGTCGACGAGGCCGAGGGCTACACCCAGGGCGCGACCTACCACGCCGGTTCGGCCGTGCAGTCCGGCCCGATCGGCCCGCGGCTGCACTGGAAGGACCTGCTGAGGGGGATCGTGCTGGCCCCGAACCAGACGTTCCTCCAGATGCGGGACTACGCGATGTGGGCCCCCGCCCTCATCGTGACCTTCCTCTACGGCCTGCTCGCGGTCTTCGGCTTCGACGGCGCCCGCGCGGACGCGATCAACGCCACCCTCTCCAACGCGATCCCGATCGTCCTGGTGACGGCGGTCGCGATGGTGCTCTCGTCCTTCGTCCTCGGTGTGGTGACCCACACCCTCGCCCGCCAGCTGGGCGGCGACGGTGCCTGGCAGCCGACGGTGGGCCTGTCCATGCTGATCATGTCGGTCACGGACGCCCCGCGCCTCCTGTTCGCCATGTTCTTCGGCGGTGACGCGGGCTTCGTGCAGATCCTCGGCTGGGCCACCTGGGTCGCCGCGGGCGCCCTGCTCACCCTGATGGTCGGCAAGTCCCACGACCTGCCGTGGCCGAAGGCACTGGGCGCGTCGGCGATCCAGCTGATTGCACTGCTGTCGATCGTGAAGCTGGGCACGTTCTGAGCGAGTCCCCCAGCAAGGGAAGGGCCCCCGGCGCCGTCATCGCGGCGAGTTCCGGGGGCTTTTCCGCGTCGCAGCGGGCGGCAGCGTCACCTCAGCCCTGCTCGACGCGCCCGGCAGCGCGGAAGCCCGGCAGTCCGGGTCAGAGTGCTTCCTTGTTCTCCTTGGGGGCGGTCCCCGACTTGTGTACCGGAGGCAAAACAGACCACGGGAAGTTGATCCAGTCGTCGGTGCGCTTCCACACGTACTCGCACTTCACGAGAGAGTGGGACTTCTCGTAGATCACGGCGGAGCGGACCTCGGCGACCGTGTCGAGGCAGAAGTCCCGGACGAGCTTCAGCGTCTTGCCGGTGTCGGCGACGTCGTCCGTGATGAGGACCTTCTTGTCGCTGAAGTCGATGAGGTTGGGGACGGGCGCCAGCATGACGGGCATCTCGAGGGTGGTCCCGACGCCCGTGTAGAACTCGACGTTGACCAGGTGCAAGTTCTTGCAGTTCAGGGCGTAGGCGAGGCCGCCGGCGACGAAGACACCGCCGCGGGCGATGCTCAGCACTATGTCGGGCTCGAACCCGTCGTCGGCGATGGTCTGCGCGAGCTCGCGCACGGCGACGCCGAACCGCTCGTAGGTCAGGTTCTCCCGTACGGGACCATCGCTGCTCATGTCCGGTTCCTCACACCTGCGTCCGATGGAAGTTGAGGTAGGAGCGGGAGGCGGTGGGTCCGCGCTGCCCCTGGTAGCGGGAGCCGTAGCGCTCGCTGCCGTAGGAGTGCTCGGCGGGGGAGGAGAGCCGGAACATGCACAGCTGCCCGATCTTCATGCCGGGCCAGAGCTTGATGGGGAGGGTGGCGAGGTTGGACAGCTCGAGGGTGACGTGCCCGCTGAACCCCGGGTCGATGAACCCGGCGGTGGAGTGCGTCACGAGCCCGAGCCGCCCGAGCGAGGACTTGCCCTCCAGGCGCGAGGCGAGGTCGTCGGGGAGGGTGATGACCTCGTACGTGGAGGCCAGCACGAACTCGCCGGGGTGGAGGATGAAGGGTTCGTCGCCCTCGGGCTCCACGAGCCGGGTGAGGTCCGGCTGCTCGACGGAGGGGTCGATGTGGGGGTACCGGTGGTTCTCGAACACCCGGAAGAAACGGTCAAGCCGGACGTCGATGCTGGACGGCTGCACCATGGTTTCGTCGTAGGGATCGATCCGTACCCGCCCGGCGTCGATCTCGGCCCGGATGTCCTTGTCTGAGAGAAGCACGCCCCGAGGATACGCAAGGCGCGCGGACCCACGACAATCGTGACGAGTCCACGCGCCGGTGTGACTGCGGGTTTCCCTCTCCTACTCGCTACCGCTTCTCAAGAGCGACCGGTACGACGCTGCGCAGCCGGGCGCACTTGGGGCACCGGACGAGCCGACCGGGGCCGAGCCGCTCGGCCTGCTGCATCGGGAACGAAGTGGTGCTGAACACGTGCCCTTCGGCACAGCGGACGACGGTGCGTTCCATCAAGTCCCTTGAGTCCCTTCCCCAGGAGCCGCGTCGGGCCAACTGCCGTGACGACGGAAAGCCACATTACGGGATCAAAGGGACGGCTCTCCAGGCGGCACTCCGACCTCGCCGAGACCCGCTCCCGCGCCCCACCGTACGCCCCAACTCCGTTCCCCCGCAGCCGGATCCCATGCCTCCGAACACACACGGACTCCACGGTCCGAGCACCGGGGGTCTGTCATGAGGTACAGTGAGCGAGCGTTCGGACACCGACTCCGGTCGGTTTCTACGCGGGTGTAGTTTAATGGTAGAACATCAGCTTCCCAAGCTGAGAGCGCGAGTTCGATTCTCGTCACCCGCTCCATGCAGAAGGCCCAGGTCAGAGACCCGGGCCTTTTTGCTGTCCATCGTGATCAGCTGTCGCGTGCCAGATTCGTGCCAGAAGGCTTCTCAGGCGCTCTCTTCGCGGCAGCAGCCCGGGCCTTACGGACCGTGGCGTCCAGCCCGGCGGCGACCTCCTCCTGCCGCTCGTCGTCGGAGTGCTGATAGATCAGCGCGGCTTTCTCGGAGGACTGCCCGGCCCGGACCATGGTGTCCTTGAGCGTGGCCCCTGAGCGCGTGGACAGCGTGTGCCCCGTGTGCCGGAGATCGTAGAACCGGAAGCCCTCGGGCATGCCGACGATCTCCCGAGCCTTCCGCCACCTCCGCCCGAAGGTGCTGCGCCGGAAGGGAGCACCTTTCTCACCCACGAAGAGCAGCCCATCGGGCCCTTGCTCGGCGTAGCTCTCCAGATGCCAGCGGAGCTCCCGGTGGAGGAACGCGGGAAGAATCACAGTCCGGGTTCCGGCCTCGGACTTGGTGTCGCCCTGTACACGCCGCCCGTTCATCCGCTCCGGCTCGGCGAGGCGCACCCGGACGCGCAGGTTTTTTGCTGTGCATCGTGATCGGTTGTCGCGTGCCGGATCCGTGCCGGCGTTGATCTTCCGGGTCGACGGAGCTGTCTTCTGGCGTGGCCACAGCCGCCTGGTGGACCCATCCGCTCCGGGAGCCGATGGGCTCCCGGAGCGGGGGTCGATACGCGCGAGGCGGTTCCCGGCACTGTGCGGTCAGCTGCCGGAGAGCCAGTCCACCAAGTCGTAGACGGTATGGCAGTAGGGGTCGTGGACGTCCTTGCGCATGCGTTCCAGCTCGCCGAGAAGGAGGACCGGGAGCGCGGTGTGCACCGCTGTCACGCCGACCGTGACGGCACGTTTCTTGTCCCGGAGGGGGAGGTCGATGCCGAACGGGGGTGCGTCCTGTGACTCGGGGGTGTCCAGGTAGAGGCGGCACGTTGCCTGGTCCAAGAAGAGGAAGCCGCGTAGGCGCAGTTCTGGAGGGTCTTCCGGCTCTGGAGAGAGGGAGAACGCGACCGCGGCGGCGTGCAGTGCGTCCGGGACCTTGAATCGCGGCTCGGCGACGAAGGCGTGCACGAGGGCGGATGCGTCGATCACTGGGATCCCGAAGGCGTCGCGCGGTGCCTTCTCGGTCTCGTGTTCCGGCCAGTCGGACGCCACGCCGCGCAGCGCGGCCGCGATGTCCCCCGCGGGGATGTTTCCGCCCTGGGGGTCCGTGAGTGGCACGTCGTAGGCGACGGAGTTGTCGAGGTGCCGGCCGTCCCAGAGGACGACGCGGCTGGCGTCGGGTCGGTCCGGGGAGGTCATCACACCTCGGACGAGCCGGACGTCCGGTCCGAACGTGAAGGCTGTGACACGGCTCAGCATTTCATGCGCCAGCTGCGCCTGCAGACCGGACAGGCCCGCCTCGTCCCACGCCATCGAGTGCTCCGTCATACTCGGTTCAACGCGTCCGGGCATTTGTTGACACCCTGGCAGAACGCCGTGATCACGCCGATCTTGTCGTCGGTGTCGGCGAGCTTGTACTTGTGGTCGCTGGTCTCCCAGTGGTACTGCGCAATGACCTTGACCTTGGCGAGAATGATCCCAAGGGTGTCGTACAGCACCGCGCCGTATACCTTGCGGGTCTTCGTGCTTCCCCGCTCGGGATGCTCGTTGACCGCTGGCTTGATGACTTTCTCGCTGTGGATGTTGTGCGGTCCGGAGAAATGGGCCCAGCCGAAGGACCGGTTTCCCTGACGGGTTGGGATGTAGCGCCCGTCCTTGTCGTGGGCCACGAACTTCACCACGCTCCAGTGGCTGCTCGCGGCATCGTCGTCTGCCGCTGTGTCACCTTCGCCGGCATCGGAGTCGACCGCGGCGACGGCCTTGTCCGTGTCGTCCGCCGCTGTGGAATCGGCCACGGAGTCCGAATCGGCTACGGTTTCGTAAGTGAGCCCCTGCTGGGTTGCTTTGGCGGCTCCGAAGGTCTGGACATACTGCTCATCGGAGGCGAGGAGAAGCTGCCCCGCGTCTCCACCCGCGTCCGTTGTGCTGTCAACAGTGTTGGCCTGTGATGAGGTTGTGGTCCTGTCGGTGACACCGGAAGCGTCGGCCTACGCCGAGGCAGCTCCGAGAGTCACGGATCCGAGCAGGACAAACGAAGCCAATTTGGCTTTCACGCATTCCCCCATGTTCATGTGTTCTGATGCGAGGCACTGTGGTGCCGGAGGATGCCGTGGTCAGCGGCATCGCGCCGGATCAACCTAGCTGTTGGACATCGGGCCGATCCATACATTTGAACGACTGTTGATCGTTCGAGCCGGCCTCCCAGGCGTGCGCTTTCGCACCGGCCTCTGGCGACCGACGCTCGCACCCGGCCTCGGGATGCCTCTCGGCTGCTGCGCGGGGGCCCCTCGGCCTCTGGCCGGGTGGCGTGCCCACCGCGTGCCCATAAGACCGGTCAGGCACGGTCAACGGCGGTGCGGTCTGTCGCGCCCCGGTGGCGTGTCAGAGAGCACATACGCAGGTCAGACGGTTTCCAGCTCCCCAAGCGCCGTCGCTTCCCAAGCTGAGAGCGCGAGTTCGATTCTCGTCACCCGCTCCATAGCGAAGCCCCAGGTCAGTGGCCTGGGGCTTGTGCTTTATCGGAAACTCTTCAGAGACCTCCGCGCTCGGCTCACCCTCGCGCAGTCGTCCGCAGTGCGGCTTCGGTCAGAGTGGTCGCCGTGTGCACCGCGCTGGCGATGGCGTCGTCGGGGGTGAGGCCGCACAGGTCTGTGAGGGAGAAGAGGGCTTCTGCGCCGACGACCACGGCGAGGTCCCGCTTGAGCTGGGCGAGGGCTTCCGGATCCGTGACCCCGAGTGTGTCCTCCAGGGGGAGGAGCGCGAAGTCGATCAACCCGAAGCGGACCCCGGGCCTGGCGGTCGCCGTCTCCGGGCGGGTGATGGTGGCCGCGATCATGGCGCGCACCGCTCCCTGCCGGAGGAGTATGCCGCGCAACAGGAACTCGCAGGCGAAGGCGACCCGTTCGACGGGGTCGGTGGAGTCGGCGACCGGTGCGAGCGCCTCGGCGGGGGGCGGCCAGGCGCCGGCCAGGGCCTCGCTGATCAGCGAGGGAAGGTCGGGGAAGTAGCGGTATGCGGTGGCCTCGGAGACCAGGGCCGCGCGCGCGATGGCGGGCATGGTCACCTCGCCGCCCGTGCCGATGAGTTCACGGGCGGCCTCGACGATCGCTGTACGGGTGCGCTTCTTCTGGTTGGTGCGGCCGGTCTCCGCCTGCGTCGTTGCCACCAGTACGTCCCCTTTCCTGTCCGTCCATCCGTCGTCACCTTATCACTGGCCACTCTCGTCGTAAGAGTTCACTTGCATGATGATGCCGAACCCTCTAATCTCCTTCATGAGAGTCAACTCTCACGAAGGAGATGGCGATGACCAAGGTTTCCGTGGTAGGTCCGGACGACGGCGAGACGATCCATCTGGGACCGGCACAGATCCGCATCCTCGAGGACGGCAGCACCACCGGGCACCGTCTCGGCATGGCCGAGATCACCCTCGCCCCGCATACCGAAGGGCCCCCGCAGCACCGTCACGCCCAGCACGACGAGGGCTTCTACGTGGTCTCCGGCACCGTGCACTTCACCGTCGGGGAGACGACACATGCCGCACCGGCCGGCACCCTCGCGATGATCCCGCCCGGGGCCCCGCACACCTTCGCCAACCTCGGCGACGAACCGGCGGTGATGCTCAACACCTTCACGCCCGACCTGTACGTGCAGTACTTCCGCGACCTGCGGGACATGATCGCCGGCGGCCGGGAGCTGACCCCGCAGGCGACCGTTCAGGTGATGGGCCGTTACGCCACCGTGCCGGCGACCGACTACGCGTGACGGCGGCGTCAGCAGTCCTCGCCAACCCCCACCTCCGACAATCGACTTGGAGACTTCCATGACCGGCACCGCCCGCACTGTCACCCTCACCCTCGACTCCGGCGACGTCGACCTGAGCTTCACCGACGACGAGCGGGGCAAGGGTCACCCCTTCCTGCTCCTGCACGGCGGCGGCGGTCCGCAGACCGTCGCCGGGTTCGCCGGGCTCCTCGCCGAGCAATGGCCGGCGCGGGTCATCACCCCCGTCCACCCCGGCTTCGGCGGGACCGCCCGGCCCGACTGGCTGACCGACGTGCCCACCCTCGCCCAGGTCTACGTACGACTGCTGGAAGACCTCGGCCTGCAGGACGTCACCGTCGTCGGCAATTCCATAGGCGGCTGGATCGCCGCCGAAACAGCCCTGCTCGGCAGTGACCGGATCAGCAGCGTCGTCCTCGTCAACGCCGCCGGCATCCATGTCCCAGGCCACCCGGTCGCCGACCCCTTCGCCCTGACACCCGCCGAGCTGTCCGCTCTCTCTTTCCACGACGTCGAGAAGTTCCGCATCGACCCCAGCACGTTCTCCGACGAACAGCGCGCGGTCGGGGCCGCCAACATGGCCGCGCTGCAGGTCTACTCGGGCCCGCACACCATGGCCGATCCCACCCTGCGCGAGCGTCTGGCCAAGGTCACTCTCCCGGTCCTCGTCGCGTGGGGCGAGAGCGACCAGGTCGTCGACACCGCGTACGGACACGCGTACGCCGCCGCCATCCCCGGCGCCCGGTTCGAGCTCCTCCCTCGCACCGGTCACATGCCCCAGATCGAGACTCCCGGGCAACTCCTCCCTCTGGTCTGGGACTTCGCCGAAGCACACGCAACCCATCGGCCCACCAACTGAGCGCGGGAGCCCACGTGTCCGATCCCGTACGGGGGCGGCGCGCCCCCGTCCTCGCCGTCTGCTGCCTGAGCGTGCTGCTGGTCAGTCTCGACGTCACCGTCCTCAACGTCGCACTTCCCTCGATGCAGCGGTCCCTGGACGCGTCCGTCTCCGGCCTGCAGTGGACGCTCGACGCGTACACCATCGTCCTGGCCTCGCTGCTGACCCTGGCCGGCGCCACCGCCGACCGTGTCGGACGGCGGCGCGTCTTCCAGGTCGGTCTCGTGCTGTTCACCGGCGGGTCGGCCCTGTGCAGTCTGGCGCCCACGACGGGATGGCTCGTCGTCTTCCGTATGGTGCAGGCGGTGGGCGGCAGCATGCTCACCCCCGTCGCCATGGCCATCCTCGCCAACACCTTCACCGCACCACGGGAGCGGGCGCGGGCCATCGGCGTCTGGGGCGGGGTGGTCGGCCTGAGCATGGCGGCCGGGCCGGTCCTCGGCGGGGTACTGGTGGAGTGGGCCGGATGGCGGTCGGTGTTCTGGCTGAACGTGCCGGTCGGGCTGGCCGCGCTGACGCTCGCCGCGCTGGTCGTCCCGGAGTCCCGCGCGCACACGGCCCGACGCGCCGACCCCGTGGGCCAGCTGCTGGTGATCGTCCTGCTCGGCGCACTGACGTACGCCATCATCGAGGCGCCCGGAGAGGGCTGGACCGCGCCGATCGTGGCCTGCCTGATCATGGCAGCCGGCGCGCTGGCCGTCTTGATCCCGTACGAGAACCGGCGCGCCGAACCGCTGATCGACCCGCGGCTCTTCCGCAGCGCGCCTTTCAGCGGGGCCACCGCGACAGCGGTCCTCGCCTTCGGGGCGCTCGGTGGCTTCCTGTTCGCCAACACCCTCTACCTGCAACGGGTGGTGGGTCTGAGCGCCCTGGGCACCGGGCTGCACCTGCTGCCGATGGCGATACTGTCCCTGGTGTGCCCGCCGCTGTCCGGGCGGATCGTGGGCAGCCGCGGCCCGCGGATCCCCCTTGTCCTCGCGGGGGCCGGTATCGGTGCCAGCGGTGTACTGGCCGTTGCCGTCACCCGCTCCGCCCATCCCTCGGACATCCTGCTGTACGTCATATACGGACTGTTCGGTCTCGGCTTCGGCTTCGTCAACGCACCGATCACCTACACGGCGGTGTCCGGCATGCCGCGCGCCCAGGCCGGCGTCGCCGCCGCAGTCGCCGCGACCAGCCGTCAGGTCGGCTCCTCGCTCGGCATCGCGGTGATCGGCGCCGCGGTCGCATCCGGCGCGCGGCCCACGGCCTGGTGGATCATCGCCGGGTGCGGGGCGGCCATCCTGGTACTGGGCACCGTCACCTCCGGCCGCTGGGCCGCCGCCACCGCAGAACGTGTCGCCGCCCAGCTCGACCCCAACCCGCCGCGCGCCAAGGCGGACACCCCCGGCTGACCGTCACCGGTCTCACCGCCCTTCGCGAGCTGCACGTGCGCGTTCGACACAGCTGCCGCGTGCCGGATTCTCACCGGGACGTTGATCGCCTGGGTCGCTGGTGTCGACATGTGGCCCGCGCAACCTGCTGCAGGCGACGATCCGGCCCTACCGGCCGTCGTACGAGGGCTCGAGCGTGCTCTTGCCAGACGTCAACGCGATCCACGGACCTCCAGCTCTGCCGACTCCTCGCGCAGCCATCATCGGCCCGGCACCGGACGCGGTCGCCCCAGACCCGGAGGCGACGGAAACAGCGTTGCTGAACGTCCCTGGGAACTGGGCGCCGAAGTTCTCGACTGGTTCGCCTGCAGCCCGATCGCCGCGCAGGGCGGCGGCGAGCTCCCCCGACGGGATGTTTCCGCCCGTGGGGCCCGTGAGCGGCACGTCGAAGGCGACGAGCTGTCGAGCCGCTGCCCGTCCCAGAGAACGACGCGGCCGGCGCCGGGCCGGTCCGGGGAGGTCACCACACCTCGGACGAGCCGGACGTCCGGTCCGAACGTGAAGGCCGTGACACGGCTCAGCATTTCGTGCGCCAGCTGCGCCTGCAGACCGGACAGGCCTGTCTCGTCCCATGCCATCGAGTGCTCCGTCGTACTCGGTTCAACGCGTCCGGGCATTGGTTGACACCCTGGCAGAACGCCGTGATCACGCCGATCTTGTCGTCGGTGTCGGCGAGCGTGTACTTGTGGTCGCTGGTCTCCCAGTGGTACTGCGCGATGACCTTGACCTTGGCGAGAATGATCCCGAGGCTGTCGTACAGCACCGCGCCGTACACCTTGCGGGTCTTCGTGCGGCCCGGAGAAGTGGACCCAGCCGAAAGACTGGTTTCCCTGACGGGTTGGGACGTAGCGCCCGTTCTTGTCGTGGGCCACGAACTTCACCACGCTCCAGTGGCTGCTCGCGGCATCATCGTCTGCCGCCGTGTCGCCTTCGCTGTCATCCGAGTCGGCCGCGGCGACGGCGGGTGCGACCGGTGTGACGAAGGCCGTAGAAGCGGAAGCCGTCCGGGAGCCCGACGGCGGTGCGCGCCCGGCGCCACTTCCGGCCGAAGGACGTACGTCGGAAGGCCGCTCCCTTCTCGCCGACGAAGGGAAGACCATCGGGCCCCTTCTCGGCGTACCAGTCGAGGTGCCGTCTTACGTCCTTGTGCCGAGGACCGGGAGGACGACCGTACGGACGCCCGCATTGGTCTTGGTCTCGCCGGGAGCCCGCTTGCCGTTGGTCCGCTCGGGCTCCGCGACACGGACACGGACACGGATCAGCAGGTTGTCGAGGTCGACGTCCCGGCTGCGAAGGCCGGCCAGCTCTTCAGGCCGCATCGGACCGTACGCGCCGAGGTAGATCATGAGGCGACGGCGGATACCGATCGCGTCGGCGAGGGCGTCGACCTGGGCGACGGCCGGGATAGGGCGTTCGGCGGCTGATTCCTTGCCCGCGCCCTTGATCCGGCACGGGTTGCGGCTGACCAGTTCGTCGTCGACGTCGGTTTCCATGATGGCTTTGACGAGCCGGTACGCCTCGGCGACGGTTGTCTTTGCACCGGTTGCGCGGAGCCGCTCCTCCGCGACCAAGGGTGCACGAAGGGGCCGCCCGAAGGCCGGGCGGCCCCTTCGTCATCCCACGGTCCCACTGTCAGGATTGCGGCTCAGCTCCTGACGGTGAGGTACTGCCAGGCACCCCAGGTGCTGACATTGGTGTTGTCCTTGCTGCTGTGAACGTACTCGGCGGCCATGCGGAACTTGCCGTTGATCGCATTGCTCAGGCTCACCGATCCAGCGCCGGTGCTTGCGGAGCCCAGGGCGAAACAGGGCGAGGTGGTCAGCGTGTGCCAGGCGCCGCCGTAGTACTGCTGCACCCGGTAGTACGTGCACTGCCCGGCCTTGTTGGGCGTGACCGCGACGTTGAGCTGCTCCTTGGCCGTGTGGTGGTAGACCCGGTAAAGGGTGCTCCCGTAGGAGGTACTGGTGTAGTACCCGCTCAGCGTTTCGGCCACCTTGACACGGTCGTACACGGTCCGGGCTGCAGTGGCGGGGGCGTAGCGGTAGTCACCGGCGAAGACCGCGCTGAAGACGGTGTTCCGGCTGAGCTTGTAGCTCGCCACCAGGTTCCCGTGGCTGTCCACAGTGCCGGTCTTGACCAGCGTCTTGGTGCCCCCGTAGGGCTGTGCGTAGATCGAGACGGTACGGCCGTTGTAGGTGGTGCCGAGATGAGCAGTGGCCGTGGCCGTCACGCCGTAGGAGTACGTCGAGGCGTTGGTGGTCACCGTCAGGGCCGAGGCCGTGCGCGAGACCTGGACGGTCGCCGATGCGGTGGAGCCCTTGTGGATGTCGTCGCCCGGGTAGCTCACCGTGTAGGTGTTGTTGCCGCCGATGGCCGGGGTGTCGTGGAGGGTGAAGCTGCCGTCCGTACCCACTGTGGCCGTGCCGATGCTGTAGCCGGCGGAGTGGGCCAGGTCCTTCTTGGTGAGCTGGACCGTCTCGCCGGCGGTGTACGGGCCGTTGGCCAGCGTGCCGGTGAGGGTGAGCTGCGCCGTGCGGGTCGAGGTGGCCGGGGCGGTCAAGGTCATCGTGGAGGCCGGCCTGGCCACCTGGACGCTGTACGAGGCGTTCGCGGACAGGTGCTTGGAGTCGCCCCCGTACGAGACCCGGTAGGTGGTTGCCCCCTCGGTTGTCGGGGTGTCCGTGACGGTGAATCCGCCGTTGGCATCCGTGACGGCGTCCGGCAGAGCGATGCCGTCCGGGTTCGCCGAGTCGACCCGGGTCACCTTGACCTGCTGCCCAGCGGGAATCGGGTTCGCCGAGGTGAGCGATCCGGTCAGGCTGAGCTGCCGGGTCGGGACAGTCGTGGCCGGTCCAGCCAGAGTGAGCACGGAGGCGGTCGCCTCGGGGTTGGACAGGACGTGCAGGGTGGGGTTGGCGCCGTAGACGTCGGCCGTGACGGCGAAGAGCCGGCTTTCGTCCGGGGCCCAGGCAAGTCCGGAACTGGCCAGCGTGCCGCCGGATCCGAAGTCGTACGTGTTGATCGGGGACGACTGGTGGGCCTGGTAGACGTAGACGTCCTTGTCATAGGACGCGTAGCTGCCCGCGGCGACAGCGCCGTCCGGCGCGATCGCCACCGAGTTCGGGTAAGCCGTGCTCGGGTAGGTGCCGTCTGCGGAGAGGTCGGAGAGCTTGAAGACCTGGTGGTAGTACGGCGCTCCGGTCGCCAGCACCACGTCCTGCCCGTCCGGCGTGATCTGCATGTCGCTCACGTCGGACGAGTCCTGCAGCCAACGGCGCACGCCGACAACGGGAGTGCCCGAGGACACGTCGTAGCGCGTCAGATAAGGCGGACTGGTGTCCTGGTCAGCGGCGAGGAGCGTCCCCGGCGCCGATGGGTCGGCGGCCAGCGTCGGCGCGCTGTACCACCCGTCGGCGGTGTCGAGGGTGACGCTCGCCGGGTTGCTGCTGGTGTCGATCGACCCGATGTTCCCCTCGGCTGCTCCGCCGTAGCCGAACCAGACCTTGCCGCCCGTGTAGGCGACGCTCCGAGGCTCGCTGCCGGCGCCGGTGCTGTAGCGGTGGGCCTCGTTCAGCGATGTGGTGTCGATGGCCGAGATGGCGTCGCCGTTGTAGAGCGCTGCGTAGACGGTGCTGCCGTCGGGGGACAGAGCCAGGCCGATCGCCCCGGGCTCGTTGTCGATGGTGCGCACAGTGACGCCGTCGTAGTCGGTCACCAGGATGGTGCTGTTACCGACCCCACTGCTGAAGAACAGGTGCTGGTGCGCCGGGTCGACCAGCATGTGCGAGTAGTGGGGCAGCGACAGTGGCACTGCAGTATCGGCCCAGGCATTACTGCTGAGGCCGACAACGCTGGTGGCCAGCCCGGCGAGGAGGGATATCGCCGCCGTGAGCGAGACCTTCTTGAGGCGCATGAAGCTCCCTGCGAAGTAAACGGGAACAAGCATCCGGACGATAGCGCACGCTGTTGGACCGGTTTCCCTCCGCCAGGCAAGCCGGCGGGTGCATTGACAATGGCCTGGCAGCAGCGGAGTTGCGGGTTTCAGGACCCGGACATGAACTCCTTCCATCGGTGCGCCTACGGCTCGGTGGACGAGTGGATGCATACGAACGGCGCCGGTATCTCGGCGGGGCGGCGACCTTCCCGCGCGCCACGTTCACCTCGGTCCACGGTCCGTCTCCGCCCGGCCACCGAGGTGGTCACGGTGGATCGTGCGGAGGTGCTGCCGGAAAGGGTCCGCAACGGTACCTCGTGGGTCTTGATCGTGGTGCCGAGGGAACGATCTTCAAAGCCTGTCAATGCGCTGGTCTGCATGGCCCCCGCCGCAGCAAAATTCCGTGCAAAGTTTCGAATTTTCGACAGACTTGGGCCGTTCGTCGACGTCCGTCGTCCCCAACCTGACCTACTGTCCCGTCAGTTCCAGCGCGAAGGTCCGGAGGGGGACGTATTCATGGGGCGGAAACCAGCACTGGTGGCCCTCGCGGTTCTGCTCATCGGCTGTCCCGCCGCGGGCGTCGCCCATGCGGACACCGTCACGGGCGCGACCTTCTACGTCAACGACGAGGCCGCCGGGTGCAGCGACACCGGTCCCGGTTCGGCGGCGGAACCCTTCTGCCAGATCCAGCCGGCCGCGGACGCCGCGGCGCCCGGGGACACCGTGCGCATCGCGGGCAACAGCAGGTCCTACGCGCCCGTGATCATCAGGTCCACGGGTACCGCGGACGCACCCGTCACCTTCTCCGCCGCAACCGGCGACGGCTCGCTCGTCACCGTCGCAGGCCCGCACCCGGCCACGGCGATCGTCTTCTCCGGTGCCCGGTACGTCGACATGACCGGGATCCGCACCAGGGCCGCCGGGGCGACCGCCCTGGCCGTCGAGGACTCGCAGCACATCACCTACCGCTCCGCCTCCGCACAGAGCAACCTCGCCAACGGCACCGCGGTGATCGCGATCGACGGGTCGTCCTCCGACATCTCCCTCACCCGCCTCAAGGTCGACCAGTACTCCGGGCCGGACGTCAGCAGTGCGGCCGGAGCGCGGAACATCACGCTGGCCGGCGACATCTTCGACGTCGGCGGTGTCTCGGCCGTGGGCACCACGGGCATCGACTTCGCGGGCGACACGTTCCGGACGGTGTGCGGCGCTATCAGTCTGACCGACGGCAGTTCGGGGTCGGTGGAGAACACCGTCGCCCTGCCCTACTCCACGACGCCCTGCTCCGCCACCACGGCCGAGCTCACGGTGGACGCCACCTCCGCCCCTCAGGTCACCGCGGACTACAACGCGCTCAACCCGCCGTCCACCGGGACGAACTACAACTGGGCCGGCACCGCCTACACCACCGCCCAGGCGTTCCGGGCGGGCACCGGCCAGGGCGCCCACGACCTGGACCAGACGGATCTGACGATCCCCGCGGGTGGGCTGCCCGCGGAGCACTCACCACTCATCGACTCGGCCGACTCCGACGCCCCCGGCGAACTGTCCACGGACGTCGACGGCCGTCCCCGGGTCGACGACCCCCTGGTCGCCGACACCGGTGCCGGTCACGACGACCGGGGCGCCACGGAGTTCCAGGACCCGTTCACGGTGAGCGGGCTCATCGTGGGCTACGGGTACGTCGGCGTTCCGACCACCGCCGTGGCGCGGCTGAGCAACCCGTGGTCGGACTCGCTCGACGGCCTCACCTACACCTTCGACTTCGCGGACGGTACGACCGTCATCTCCACCACCGGCTCGGCCACCCACACCTACAGCCAGGCCACGTCGAGCACAGGTGTCCAGGCCTGGGTGGTGGTGAACAGGGCCGACGGCACGAGGGTCGGTGTGGCCGACTACTGGGAACGGGTCGATCCGGTCCCGGACCTCACCCCGACGATCGGCTGCGGGACCGGCCCCTCGCTGCCGGACGCCGCAGGCTGCACGTACGACACCGGCTTCGACCCCTACCCGATCACCAGTGACCGGATCACCTTCGGCGACGGCTCCGCGGCCCTCTCCGTCACCGCCTCCAGCGATTTGGTGCGGCACACGTACAAGGCGCCCGGCACCTACACGGTCACGCAGACGGTCACCGACTCCGACGGGCGCACCGCCACCGCGACCGACCCGCTCACGGTCGGTGCGGCCTTCGTCGCGCACGGTCCCGTACGACTGCTGGACACCCGGTACGGGACGGGCGCGCCCAAGCGGGCCGTCGGCGCCGGCGGTGTGGTCCGCCTGAAGATCCTCGGCGTGGGCGGCGTCCCGGCGTCCGGGGTGACGGCGGTGACCCTGAACGTCACCGACACGGGCGCCACGGCGTCCAGTTACGTGTCGGTCTACCCGGACGGCGCCGCCCGCCCGAGCGCCTCGAACCTCAACTTCCAGGCCGGGCAGGTCAACCCGAACCTGGTCACCGTCCGGGCGGGCGCCGACGGCTACGTCGACCTCTACAACGCACACGGCAAGGTGAACCTCATCGCGGACGTCGAGGGTTACTACACCACCACCAAGCCCAGGATCGATGACGACTCCATGGCCGGCCTGGCCGTGATCACCCCGACCCGGGTGCTGGACACCCGCAACGGCACCGGGGCGGCCAAGGGCGCGGTCGGGCCGCGCACCACCACGACCTTCACCCTGCCGAAGTACGCCCGGGGCGTGGCGACCGTCGGCGCCGTCCTCAACGTCACCGTGACCGGGGGCACCAGCAGCGGCTACGTCACCGTGGACTGCGGCGGTCCCGCCCAGCCGACCGCGTCCAGTCTCAACTACCGGGCCGGAGAGACCGTTTCGAACCTGACCGTCCCCTGCGTGAGCGCCGGCAAGGTCCATGTCTACAACAGCGCCGGGCATGTCCAGCTGATCGCCGACCTGCAGGGGCTGTACACCAACGAGCTGGCGAACGGAGTCGACGACACGCTTGCCCCCTCCGGCGCACCGTTCGTGGCGACCGCGCCCACTCGTCTCCTCGACACCCGCACGGACCTGGGCGCTTCCGCGAAGCCGCTCGGCGCGAACGGCACCCTCACCGTGAAGCTCAGCAAGGTCCCGGCGGGAGCCACCGCCGTACTGGTCAACCTCACGGGCGTCGCCCCGACCGCCGACACCCACCTGACCGCCTACGGCGACGGCACCCTGCCGACCGCGTCGAACGACAACCTCACCGCGGGCCAGACCCGGCCGGTTCTTGCCGTGGTCCCGGTCGGGACCGACGGCTCCATCCGCATCCACAACGCGCTCGGCTCGGTCGATGTCGTCGCCGACCTGGAGGGTTACTACGGCTGAGGCAAGAGCCCCCAGCCCAAAGTCCGCGAGGACACGGCCTTTTGCCTGGGGGCCTGCCCGGAACATCATCCGAGCGGCGGGTCCATGACCCGCCGCTCGGCGCGAGGTCCCGCATGGGCAGACGCGCGCTCGTACGAGGCGCCACCGCCACCGACACCGCCACCGCCACCGACGAGGCAACGGCATCCCGTGCACTCTCGACGGCGCGCTTCAACCGGCTGAGGAGCCCTGCCCTCCAGCACAGGGAAGCGACACCACAGACACGTTGCGCGGCTCCGTGCCCATTGCGTGCCCTTGAGGGCGGACAATCACGGTCACAAGCCGCATACGCGCAGGTCAGGTCATCCAGCTCCTCAAGCTCCGTCGCTTCCCAGGCTGAGAGCGCGAGTTCGGACCGTCGGGCCCCTTCTCGGCGTACCGCTGGTTCGAAGCGTGCCGCAGCGGGCGGGCGATAGCCGATGAGGGGCCAGTGACCGCGACGAGTGCCCCGTGCGCTACGGTGACGTGTTCATGTCGCGCACCTTTGGGGGGTTTGATGCGGCGAACCACAGCAGCCGCGAGTGTCGTCACCGTACTCGTGCCGCTTCTCCTGGCCGGCGCTTCGACCGCGTCGGCCTCGGCCAAGGGGTCGCTCACCGTCAGGACGTTGGACCGGAGCGGCAGGGCGGCCTACGCCCAGGTGGCGGTCTACAACACGAAGACGAACGACTTCCGCTACATCGACAGCAACAAGAAGACGTCGCTGCCCAACGGTAGTTACGAGCTGGTCACATCCTTCGTCGGCGGCAACAGTGTGGATGCCGCTGTCGGCGGTCACAGTGTGAAGGTCTCCGGCGCCACGACGACCACGTTCGACGCCCGGAAGGGCCGTGCGGTAAAGGTCTCGCTCAGCCCGAACCCGGGCGGCGGGTACGACCACATGGTCAGCGCGGCCGTCTGTGCCACCGACAACAGCCCCGCGAACATGAGCATTTCGACTGAGGCCGGGGACCTGTACGTCATTCCGAACAGCAGCCAGGCGTACGAGCTGTCCTACGGCACCACCTACGCGCCGCAGTCGACGACCGGCGGGGACTTCTGGCTGGCGTCCGCCACGCACAGCCGCGGCGTGCCGTCCGGGGTGTCCGCGACGCTCAGGAAGTCCGGGCTGACCACCCTCAAGGTGTCCGCCCGTTCCGGCCCCGACAGCGGGCAGGCGAGGTTCTCGTTCAACGGCGAGCCGACGAGCGGCTACGACTGCTCGGCGTCCATGGACATCCTCGACTTCCAGCGCGACCTGCCCAACTCCTTCAGCGTCCATGTCCCGGCCGGTCAGTGGGAGGTGGGCCAGGAGGGCCACGACTTCATCTACGACGGGTTCCGCAAGTACGCGGCCGGCAAGACCACCTCGCTGACCCTCGGCCACGCGGTCTGGGGGCCAGGCGGGCACCTGCCGTACACCTGGTACCACCAGCTGTACTTCGGGGGCGACAACCCGTTCGCCGACCCCGAGTTCACGGCGGGTGGAGTCCTGGCCTCCGGCACCGTGAAGCTGACCCACGCGGGCAAGACGCTCTACTCGCACAAGTACAGCCCCTCGCAGGAGATCGACGCGCAGCCGCGGATCCCGGGGTCGGGCTGGTACACGATCACCGAAACCGGCCACCGGGCCGGCCTGCCGTCCGGTTCGCTGTCGACCTCCTCCAGCCTCTCCCTGCACTTCTACGCCGACGCCGGCAAGAACCAGCAGATCCGTGACTACATCACCCGGTTCTGGCCCGAGGCGCTGAACTCCAGGAACCAGGCGGCTGCCGGGTCGACCACGACCGTCGACCTGGGCATGCAGCGCCTCGGCACGGACGACAGCACGATCGGCCGTCTGTCGGACAGCGTGAAGTCCGTACGTGCCTGGTACACCACCGACAGCGGCGCCCACTGGACCGCCGCCACCGCGAAGCTGTCCGGCGGCAAGTGGACGGTCGCCGTCCACAACCCGGCCTCCGGCCGTGTCGGCCTACGCTCCACGGTCACCGACACCCACGGCGACAGCTCGACCACCACGGTGTACAACGCGTACGCCGTGAGCTGAGCGCCACCACACCTGCCGCCGCACCAGCCGTCATGGTGGTGGCGGCAGGTGTGACGGCAGGAGCGACAAGAAACATAAATGTCATGCACATGGCCCACCTGCACATGGCCCACGTTCCGGTGACCTCGCTCCTTCTCCCCCGCCGAAGGTCCGGGAAAGCCGGATGACCAGAACACGCGGCAGGCCCACACCCACGATCCCACCGCCGCTGGACCCGGGTCCCGGACCTGCCGACTGCGGGGTCTTCGAGTGTGGACGCGAGCACGGTTTCGGCGTGAGAGGGCAGTGCCACGTCGTTCCGTGGCCGGAAGAGGAGCGCCGCATCGCCGGGGCCGGTCATCCCGGCCGCATGTTCCGGCACCCGGGGGAGGGCGACGCGTTCGTCGCGCCCCCGGTGATGGCATCCGCCCCGGTGGCGGGATCGGGCGGGGCCACCTCGCGTGGGGCCGGCCTGGAGCGGCTGCTCCTGACCGGCCCCACGCGACGTCAGCTTGCGGCGGGGACGGGGGCGTGGGTGGTGGGCACGGGTGTCTCCGTCGGATCGGGCTCGGGTGTCACCGCGGAGGGAGCCGGGGTGGGGGCGTAAGGGATCTCTCCGCGCAGGACGGCCCTGGCGCGGTCCTCGTCCAGCTCGCCCTCCCAGCGCGCGACGGCCAGGGTGGCGACGCCGTTGCCGACCAGGCTGGTCAGGGCGCGAGCCTCGGACATGAACCGGTCGACGCCGAAGATCAGTGCCAGGGCGGCGGGCGGGACGTGCGGCACGGCGCTGAGGGTGGCGGCCAGGGCGATGAAGCCCGAGCCGGTGACGCCTGCGGCGCCCTTGGAGGTGAGCAGCATGACGGCGAGCATGCCCAGTTGCTGGGTGAGGCTGAGGTCGATGCCGAGGGCCTGGGCGAGGAAGACCGAGCCCATGGTCAGGTAGATGGCGGTGCCGTCGAGGTTGAAGGAGTACCCGGCGGGCAGCGTGATGCCGACGACCGGTTTCGAGGCGCCCGCGTGCTGGAGCTTGGCCATCATGCGCGGCAGGACGGGCTCCGTGGAGGAGGTGCCCAGGACGATCAGCAGCTCTTCCCTGATGTAGCGCAGGAAGGGCAGCAGCCGCAGTCCGTTCAGGCGCATCACGGTCCCGAGGACGACCAGGACGAAGAAGAGGGCGGTCAGCCAGAACGAGCCGACCAGCAGCGCCAGGTGGCGCAGGGTGCCCAGGCCGTAGTGGCCGATGGTGAAGGCCATCGAGCCGAACGCGCCGACCGGAGCCAGCCGCATGATCCAGCGGATGAGCGTGAACAGGACCGTGGAGAACTTCTCGACGCCCCGGGCGATGCCCAGGCCGGCCTCCCCGCTGGCGTGCAGGCCGAAGCCGAACAGCACCGACACCAGCAGCACGGGCAGGATCTCGTTGCCGGTCAGGGCGCTGACCAGGGTGGCCGGGATGGTGGCGAGGAGGAAGGCGGCGAAGCCCTCGTGGGCCGTGGTCGCCTCCGGTGGCAGGCCCTTGGTGGACAGGGTCGAGAGGTCGATGTGCAGGCCGCTGCCCGGCCTGACGACGTTGACGACGACCAGGCCGATCACCATGGCCACGGTGGTCAGCACCTCGAAGTAGACCAGCGCCTTCAGGCTCACGCGGCCGACCGCGCGGGCGTTGCCCATGGAGGCGATGCCGTGGACGACCGTGCAGAAGATGATCGGTGCGATGAACATCTTCACCAGCGCGATGAAGCCGTCGCCGAGCGGTTTGAGGTCGGCGCCGACGGATGGCCACAGCCCGCCCACGGCGGCGCCGAGCAGGACGGCGATCAGGCACTGGACGTAGAGGTGGGACAGCATCCGGCGGATGCGGCCCGGTGGCGGGGTGACGGTACCCGGGGCGGCGTCGTTGCGGCTCATGCGGGGCGTCCTTCCAGGACGGGAACGAGGAGTTCGGCTCGGGCGATACGCCGGGCGGCGCGGTGCAGCAGCACCGTGGGGGACGCGCCGTCCGGTGCGGGGACGGCTCGGGTGGTGATCACGCCGGCGGGGGTGCCCAGGCGCAGCGTGCCGTCGGCGGTCCCCCGGGCGACGCGGTGGGCGAGGGTGCCGGGGGTGGCGGCGGCCGTGGCCAGGGCCACGGCGGAGGTCAGGCCGATCGCCGGGTGCGGGGCGTGCATGGAGACCATGCGCACGGCGAGGTCGTACTCGTCCTGGTTGACGAGCGTGCCCTGGGTGGTGCGATAGGGCGCGGGTCGGGCGACGATGCCCACCTTCGGCACCGCGTGGCTGACCGGATCGCCCTCCCGGGCCAGGCCCATGGCCAGCGCCGCCTGGCGGCGCAGCAGGGTCAGCGCGGGCACCGCGGCGGCGAACGCGGTGAGGGATTCCGTGCCGTCGAGGCCGAACGCCTTGGCCTCGAACAGTGCGGCCGGAGCGCCGGCGTCCACCAGGGACGCCTCGACGAGGCCCTCCGGGCCGGTCAGCTCGTCCAGTGCCCGGCCGGTCGGCAGTGCGCGGCCGGTCGTCGAGCCCGCCGGGTCCTGGAACCCGAGCAGGACCGGCACGCCCGGCGCCGAGGTGCCCGGGACCATGGCCGTGCCCTCGTCCGGGGCCACGCCCGCGGGGGTGGGGATCGTGCCGGTGAGGCGGGCCCCGGTGTTGACGTTGAGCATGTGGACGGTGGTGGTGTCCGACGTGATCGGCACGAGACGGTGGTGGACGGCGTACAGGGCCACGGCGGTGGCGCAGTTGCCGCAGTTGCTGGCCCACTCCACGCGCTCGTCGCCGATACCGACCTGCGCGAAGGCGTACTCGACATCCACACCGGCCTGGGTCGACGCCTGTACGACGGCGGCCTTGGAGGTGGTGGAGGAGGCACCGCCCACGCCGTCGATCTGACGGGGGTCGGCGGCGTTGAAGGCGGCGAGCAGGAGGCCGTCCACGTCCACGCCCGTGGCGGCCACGTCGCGCTGGTCGAAGATCCAGCACTTGCTGGTTCCTCCGCGGATCATCTCGCCCTGCAGACGCAGCACAACCGACTCCTCACAGCCAGGGAAGGGGAAGCCCGCCGGCGGTCTCGCCGTGCGTGGTGTCCTCCACGGTGAGTTACGGGAGTGTGAAGTACAATCTCGAAAAACTGGATGGCTATTAAGCTGAAGTGAAACCAGGAGGTGGCGGCATGCTCGACGTCCGGCGCATCCTGTTGTTCACGGAGGTCGCCCGGCGCGGCTCGGTGACAGCGACCGCCCGCGCCCTCAACTACACCCCGTCGGCGGTGTCGCAGCAGGTCAGCCGCCTGGAAGCGGAGGCAGGACAGCCCCTCCTCGAACGCCACGCCCGGGGCGTCACCCTCACCGACGCCGGACGGGCGCTGGCCGAACGAGGGCAGCGGATCGAACGCGAACTGCGGGCCGCGGAGAACGAACTCGCCGACTACGCGGGCCTGCGCGCGGGCACGCTGCGCGTCGGAACCTTCCCCACGGTCGGCGCCTCGCTCCTCCCGCAGGCCGTGATCGCCTTCCGGGACGCCCACCCCGACGTCCGGCTGACCGTCCGCAGCGCCCGCATCGCCGGGCTCTGGACGATGCTGGAGAACCGGGAGATCGAGATGTCCCTCATGTGGGACTACGACTGGAGCCGCATCGACCGGGAGGACATCGTCATCACCCCTCTCCTCGACGACCCTCCGGCCCTTCTCGTCAGCGACCACCATCCACTCGCCGGCCGCGACGCCGCCTCGCTCGCCGACTTCGCCCACGACCCCTGGATCACCCGCGCCGACCATCACCCGGTGGCCGAAGCCCTCGTCCGCGGCTGCCGCGCCGTCGGCTTCGAGCCCCACATCGCCTACGAGGCCCACGACTACCAGGAAGCCCAGGCCATGGTCGCCGCCGGCATCGGCGTCGCCCTCGCCCCGACCCTGGCCCTGGAGGGGATCCGGCCCGGCGTGAACGCCCTGCCCCTCCAACCGCCGGCCCCCATCCGCCGCATCCTCCTGGTGCGCATGGCCGACCACTCCCTCACCCCGGCCGCCCTGACCTTCGCCGGACTCCTCCGCGACGCCGCCGAGGCCCGAACCCCCTGACGCCGGCACGTCTTCGGTCGAAAAAAATTCTCTGGCTCTTCGCGGCAACCTTTTCGGCCTCGCGGACCACTCAGCGTTGTCCGGCCAAGTGGTCCGGTCAGATGCCACGGTTGAAAGAGAGCACAGGCATGCCCCGTGAACGACAGCCCAGACATGTCTCCAGCCCACCACCCGCATCGGTCGCGTCCCGCGCCGACGGTCACGCTCGCGGTGGTCGTCCCAGGCATCGTGGCCGTCGGTTGCTCGAGCGTCGGGGCCTGTGGGCGGCCCTCGTCACGGTGGTCGTGGCCGGCTCGGCCGTCGTGGTCGGCCAGGCTTCGGCGCAGCCGAAGACCCTGGATCTGAAGAAGTGGTACGTGCTGGTCAACCGCAACAGCGGCAAGGTGCTGGACGACCGCGCCTCCGCCAAGAACGACGGCGCGGCGGTGGTGCAGTGGAGCCGTCACGGCGGCCCCAACCAGCAGTGGCGGTTCATCGACGCGGGTGACGGGTACTACCGGCTGCAGAACCGGAACTCCGGCAAGGTGCTGGACGACCTCGGCTGGTCGAAGACCGCCGGCTCCGCCCTCGTGCAGTGGAAAGACCTGAACGGCGCCAACCAGCAGTTCAAACTGGCGAAGTCCTCGGACGGCTACGTGCGTCTGGTCAATCGCTTCAGTGGCATGGCCGTCGATGTCCACAACGCCGCCAAGGCCGACGGGAGCGGTGTCGTCCAGAACCGCGACCGGGGCGGTGCCGATCAGCAGTGGAAACTCGTCCCGGCCGGGAGTGTCGGCAGCTCCCCGTCGGCCACGCCTTCGTCCGCGCCTTCGTCCACGCCTTCGTCCTCGCCGTCTTCCGTGGCCGGTGGCGGCAGCTCGACGACACGCTTCCTCGGCAGCAGCACGGTGCTCATCGGCGGCTCGATGTCCGACGCCTCGGCGGCCGCCGCGCCGTTCGACGTGCGGTACGCCTATGTGCACAGCCAGCCCGCGCCCTCCTCGGACTACTACACGGCAGCGAAATGCCAGGACGGATGGTCGGGCTGGTGGGGCTGCTGGAACGGCAGCACCACGGCGCCCGGCACTTACGTGACCTGGCGGGACGACGTGGTGTCCCAGGCGACGTACAAGGGCAGCGCGCGTCCGCAGAAGATGCTCTGGACCTGGTACTCGTTGCGCGACCTCGGGGACGCGGCGGGCGAGGGCGACGGTCCGGGCGAGGTCAAGGCCATCAACCGGACCGACCTGCTGACCCGTTACCTGAACGACTACCGCTTCTTCCTCCAGAAGATCGGCAAGACGCAGGCCGCGATCGACCTCGAACCCGACTTCTGGGGCTACGTCCGCTCGCTCGGCGATCCGCACCAGGTTGCCGCGCAGGTCAAGAGCTCGAATCCGACGGACTGCGGATCGCAGGAGAACAGCGCCACCGGGCTCGCCCAGTGCCTGATCTCGATGGCGCACAAGTACGCGCCGAACACCGAGGTGGGGATGCACCTGTCCTGCTTCGACTGGGAGACCAACACGCAGGCTTGCGTCACGTCCTACGAGAACTTCGGCGCGAAGAACGCCGACTTCCTGGTCAGCGACGTGTCGGACCGCGACGCGGGCTGGTACGCGCAGGCGGCCCACGGCGGCCGTGACACCTTCTGGACCGACCAGAAGGCCGCCACCACGCTGAAGTTCTGGAAGACGATGGCCGAGTCCGTGGGCAAGCCCGTGGTCCTGTGGCAGATCCCCGTGGGCAACATGGCGCAGAACAACACCCTCAACCACTACAAGGACGACAAGGTGGACTGGTTCTTCGCCCACATGGACCAGGTCGCGAACGCCCACATCGCCGGCCTGTTCTTCGGTCCGGGACAGCAGGAACAGACCTCGGTCGAGACCGACGGCGGAAACCTGATCAACAAGACGATCGCGTACCACAACTCGGGCGGCACAGCACTCAAGTAGGCGAAGCCGACGAGTGCGCCCCCATCTCTTCGATGGGGGCGCATTTCTTGTCACGGTAGGGGACTTGCCGGGGTTCACCGGGTGGGGACGAATCCTCCCCGGACCGACGCGGAGCCGCCCGAACCCCGTGCGTCGACGCGGTAGCCGTCGCCCGCGACACTGCGCACACTGGTGCCGTTGTTGAACTGCGCGGCGAACTCGTGGTTCCCGGCCGGCACGGTCCGGCCCGGCTTGAGGACCCAGAGGTAGACCAGCGTGCCGCCGGCCTCCTGCGTGGTGACGGTGAAGTCGGTACTCGGCAGGGTCTGCCAGGTGCCGGTGTTCTCCACCCCGCCGGTCTGCGCGATCCGGATCTCGATCGTGAGCGAGGTGAGCGGCTGGGTCGTCCTGAGGGTGAGGTCGCTCTGCGTCCAGTAGGCGTTGCTGCGCGCGTCCACCGTGCCGGCCGACGACAACGGTCCGTTCCGGCTCTCGTCGGTGGTCGGCGACGGACTGGTGGCCGACGGAGTCGGGCGCGCGCTGCCCGGGGTGGTGGTCGGGGCCGGCGCGACCGGGGCGGGGTGGGCCGGTGTCGGGTGCGGGGAGCCGACGGTCGGGGACGGGCTGGCAGGCGTGGTCACGGTGGGCGACGGCGACGGCGACGGGGACGCGACGATGGCGGCGACGGCCAGGCCGCCGGTCGCCAGGAGGCCGGCGGCGGCGAGCCCGGCGAGGGCGACCCTGGTCCCGGACCTCGCGAACGGCCGCGCGCGGTGACGGACGGCGGGGCCGGCCATGCCGCGCTGCACCCGGGCCAGCATCCTCGCGCGGTCGGGCCGGTGGGCCTCGGCGGCCTCGCGCAGCTGACGGTCGATGTCCTCGTTCACCGGTTCCTCCTCCCTGGCACCAGGTCCCCGGCCGCTCGTGCGCCCAGTATCCTTTCCAGCTCGGCCATTCCCTTCGAGGTCTGGCTCTTCACCGTGCCGACCGAGATGCCGAGCGTCGCCGCCGTGTCCTTCTCCGACAGGTCGAAGGCATGCCGCAGCACCACGCAGGCGCGCTTGCGGAACGGCAGCCGGGCGAGCGCCGCGCGGACGTCCAGCACGGCCGCCGTGTCCGGCCCCTCCACCTTTTCGGGGCTGCGGGACCAGAACAGCGTGATCCGGCGTCGCTCCCGCACCGCGCTGCGGATCCGTCCCCGCGCCAGGTTGGCCACCACACCGCGGGCGTAGGCGAGCGGGTGGTCGGCCTGCCGCAACCGGTCCCAACGCTGCCACAAGGCGACCAGGGCATCCGCCGCGAGGTCGTCCGCCGCGTCGGTCTCGCCGGTCAGGAGGTGTGCCAGACGGGCGAGTTCGGCATAGTGGCGTTCGAAGAATTCGTGGAACTCCGCGGACGCGTCATCGAGGACCATCCCCCGGTCGCCCTCTCCTGGCAATGATGTGCGCGTTGGTTGCGCGTTTGACAACGGGGAGCGCAGCCTAACAGCGCCCAACCCGGGATTCGAACAGCGGTCGTAATCGGTTGCGGGGCGGTGAAGGCCGACCGACGGTCTGGTCAATGCCGGGCGAACCGGACGCCGGTCGGTTGCGCGGAGTGCTTCGTTTCCCTCATGCCCGTCCATCCGGTGGTTCGACTCGGCCTTCCGGCCCCGGTTGCCTCCCAGTTGCCGCAGCGGACGAGAAGGTTGCCGCCCTTCTCCGGGTTTTTGAGATCCCGGTGGCCGGCGGCCGGTCTTCACGTCCGTAAGGATCACCAGCACTTCAGGAAGCACCTCGACTCGATGAAGCGATCTTGGCACCTTGTCCTGGCGTCGGTACTCGTCGCGGGAGCCGTCACACCGGTGGTCGCGGCGGGCGCCGCGGTCGCCGCGGACGGCGACATCACCCCGGCCGTCCTGGCGAACCGCGACGTCGTCCTGACCGGCGACGCGGTCGTGCGCGTCCCGCCGGGAACCCACACGTACACCGGCGTGATCAGCGGTGAAGGCGCCCTTCGCGTGTCCGGCACCGGCACGCTGGTCCTCGCCAAGGACAGCACCTTCACCCTGCCGCGCTCCCGGCAGCACCGGCGGGTCCGGGTCCCGGGCGGCAACCACCCGTACGTCGTGGTCGGCAGTCCCGACGAGCCCGCGGTCACCGTGGACGCGGGGGCGACCCTCCAGTACGGCACCGGCGGTACGACCGGCCTGATCGGGTCCTTCCCGTACAACACGCCCGGTTACCAGCAGAACCAGGACAACATCCGGGTGGACGGCACCCTGCGTCTGTCGCTGACCCGGCTGTTCAACCTGGGCGTCATCAGCGGCTCCGGCCTGGTCACCCAGCCCCGGAACATGTGGGGAACGCTCCAGATCTGCGGTACCAACCCGTTCTCCGGCATCTTCGACAACGGCACCGGCGTCAACTTCGCGAGCACCACCTGTGCCGCCGCACTGCCAGACGCCCGCTCCGTCGTCAACCGCGGGTCATGGATCATCGACACCCCGCTCGACCACACGGTCGTGGAGCGGCAGAACTTCTACAGCCACGAGTACGGCAACGACGTCAACGTGCACTCCCGCCCGGGCAGCAAGGTGATCCTCACCGGCGTCTACAGCTGGAGTGACAGCGGCGACGGGACGGCGCCGTCGCTGAGCGACCCCGGACTGAACTGGCGGCCCGTGGCCCACCAACTGAACAAGCGCGGCACCAACATCGAGGGCGCCGACGTCCAGTGGGGCGACGGGACCACGCACCAGATCTTCATGCCCGGCACGGCGCAGACCGTCTACATCAACCTGCACGCCAGACGGCAGCGCTCCCGGCTCACCTTCGACTACGACGGACCGGTGACCCTGGGCGCGCCCATCGGCGGCGGCATGTATCACGACACCCTCGGCGCTCCCGGCGCCGGGGACGTCGTCATCGCCGGCACCAGCGGCAACGACGTGACCTTCGCGGCAGCGCAGTACTACGACGGATCCACCAC
Source organism: Streptomyces sp. NPDC020958 (assembly GCF_055562175.1). Lineage (NCBI taxonomy): Bacteria > Bacillati > Actinomycetota > Actinomycetes > Kitasatosporales > Streptomycetaceae > Streptomyces > Streptomyces sp. NPDC020958. Next base: position 44,966 of record NZ_JBVHFU010000005.1, on the reverse strand, counting down.
CATCGACAGGAACGCGACCCTCCGTCTCGGCTCCGGGACCGCGGGCGGCGACGGGAGCCTCCACACCGGCGGAGCCCTCGACAAGGTGATCGACGACGGTTCACTCGTGGTCCGCAACACCAGGACACCCACCACCCTCCCGGCGGTGACCGGTGCCGGATCGCTGACGCAGAGCGGAGCCGCCGCCACCACCGTCACCAGCGCCGCCCACACCGGCAACACCACCGTGGCCAAAGGCAGCCTGATCGTCTCCGGGACCTCGCTGCGGACATCCGGCCGGGTCGCTCTGACCGGTTCCTCGGCCGTCCTGGATCTCAGCAAGGCACGCGACACGACCCTGCGCAGACTGCGGGTCGTCACCGGTGCGAAGATCCTCCTTCCCCGGAACTCCCCCGAGCTGACCGTCGGTCCGACGACCGCGAAAGTCTCCGGTACCCGTCTCGCCGTCGGCGGGGCGCACTTCTCCGTCAGCCGGGCCGGCGCCCACACCGTGCTCACCGCTCTCCCCTCCGCCGCCGCGACGACACCGGCGCCCTCCCCGTCCCGGACCGGCCGAGCGGCCACCCCCCTGGGCGCCGCCACCGGCCCCAGGACGGACACCGGCACCGTGGCGGACACCGGCAGCAACGTCGGTGCTGCGTGGGCCGTCACGGGACTGGCGGGCGTCGTTCTCACCGGCGTCGCCGCGGTCTTCGCCTTCGTGCGCGTCCGCTCGCGTCCGCGTACGTCCCCGCGTCACGCCCGCTGATCCCCGGCCGCCACGGTTCCACCGGCCCGCCCATGGCTGTCGGCGCTCACACCCTTACGATGACTTCGCTGCCCCGGTGTGTGCGACACCGACGGCGATCGCCCGAGGGCCCCCGCGACCAGGCTCGGCCGGCGCGAGCGGGGTCGTACCCGCGTCAGGTCGGAGGGAGACCCGATGCCACGGCATGCCGCGCCCGCCGCTGATGTGATAGCCGCGGCCCGGGCCGGCGATCGCGGCGCCCTGGAAGAGCTCAGCTCCCGGACGCTTCCGCTGGTCCACAGCGTCGCGGCGCGCGCGTACCCGTACCGCGACGACGTCGACGACATCGTCCAGGAGACGATGATGCGCATCCTGCGCGGCATCGGGGGACTGGAACGCCCGGAGGCGTTCCGGTCCTGGGTGGTCACCATCACCGTGAACGAGGTCCGCGACCACCTCCGCAGACGCGGCAGGAGGGAGACGACGGGAGCGGCGTTCGACGCGGCCGAGCACCGGCCCGACCCGGCCGCCGACTTCGCCGAGGGGGTCATCCTCGACCTGCGGCTGTCCGGGCAGCGCGAGGAGTCCGTGCGCGCGACCCGTTGGCTCGACGAGGACGACCGGGAACTGCTGTCACTGTGGTGGCTGGAGACGGCCGGCCGGCTCGTCCGCGCCGAGCTCGCCTCCGCCCTGGACCTGACCGGTCATCAAGCCGCTGTACGGGTGCAGCGCATGAAGGAGCGCCTGCACACCTCCCGCGTCATCGTCCGGGCCCTCGCGGCCAGGCCCGCCTGCGGGGAACTGACCCGGCTGACCCTGGACTGGGACGGGGCCCCCAGCGGCCTGTGGCGCAAACGCCTCGGCCGCCATGTGCGGCAGTGCCCGCGGTGCCTGCGCCACGAGGAAGGCCTGCTGGCCCCGGAAGGACTGCTGGCGCCCCTGGCCCTCCTGCCCCTGCCGGCGGCACTGCTGGCCTGGCGCCCGTGGCTGTCCGCGGGAACGCACACGGCGGCGGCCGGCCAGGCCGGCAGCACGGCCACTTCAGGCAGCGGGGGGTCCGCGACGGCGGGGACGGCGGGGCCCGCAGGGACCGCGGGGACCGCAGGGACGAGCCTCACCGTGAAGGCCGTGGTGGGGGCGGCGAGTGCGCTGCTCGCCGTGGGCGGTGGCGTGCTCGTGCACGCGGCCCCGTGGTCCAGCCCGTCGGTGCGTCCGGCCACCGCCCCGACGGCTTCCGGCCGCCCGGCACCCGCGCCCTCGCCCACCGCGGCCTCATCGGCATCGGCTTCGGCATCCGTGGCCGCATCACCGTCACGGTCGGCACCGGTACGGGGACCGGCCGTCTCGCGTCCCTCGCCCCGGCCGCGGTACGGGTCCGTGGTCGACGCCGTGGACAGCGCGCCCCCGCCGGACCGGCCGCCCGCCGCACTGCCCCACCGCCCGGGGACCACGGTGACGATGACGGGGCTGAAGAGACACCTGGACGGCTACCAGCTCGTCCACCGCGGGGACACGGTGGTACTGCGCGGGAAGGGCTACTTCACCGTCCACTGGGACGTGATGTACGGGCTGCGCCCCGGGCTGCTGACCATGCCCTCGTGGACCGGCCTGCGAGGACGGCTGTTCCACGTGGCCTCGGGCGGCGGCCACCGCATGGACGACCGTCAGCCGGGCGCGCCCGCCGACGGCACCTGGATGGGCAACCGGCAGCAAGGACTGGTCACCCTGCCGCCGGGAGCCCAGCAGATGTGGCAGAACGAGTACTACTACCTCGACGGCAGCGTCACACTCCACCTCAACGAGACCCAGGCCGACTACAACCTCGACGTCCTGCCCTCCTCCTGGCAGGAGACAGCCGACGACATCGCGAGTCCGCCGACCCCGCGCTCCGCCGACCGCGAACGGTACGGACTCGTGCGCGACACCGGCCGCGACGACGCCCCCGTACCGCAGTACACCACCCGCTCCACGCCGGCCGACGCGGGCACCGTGCCCCAGCGCTCCGTCGTGTCCTGACCCTGCCGAGTCGTGCCAGGGCGTCGAGGAGGCGCTCGGCCTGCGCGTGGAACAATATCTGTTCCCGTCAAATGAGAAATAGGAGCGGGGTGCGGCGAGTATTCCTCGGCCGCCCGGCGGAGCGGAATTGTTCACCACGCGCGGTCGATCGCCCCGTGCTACTGTCGAACGCGGTTGCAGGTGTGGTTGCCAGACGGTTTTTCCGACGGCTGATCATCACGGCGACACGGAATGCGCACAGTGTGCATTCCCGTACTCCGCCCTCCGAAGGGGAAACAGCATGGCTACCGGCACCGTGAAGTGGTTCAACGCGGAAAAGGGCTTCGGCTTCATCGAGCAGGACGGCGGCGGTGCCGACGTCTTCGCCCACTACTCGAACATCGCCGGCCAGGGATTCCGTGAACTCCTTGAAGGCCAGAAGGTGTCGTTCGACATCGCGCAGGGCCAGAAGGGCCCGACGGCCGAGAACATCGTTGCCGCCTGACGCACCGGCACTGCCGCAGTACTTCGCAGCTGGGGCCCGCACCTGGGGGTGCGGGCCCCAGCTCGTTCGTTTCGGCTCCCAAGGGTATTCGGATTCGATTCCCCCTGCCATTTTTCGACCCGTTCTCGCGATTCTGCACCGGAATCGAGGAATGGTCCGCATGAACCGCGTACCCACCGTTTGAGGGTCCGCCGCAAGTGCCGCAAAGGCCGCCGTCAAGCCGACCAACCCTGACCGAAGGAGACACCTTTGACGCCGGCCCGGACGCAGTACGGCACGCCGCACCCCGCTCCCGAGGCCGCGGTCGAGGACATCGAAGGGCACGGGCCCCGGGTGTGTGACGACATGACCGTCGAGGTGGCTCTGGCTGTCATGGCGAGTGCCCGGGTCGAGTACCTGGCCGTGTGCGACGGGGACGACGAGAGCACAGCTCTGGTCAGCCTGGCCCGGCTAGCCGTTCTCCGCGACAGTTCGTCGTACACGGACCGGATCCGTCTTCGGGACGTCCTCGGCGGATCGCTGCCCTCGTCCGGCGGCCGCTCGGGCGGCGTCGGTGAGCACGGTCGGGTTCCGGGCGCAACCGCCCTCTCGTGCTGATCCGTTAGGGCGCGTTGCGAACGTCCCGTCGTCCGCCCGGAGGGCGGGCCGCGCGGCGTCAGGTGTGTGCTCTGGGGGTCCCCCGGCCGGAGGCTGGGGGAGTGCTGGGCCCTGACCCACGTACTTGATGTACGTGGGTCAGGGCCCGGTGCGGCGAGTGGGGGTCCCCCTCCCCGCGACGCCCCCTGCACGGCGTCATGAGCCGGGTCCTCGCCCGGTACCCGCTCGGCCGCGGCCGCCACCCCGGTGGGGTCTCACTGCTCGAAGTGGATGAGATCTCCGACGGTCCACGCGCTGACGTCCTTGATCGCGACCCGGTACATGCCACCCGTCTCAGGGATCCCGAGGCTGCCCTGCAGGATCCGGGCGAGATGGAAGTGCAGATGCGTGGGCGCCTCGCCGCGCCCGGACCGGTTCCCTCGCGGACCGCGCGCGAAGACGTCCGAGAACGGGCCGAGGCGGTCCGAGTCCTTCAGGACCTCCGCCACCCGCTCCCGCCACACGGCCTCGGGAGCCAGCCGGCCGGTGATGACGGCGCCACCGACGACCACGGTCAGCGACATCTGATTGCTTCGCTCGGACTCCACCGCGGCGGAGATGGCGACGAGCAACTCATCGGGGTTCGACATGACAGCAGAGCTTATGCGGCCCACCCCCACTCGGTACCCGCAGGTGGCTTCCGGCCTCCGGTGAGGGCTGCTCACGCAGAGTTCCTGCTCCGCCGGAAGAGTGAAATCTTCTCTTGCGGGAGTAGATTTTCGTTCGTGGCGTGGGTATGCTCCTACTCGTAGACACGGTCGACGAGACCCGCCAGACACGAACTGGCGGGTGGCTGGATACGAAGTGCTCAGGCCGGTGCGGCTCTTGAATCAGGAGAGCCGCACCGGGCGGCAGACGCCATCAGGACCGCCCGGCCCGAGGAACACTCGGATCGGGTACCGCAAGACCCCGGAAGGGATGGTGGTCCCCGGTCAAGCAGCTGCGATCCCCCCGCACCCCCCTCTGCCGAGCCGGGTAGCGGAAACAGAAGGTCGGCACAGCAGTAGGGCCGACAGATGGTGTTCAATTTCCCTTCGGGGCCCTGGTGCCGCACGGCACCAGGGCCCCTCGACGCGTTGCACAGCGAGGTGACATGACATCGGACAACCCTCTGAATGATCGTCTGGACGACGACGACTACCCCGCGTACACGATGGGCCGGGCGGCCGAGATGCTGGGCGCCACCCCGGCCTTCCTCCGAGCGATCGGTGAGGCCCGGCTGATCACTCCGCTCCGGTCGGAGGGAGGACATCGCCGGTACTCCCGCTACCAGCTGCGGATCGCCGCGCGTGCCCGGGAGCTCGTCGACAAGGGGACTCCGATCGAGGCCGCGTGCCGCATCGTCATCCTGGAGGACCAGCTCGAGGAAGCGCAGCGCATCAACGCCGAGTACCGGCGTGCCGCCGGTGAAGCGGCGGACCGTGCCGGCTCCGGCTCCGCCTGAACACGCGGGCGCGTGGCCGTATCCCGGAACGCCGTCCTGCGGCCGAGGGAGAGCCCGGCTCGGAAAGCCGTCGGCCCGCCGCCGAACCGCCCCCGCCCTCACCCGCCAGGGCCCACATACGCCCAGCACGGAGCCCGTCCGCGCAAGCGCTGACGCCGCCGTCCGCGCCCGCCCGGATGGTGTTCTCGACGACAGACTGGACGTGACGGCCTCGCTGCCGCCGACCGTCCTCAAGGTCCTGCCGCCGGCCCCGTACCGAGTGGGAGATGCCGGAGGGCCGGGACCGCACGGACGGCACACGACAGACCGCGGTTCCGACGGAATTTTCTCTCTGTGTGATCGCCTGAGCGCTCTGGGTTGGTGGTGAACCTCCGCCGGGACCGGTGGATGCCCCGTAGGGGGATGCAGGTGTCACAGGACCATCAGCAGCGTACGAGGGAGCAGGGGGCGTCCGCGCAGCCGGACGCCGCGCCGGACGCCGAGGACCGGCCCGCCGGGATCGACGCGCTGGGTGAACTCGCCCTGGAGGCGGAGGCGGCCATAGCCCGGCTGCGGCAGTCCCTTGCAGCTCTGCCCCGGCCGGGCTTCGCAGTGGCCGAGGGACAGCCCCTGACCGCGGAGGACCTGCACCTGCTTCTCGCCCAAGTGCCCGTCTCCGGGCCGGTACTGGAGATGCGTCCGGGCTCGGGGGTGCGGCCCGAGCAGCTGGCGCGGCTCGACGACTTCGACCCGGACCTGCGCGAGGAACTGAGGCTGCGGGAGGAGCGGGGCGGACTGGTCAGGACCATGGAGACGCTGCCGGGCTGGTTCCTGGTCCTGGGCGACACGCTCGCCCTGGTGCCGTCCGGGCAGGGGTACGACGACACGGACACCGGTGAGGTGTCTGGTGCGCGATCCCGCGGTGGTCGGCGTGGTGCGCGCCGTCTTCACCGACTACTGGCTCCGGGCCCGTCCGTTCTCGCAGGGCCGCTGGCGCGGGTCGCAGCTCGAGGACGTCTCCCAGGAGGTCAACGCCGTCATCATCCGGATGCTGTGTACGGGCGCCAAGGACGAGCTCGTCGCCAAGCGCCTGGGCATGTCCGTACGCGCCCTGCGCCGCCGCATCGCCGACATGCTGGGCGGGCTGGGGGCGGCCAGCCGCTTCCAGGCCGGGTTCGAGATCGGTCGTTCCCTCGGGGACCAGGCGATCTGCGACGCGGAGCGCCGTCCGGACGACGGTTTCGGTATCGTCGGCTGACCGTCAGGTTGCTGACAGTCAGGAAGCTGAGGTCCGGCCCGGTGGATTGAGCCGCCGCGTTCCAGCAGGATGAACAGCGGCGCGTCCTCAACGTTCCTGCACGATCCATCGGTGACGCGGGCACCCGACTTGAGGGCCGACGGGGCAGCGCGCGCAGCACGACGGCCACCGCCGGAACACCGGGACCGCTCCGGCGCACCCCGGCGGCAGGACTGCCTCGGCCTGCGGGACCTGTCGCTCAGGGCGGAGCAGAGCGCGGCTCTCGACAAGCAGTCGACGCAGCATGTCGTGGTTCTTCCTGCCCAGCGTCGAGACGAGCCGCGCATCGACCGCTCGCTCGCGCTCAAGAGCCACCTCGGCCGCCGTCTCATCCCCGCGGGTCATGTCGACGGTACCTTCGCGAAGCCGTCCTCCCGGCAAACCGCAGCACATGGAGCCGAACCCCGGCGCCACACGGCGCTCCGCCGAACGGCGGCCCCGGTATCCGCCGATCGGGGTGCGTGGGCCGCGTGCCGCTACGCCGCGCGGGGGCCCGAGGCGGAGCTCTGTTCCTCCTCGGGCCAGAAGGCTTCGTCCTCCCCGAAGTCCGGGGCTCGGAAGGGGGTCGTCGTGGGAGCCGTCGATGTCGGCGCGGTGTAGCGGGTCTGTTCTTCCAGGGCGGAGAACAGCGAGGTCAGATCGATGAGGGGGCTCGCTTTCGGGGGCGGGGACAGCGGTCCTACAACTTGGTCATCTTGGCGTAGGGGCTCAGGATCCGTACTTGCTCCGAGCCGAAATTCACGAGTACCGCGATGCCGTCCTCGATGCCGACCACCCGGCCGAGGCCGTGCACATCGTGAGTGACCTGGTCACCCACGGCGAAGTGCTTGGGAGACGGCGTGGCCGGGGCCTTGAAGGGACTGGTGGGCAAATGACGCTTCGGTGCAGCAGGCTTTGTCATGTTGCCCCTAGTATGCGCCTACGGACCGCGCCGATGGCTGCCTCGCTGATTGTCGACTTCACCACTCTCAGGCAGGAGCCGAGTCATACGGCGGACGCACATCCTTGGAGGCAATACCTCGTGCTGATCGCTCAGCGTCCCTCGTTGACCGAAGAGGTCGTCGACGAGTTCCGCTCCCGGTTCGTGATCGAGCCGCTGGAGCCGGGCTTCGGCTACACCCTCGGCAACTCCCTGCGCCGTACCCTCCTGTCGTCGATCCCGGGTGCCGCTGTCACCAGCATCCGCATCGACGGTGTCCTGCACGAGTTCACCACCGTGCCCGGCGTCAAGGAGGACATCACCGACCTGATCCTGAACATCAAGCAGCTGGTCGTCTCCTCGGAGCACGACGAGCCGGTCGTGATGTACCTGCGCAAGCAGGGTCCGGGTCTGGTCACCGCCGCCGACATCGCGCCGCCGGCCGGTGTCGAGGTGCACAACCCCGACCTGGTCCTCGCCACGCTCAACGGCAAGGGCAAGCTGGAGATGGAGCTGACGGTCGAGCGTGGCCGCGGGTACGTCTCCGCCGTGCAGAACAAGCAGGTGGGCCAGGAGATCGGCCGTATCCCGGTCGACTCGATCTACTCGCCGGTGCTGAAGGTCACGTACAAGGTCGAGGCGACCCGTGTCGAGCAGCGCACCGACTTCGACAAGCTGATCGTCGACGTCGAGACCAAGCAGGCGATGCGTCCGCGTGACGCCATGGCCTCCGCCGGCAAGACGCTGGTGGAGCTCTTCGGTCTCGCCCGTGAGCTGAACATCGACGCCGAGGGCATCGACATGGGCCCGTCCCCCACGGACGCCGCCCTCGCCGCCGACCTGGCGCTGCCGATCGAGGAGCTGGAGCTCACGGTCCGCTCCTACAACTGCCTCAAGCGCGAGGGTGTCCACTCGGTGGGTGAACTTCTGGCGCGTTCGGAGGCCGACCTCCTGGACATCCGCAACTTCGGTGCGAAGTCCATCGACGAGGTCAAGGCGAAGCTGGCCGGCATGGGCCTGGCCCTGAAGGACAGCCCGCCCGGATTCGACCCCACGGCCGCTGCCGACGCCTTCGGCGCCGACGACGACGGCAGGACGGGTTTCATGGAGACCGAGCAGTACTGAGCACAGCGCCCGGGTCACGGGGAGCGGGGCCGGGGCGTCGTTCACGTCGCCGTGTCGAGGGCCTGATCGGGTTCGACGCGCCTGCCGCGGGGCCGTGAGGGGTGGCGGCGCCGGTCCCGTACCGGCCGGAGCAGGACGTATGCCGTGGAGACGATGACGAAGCCCAGGCGGATCAGGCCGCGGGCCGCGTCGTCGGGGACGACGAAGACCGTGCCGTACAGGGTGATCAGGCCGATCCAGCTCCACCAGGGCACCAGGCGCCGCTGTCCGATCACGTCCCACAGCAGGGTGCCCAGCAGCACGGAGGCGGTGTAGTACGTGTAGACGCTGGGGTCCAGGGCGATCCGGGCGTCGGCGCCGAGGAGGACGACCGCGGGCCAGCGGCCTCGCCAGACCGCCACGCACCCCAGCGCCAGCCCCAGCGCGGCCTGCGCCGGCCGGTCCCAGGGAGGGGTGCGCGGATCGTCGACGCCGAGCCAGTGCAGCGCGGACGCGGGCTGATTGGGGATGGTGAACTGGGCCGCGGTCAGTGACTGCGGGGCGTTGAGGAGGAACGGCAGCCAGGCGAGCGCGACCAGCGCCGCGCACCACAGTCCCGCGCGCAGCCACTGCCTCCTCGGCAGGGCGAGCAGCAGGGGCAGGAAGGTCAGCGCGGTCGGTTTCGAGTCCACGGCCAGGGCCAGCAGGGCGCCCGTCGCGGCGGGGTTGCCGCGGGTGAGGGCGCCCACGGCGAGGGCCGTGAAGAAGAGTGCCAGGACGTCGTCGAGGTGGCCGAACCGGACCGCGACCTCGATCCACATCGGGATGAAGGCCAGGCCCGCGATCAGCACCCGTTGGCGCAGCCGCCGGTGGTTGGTGCCGGTGCCCAGGAGCTGCCAGGCGGCGCTGCGCCCCGCCACCACCAGGATCAGCAGACCGAGCAGGGACATCAGGCCGGCGGCCAGTAACTGGCCGGCGGCCTCGGGCAGGGGGTCGAACAGGCCCGCCGCCAGGAAGCTGACCGGGCCCATCTGGAGTTCCGGGTGGTGCGCGTACAGGTTCAGGCCGCCGTCCGCCCTGCCCGAGCCCGCGTAGAGCAACTCGCCGCCCGTGCGCAGGTAGTGCCAGGAGAACCCGCCGTGCGGCTGGACCACCACGAACCAGAGGGTGGTCCAGGCGGTGAGCAGCAGCAGGTGTACCCGCTGGCTGATGGCCGACACGCTTTCTCTCACTTCCGGTTCTTGTCGCCTCGCTCGTTTCCCCCGGCGTCATGCGCCCCTCTCTGAGATGGCCGGAAGGCAGGACAGGTTCTCGAAGTGAGGTAAGAAGCGGCCGACCCCAGCCACGGGCCACGGGCCACGAGGGTGTGGGTGTCGCCTGGGCGAGGCGGGCGAGGACGACTCCATTGGGTGCTGTCCGGCCCGGTCACCTCGTGGTCGCTCACCCTCACCTCGGTCCAGAGCGGCGCGAACGGCCGAGGCCGATCGGCCCGGGAGCCGGAGCCGTTCGGCCCATGGCGGGGGCGTCGGCCGGGGACGAGGCTCGGATACGAGCGGCGAAGCCGCAGGACGGGGGCCGCCTCGTACGGCGGGACCCTCCACGAAGCCCCGGTCGCGGGCCGGAACCTGTTCCCCCTCATCGTGCGGCGACGCCCGGGACCGCGTCGCGTGCCCCTCACAGGTGATCCGTACGAGGCGCGGCCGTCCCTCTCGCACCTTCCTACGGCGCGAGAACAGGCAAGAAAGGTTCAGCCATGCACACTCAGCGCGCGAAGCGCCTCTTCGCGGCCGCCGCTGCCGGCGCCCTGCTGGCCGGCGGAGCCGCGATCGGCGCGGCCGGGACCGCGGTGGCGGCTCCGGCTCACGATTCCTCCTATTCCCACCACTTCAACCGTGACTGTGGCGACTGGTGGGGCAACGACTGCTACGGCGGTGACCACGGCGGTTACGGCGGTGACCACGGTGGCTACGGCGGTGACCACGGCGGCGGTGGTGACCACGGTGGCGGTGGTGACCACGGTGGCGGTGGTGACCACGGTGGCGGCGGCGACCACGGCGGTGGCGGAGGCCACGGCGGTCGTTGACCGGATGACGCAGAACGCGGTGTGCGGTGCCGGTGACGGTGCCGCACACCGCGCCGCGTCGGCCCCCGCGGCGGCAGGCCCTACGCTGATCCCCGTGAGGCAGGCAGGCGCGGGGAAGGACGAGCGGAGATGACGCCCCTGAGCAGCGGCGACCCGCGCTCCATAGGCGGGTACACCCTTCTCGGCCGGCTCGGGGCGGGCGGCATGGGGGTCGTCTACCTGGGGGTCTCCGCCTCGGGACGGCAGGTCGCGGTCAAGCTCGTGCACGAGCCGTATGCCCAGGAGGACGAGTTCCGGACGCGCTTCCGGCAGGAGATCGCGGCGGCGCGCAGAGTGAGCGGCGCCTTCACCGCGCCGGTCCTGGACGCCGACCCGGACGCCGACCGGCCGTGGATGGCGACGCTCTACGTGCCGGGGCTCAACCTCGCCCAAGTCGTCGAGCGGGACGGCCCGCTGGGCGGACCGGAGCTGCGCGCGCTGGGGCTGGGGCTCACCGAGGCGCTGCGCGACATCCACCGGGCGGGCCTGGTGCACCGGGACCTCAAGCCGGGCAACGTCCTGATGACCGGGGACGGTCCCCGCGTCATCGACTTCGGCATCTCGCGGGCGGCCGACAACCAGCGCCTCACCACGACCGGGCAGATGATCGGCACCCCTCCCTTCATGTCGCCGGAGCAACTGTCCTCCCCCCGGAACGTCACCCCGGCCTCGGACGTGTTCTCGCTGGCGTCGCTGCTGGTGTTCGCGGCCGTCGGCACCGGGCCGTTCGACGCCGACAGCCCGTACATCACCGGCTATCAGGTGGTGTTCGGGACCCCGGACCTCGGCGGGGTGCCCGAAGCGCTCCTGGGTGTCGTCGAGCGCTGCCTGGCCAAGGAGCCCGCGGCACGGCCGGAACTGACGGACGTGCACCGCATGCTCAAGGAACTGCCCGAGTCCGACGCCGCCTGGTCCCGCACGCCCCGGCCCCCGAAGCGCCGGGCCCGTCCCGCGGCGCAGGGCGCGGCCACCACCGTGCCCCGCACCGGCGGACGGCGCCGCGCCCGGCTGCTGCTCACCGGGCTGGGTGCGGCGCTGGGCGTCACCGTGCTCGGGGTCGCGGTGGCCGCCTTCGGGTCGGATCCGCAGAGCACCGCCGCCACCGCCCGTGCCGCGACGCTGCCCGACGGCTGGCGCCCGTGGCAGAAGCAGCTGCGGTACGAGGTGCGGGGCGTCCCGCTCGACTACGGCGGCCCCGGATGCGTCACCGACGAAGGCGCCCTGTTCTGCGGCGGTACCGGCTTCACGGCGGCCAGGATCGACCCGGCCTCCGGCCGCACCCTGTGGCGCAGCGGCACCCGCCCGCAGGGGGCGCAGCCGGTCGGCGTCCGCGGCGGCCTGGTCTACGTGTACGAGGAACCGGACGACCGGACCAGGCGCGTGGTCGCCCTCGACGCCGGTACCGGGCACCGGCGTTGGCAACGCGACATCAGTCGTTCCGAGGACGCGGTGCTGTACGGCGGCGGCCTGCTGACCCTGTCCCCCGACCAGACGTCGTTCGTGGCCTACGGACCCTCCGGAAAGGAGCTGTGGCGGGCGCCCTCGCTGGACGAGTACTGCACGCCGTCGGCGCTGGGCGGCGTCCCCTACGCGCTGTGCTCGCGGGGCACGGAACCCGGCCAGGCCCCCGTCGAGCTGATGAGGATCGGGCCCGGCAGCCTGAGCGAGACCGCCACCCTGCCCGAGAAGGCGCAGGCGCTCGGTGCGGTCGGCGGGCAGCCCCTGTTCCTCGCCCCCCAGACCGCCGAGGACGTGTACGAGTCCGGGTACGAACGGCCGTACAACGCGCTGCTGCGGGTGGTTCCGGAGACCGGGCAGGTCAGGCGGACACCGCTGGCCCGTCCGCTGACCGGCGCGGCCACCCTCGTGGACGGCGTCGTCTACTTCGTCCGGTCCGACGGGTCGGTCACCGCGGTGTCGGCGGACAGCGGCAGGCAGCTCTGGCAGCGGGTGACGGACGTGGAGAGCCTGTCCGCGCCCGCGGTGTCGACGACGTACAAGCGGGTCTACTTCGCCAACCGCTTCGGCCGGCTGCTGGCGTTGGACAGCCGCACCGGGGCGGAGATCTGGCGCACCTCGGCGCTGGCCGACCCCGGGGACAAGGCGCAGGCCGATCCGCCGCGCGTGCTGCTGGTCGGGGACGCGATCGTGGCGATGGCCGGCGACACGGCCTTCTCACGGAGCCCGGCCGGGCCCGGCTGACGGGCCGTCCGCGTGCCCGCCGCTCGTCACGCCCGGTGACCGGGCCGGAACGTGCTGCGTCCGTGTGGTGCGTCGCGCCGTTCGAGGGGTGATGTCGCCTGACGCCTTTGGTGTTATATGAGCGGTATGCACCCACAGCTCCGGCGGTTGTGGTCCCGGCACGGGATACGCAGCGTCGCCGGCCAGATGTTCGGTCTGCAGGTCGCGGTCGTCCTCGTTCTCGTGGCGGCGGCGGTCGTCGCGCTCCTGCTGGAGTCGCGCAGCGATGCCGAGCACGAGGCGCAGAAGCGCTCACTCGCCGTGGCGGCCTCCGTCGCCTCGGACCCCTCGGTGCGGCGGGCGCTGACGGACGGCGGTCGTCCGGGCGCCGTGCTCCAGCAGCAGGCCGAGGAGACCCGCAAGCTCTCCGGCGTGGACTTCGTCGTCGTGATGAGCCCCACCGGCATCCGCTACACCCACCCCGACCCCGCCCGGATCGGACAGCACTTCATCGGCAGCATCTCGGCGGCGCTGCACGGCGGCGTCGTCACCGAGACGTCCGCCGGAACGCTGGGCCCCTCCGTGCGGACGGTGGTCCCCGTGACCGGCCCCGGGGGGAAGGTGGTCGGGCTGGTGGCCGCGGGCATCACCGTCCACCGGGTGACGCTGGCGGCCGGCCGGGAGATGCCGCTCGTCCTGACGGCCGCGGGCCTCGTGCTCACGGCGGCCACCGGGGGGAGCGCCCTCATCGGCAGGCGCCTGAGCCACCAGACGCACGGTCTCGGACCGGTGCAGATGACGCGCATGTACGAGCACCACGACGCCGTGCTGCACGCGGTACGCGAAGGTGTCCTCATCGTCGACCCGCGGGGCCGGCTGCTCCTGGCCAACGACGAGGCCAGGCGCCTGCTCGGGCTCGGGGCCGACCTGGAGGGCCGGCCCGTCACGGACCTCGGGCTCGACCCGGTGGCCGAGCAGCTGCTGCTGTCCGGGAGGGTGACCACCGACGAGGTGATCGAGGTCGGCGACCGGCTGCTGGCCGTCAGCCAGCGCCCCGCGGCCCCGGCGGAACCGGCCGGCTGGGTCGCCACACTGCGGGACACGACCGAACTCAGCGCCCTGATGGGCCGGGTGGAGCTGGTCCAGGGCCGGCTCAGGCTGCTGTACGACGCCGGGATACGCATCGGCACCACCCTCGACGTGCACCGCACCGCCGAGGAACTGGCGGAGTTCGCCGTGTCCGGGTTCGCCGACCACGTCACCGTCGACCTGACGGACGCCGTGCTGCACGGCGAGGAACCCACGGCCCCGGACGCCGTGGAACTGCGCCGGGTCGCCCTGGGCGGTGCCCGGCCGGACATACCGTTCTACCCGGCCGGTGACCTCGTCCGTTTCGGCGCCTCGACCCCGCAGGCGGCGTGCTTCGGTTCCGGGCAGCCGGCGCTGGAGGCCGACCTGGCGGCTTTCTCCGGCTGGCAGGCACAGGACGCGGACCGCGCCCGGCGACTGGTGGCCCACGGTGTCCACTCCATGGTCACGGTGCCGCTGCGGGCCCGCGGCGTGATCCTCGGCGTGGTCACCTTCTGGCGTTCGAAGGAGCCGGCGGCCTTCACCCACGAGGACCTCTCCCTGGCGGAGGAACTGGTCGCCCGTGCGGCGGTGAGCATCGACAACGCCCGCCGCTTCGCGCGGGAGCACGCCATGGCGGTCACGCTGCAGCGCAGCCTGCTGCCGCACGCCCTGCCGGAGCAGAACGCGGTCGAGGTGGCGCACCGCTACGTCCCGGCCGAGGCGTCTCTCGGCGGTGTCGGCGGCGACTGGTTCGACGTCGTCCCGCTGCCCGGGGCGCGGGTCGCCATCGTGGTGGGCGACGTCGTGGGACACGGGCTGCACGCCGCCGCCACCATGGGCCAGCTGCGTACCGCCGTCCAGAACCTGTCCACGCTCGACCTGCCGCCCGACGAGCTCCTCTGGCACCTGGACGAGCTGGTCACCCGCATCGACCAGGACCGGGAGGGGGACGGCGGCACACCGACGCTCACCGGCGCCACCTGCCTGTACGCGATCTACGACCCGGTCTCCGGCCGGTGCACGATGGCCAGGGCGGGCCACCTGGAACCCGTCCTCGTGCACCCGGACGGCCACGCCCGCCTGTCCGGGGCGGCGGCCGGGCCGCCGTTGGGTCTGGGCGGGCTGCCGTACGAGAAGACCGACGTGCTCCTGCCCGAGGGCAGCAGCATCGTGCTCTACACCGACGGTCTGGTGGACGACCGGCGGCACGACATCGACGAGCGCATCGAACGGCTCCGCCGTGCCGTCGAACCGGCGGGGCGCACGCCGGACCAGATCTGCCGGGCGGCGATGGACACCATGCTGCCCGGACCGCCGCGTGACGACGTGGCCCTGGTCGTGGCCCGTACCCGGCTGCTCGACGAGGAGCACACCGTGTCCTGGGAGGTGCCGTCCGACCCGTCGGCGGTGGCCGGGGTGCGTGCGGCCGCCGCCGGGGTCCTGCGGGACTGGGGTCTGGAGGAGGAGGCGTTCACCCTGGAGCTGACCCTCAGCGAGCTGGTCACCAACGCCATCCGGTACGGGAGAGGCCCCATCGGTGTCCGGCTGATCCACGACCGCAGCCTCATCTGCGAGGTCTCCGACGGCAGCAGCGTGTCCCCGCACCTGCGCAGGGCCACCAGCATGGAGGAAGGCGGCCGCGGCCTCTTCCTGGTAGCCCAGTTCGCCGACCGGTGGGGGACCCGCTACACCGCCGAGGGCAAGGTCATCTGGACCGAACAACGCCTCGCCGCACCGTCCTGACGCGTGGTCAGGGCCCGTCGGCGGCGGGGCCGTCCGGGAGGATGGGGAAGATCTGGTCGAGGCCGACCATCCTGAGCACGCGCAGGGTGTGGGCGGGGACGGCGGCGAGTGCGATGCCGGCCCCGGCGGCGAGCGCGTGGTTGCGGGCGGCGATCAGGGCGGTGATGCCGCTCGAGTCGCAGAACTCCATCCCGGCCAGGTCCAGGACCAGGTCCTGGCCCGGTCGCAGCGGGAGGGCGGCGACCAGGTCGCTCAGGCGGGCGGCGGTGGCGTGGTCGAGTTCGCCGAGGACTTCGAGTACCGGGCCCGCCGGGGTGTCGCGGGTGGTGAGGTGCAGAGGGCTCATTTCGTGTTCTTCGTGGTGGGCGCGGCGGTGGGGACGCCGAGGGCGAGCAGGGCGGTGTCGTCGTCGAGGCCGTCACCGAAGCCGTCCAGCAGGCCGGTCAGGGCCTGGACGACGGCGCCCGGGGACCGTCCGGCGTGGTCGGCGACGAAGGCACGGAGCGCTTCGTCGCCGTAGAGGGAGCCGCGGTCCGCTCCGGTCCTGGCCTCGGTGACACCGTCGCTGTACAGGAGGAGGGTGTCCCCCGGCCCCAGGGTGGTGGTGGCGGTGGCGAAGTGCGCGGCCGGCACGATGCCGACCAGGAGGCCGCCGGGGGTCGGCAGGAAGTCGGCGGTGCCGTCCGCCCGCAGCACGAGGGCCGGGGGGTGGCCTCCGGAGGCGAGGGTGACGGTGGCCCGTCCGGTCGCGGGATCGGGCTCGGCGACGCCGAATATGGTGGTGCAGTAGCGCGGATCGCCGCCCGTGTACCGCTCGTGGAGCACCTTGTTGAGGGTGGTCAGGGCGGTGACCGGGTCGGGGTCGTGCAGGGCGGCCGCGCGCAGGGTGTAGCGGGTCAGCGAGGTGACCGCGGCGGCCTGCGGGCCCTTGCCGCACACGTCGCCGAGGAAGAAGCCGAAGCGCTTGCCGTCCACGGGGAACAGGTCGTAGAAATCGCCGCCGAGCCGGTCGGGGGAGGCGGCGCGGTAGTGGGCGGCCGCCTCCATGCCCGGCACCGGGGGCAGGGAGTCGGGCAGCAGCGACTGCTGGAGGACGGCGAGGGCGTCCTGCAGCCGGGCGCGGTCGGCCTCGGCCTGTTCGCGTGCCTCCTCCGCCGCGCGGCGGGCGCGCAGCAGCTCCTCCTCGTAGGCGCGGCGGTCCCGGGCGTCGAAGACGGTCGTACGGATCAGCTGGGGCAGGCCGTCCTCGCCGTGTTTGACCACGGACGACACCAGCACCGGCATCCGGGTGCCGCCGGGCTGCCTGAGCTCCAGGGCGATGCCGCCGATCTCGCCCCGCATCCGCAGCAGCGGCGCGAAGTGGGTCTCGTGGTAGAGCCGGCCGCCCACGGTCAGCAGGTCGGTGAACCGCATCCGGCCCACCACCGCCTCCCGGTCCAGGCCGAGCCAGCCCAGCAGCGTGGCGTTGATCTTGGCGATGGTGCCGTCCATCAGCGTGGACAGGTATCCGCACGGGGCGTTCTCGTAGAGCTCCTCGGCGCTGTCCTCCAGCAGGGCGGCGAACGCGGCGTTCGCGGCCTGCCTGCCGTCCGCGTCCTGGGGGTCGGGCTGCTGCTGCCCGGCCCGGCACATCATCGCAGGCCCGCGAGGAAGGCGATGATCGCCTGGTTGGTGGCCTCCGGTGCGGACAGGTGCGGGCAGTGCCCGGTGGCGTCGAGGGTGACCAGCGTCGACCCGGGGATCGCCCGGTGCACGAAGGCGCCCACCTCGCGGGGCGCGATGGCGTCCTCGGTGCACTCCAGTACCAGCGTCGGCACGCTCACGGTCTTGAGGTCGTCCCTGGAGTCCGAGAGGAACGTGGTCCGGGCGAAGACGCGCGCCATGTCCGGGTGGGTGGCGCAGAAGCTGTTGGCCAGCTCCTCCCCCAGCTCGGGGCGGTCCGGGTTGCCCATGATCACCGGTGCCGTCGCCGTCGACCAGCCCAGGTAGTTCGACTCCAGCGAGGCCAGCAGCTCGTCGATGTCGTCGGCGGTGAAACCGCCCCGGTAGCCGTCGTCGTCGATGTACCGCGGCGACGGGGCGACCATCACCAGGGCACCGATGCGTTCCGGAGCCAGACCGGCGGCCAGCACCCCGATCATGGCGCTGACCGAGTGCCCCACGAACACCGCGTCGCGCAGGTCGAGAGCCGCGCAGACCTCGGTCACGTCCTGGGCGTAGCCGTCCAGCGAGGAGTAGCGGTCCGCCGAGAACGCCCCCGGGTCGGAGCGGCCCGACCCCACGTAGTCGAAGAGCACCACCCGGTGGTCCTCGGCCAGGGCGGGCACCGTCAGCCGCCACATGTTCTGATCGCAGCCGAACCCGTGCGCCAGCACCACCGTCGGTCCCTGCGGGTTCCCGACGACCGTGACGTTGTTCCTGCGACTGACATCCATGACCCCACCTTTTCAGACTCCTCGTCGTCCCCGGTGGGTGCCCCGTTTCGGCAGGGGCAGGCGGGGCACCCGCGAATTCACCGCGACAGCGGCACCGACGTCCAAGAGGAGGCATGTTCCATGACTGCCGGCGAGAAGGCCAAGGCGAAGACCGAGCAGGCCGAGGGGAAGACCAAGGAGACGCTGGGCAACGCCGTCGGCAACGACCGCATGGCCGCCGAGGGACAGGCGGAGAAGAGCAAGGGTGACGCTCGGGAGGCCAAGGAGAAGACCAAGGACGCGTTCAAGCACTGAGGTCTCCGCAGCCACGCCCAGGGCCCTCCCGGAACGATCCGGGAGGGCCCTGTTCGTTTCTCCGGCACCGGCCGTATCACCGGCCACCGCCCATGAACAAGGTGATTTCGGGTAAATGAGCTGAAGCGAAGGTAAGAGTCCGCGACGAGAGCACCCGGGAGGCAAGGAGGGCAGAGGACACGTAAGGCAAGGACGCCAAGGACGACCCACGGGAAGAGTTCTATGGTCACCCCGCTGAAGAACCGGGCATCCGACGAACAGGAACCCGCAGCGCCCCTGCATTACAGCGTCGCCTGGGACGCGGCGGACGTATCGATCGCGGACGCCCGGGCCGCGGTGCGCACGCTGCTGGCCCGGGCCGGACACGACCCCGGCGACCGGCCGAGCCAGGACGCCCAGCTCGTCGTCAGCGAACTGGTCACCAACGCGCTGCGGCACGCGCCCGGCCCCGCGGCCCTGGCGCTGGAGGTGTCACCCGACGCCGACCTGCTGCGCATCACCGTGAGCGACAGCTCCCCCCGACCACCCGAACTGCCCGCCCACGACGCCCGCCGCGTCGGCGGACACGGACTGCACCTGGTCACCCGGCTGTGCGGCCCGCTGCACACCGTCCCGCAGGCGACCGGCAAAAAGGTCGTCGCCCACCTCCGCCTGCGCGGGTCCGCGGCCTAGGGACGTCAGCGGCGGGTGGGGCGGGCCGGGTCGGGGCGGCCGACCGTCAGCGGGGCCGGGCGGTACGGCACGTACGCCGCCCCGTCCAGGCCCAGTGCGGTGGCCGACCTCTGGAGCGCGGCCGGGGTCGCGGCGTCGTCCCAGCGGCCGGTGTCCACACGGTGTTCGAGGGCGTGCAGGGCGGCCACCGTCTCGGCGGTGGTGAACGCACAGTGGCCCTGGCGCTCGACGTACGCCTGCCGCAGCAACGCGCCGTCGCCGGCGGCTCGCACGCGGGCGGCGAAGCGGTTCTCCTGCTGCACCGGGACCAGGTTGTCGGCGGTGGTGTGGACGTCGAGCAGCGGCACCCCGAGTCCCTGGCCCGCCGAGGACGTGCGCTGCGCGGTACGGACCGCGGCGGGATCGGCGGCGTAGTCGGCGCCCTCGGTCAGCGTCCGCAGGTCGGCGTCGAGGGACAGCCCGGCCGCCCGGTACAGGGCGCGGACCTGCGGCGCGTGTTCGGAACCGGCGAGCAGCCGGGCGTAGTCGACGCCCCGGTTCCAGGAGTTGTCGCCGCCGACGGACTGCTCGACGGCGTACCGGCCGCCCTCGACGAACGCCAGGATGCCCTGCGCGAACCAGTCGTACTGCTGTGCCTCCTGCCCCGCCCAGTCGGTCGCGGCGGGGCGGGTCTTCCCGGGCGACCAGGCGGGCAGGTTGAGGAAGGCGGCGGCGAGCGCGATCCGGGCGCGGCCGTGGGGGGTGCCCTGGGCGGCGGTGACGGCGGCGGTGAGCCGGTTCGCGGTGGCGGCCGCCTCGTCGGCGGAGCCGAACCGGACCAGCTTGACGTCCTGCGCGGGCAGCAGCAGCCGGGCGATCGTGTACTCGGCGTCCAGCTGGTAGTTGTCCAGGTCCGTGGCGCCCGCGACCAGGCCGCACTGGCCGAGGGCGCCGTCGATGCGGCCGGCGCCGTCGCGGGCCAGCTGCGCGTTCACCAGGCCGCCCATGGACTGGCCCACGGCGATGGTCCGCCGCGGCTCGCCGATCTTCGCGGTGACGGCGTCGAGGGTGGCGAACTGGTCGCGTTCGGCGCTGTTCAGGGCCCACATCGAGCCGTGCGGGTCGTAGGACGAGCCCGCCAGCGCGTAGCCCTCGGCCAGCAGTTCCGTGCGGACGGCGTCGGTGGGCGCGTCCCTGGCGACGGTCGGGCCGAAGCCGTGGCTGAACAGCAACAGGGTGCCGTTCCAGTGCTCGGGTACGTCCGCCGTCCAGGTGGCGCCGTCGGACAGGGTGCCGGTGAGGTTGCCGGCGGCCGGGGCGGCCGCCTCGGCGGCGGGCGCGGGCAGGGCGGTGAGGGTGGTGGTGGCCAGCGTGGCGAGGGTGGTGAGGGCGATGCGCAGCCGGGTGCGGACGGGCATGGGAGCGGCTCCTTGCGGGTGGGGGGCGGGGAGCGGGTGCCGAGCCAGGACACCGAGGAATGTAGGGCTGATTTCTTACCGCCGTCAACGCATTGCACAACAATAGGCCGGAGTGGACCGCTGCCCCGTCCGGGTCCGGACGGGCGCCGCGCGGTCAAGGCCCCCCCGAGCCCTGACCGCGCGGCCGCTTGGGACTACTGTCCGACCGGGTTCAGGTAGGTGCCCGGGTGGGTGGCGCCGTCCTGCTTGAGGATCTGGCCGCCGAACGGCCACTTCAGGGTGAAGTGCTTCGTCTCGTTGGGCGGGGTGACCAGGAACTTCGCCGGGACGAACTTCTCCTTCTGCGGCGTGGACCTGGCCACCGGGAGCAGGTTGACGCTGAAGTCCGTGGTGTCCCCGCGGCCCAGGGTGATCTTCGTGGGCCTCTTGGAGGAGCGCATCAGGGACCAGGTGCCGTCGGTCCGCTGGGCGCCGACCATGTCGACACCGGCGAAGCCGGACAGGGTGCAGGTGTGGTTGCTCTTGTTGGTGAACCAGATGAACGCCTGCGTCTGCTTCCCCGCCTTCCCCATCTCCGGCTTCGCGTCGTCCCCGGTGGCGAAGCCGGCCTTCAGGTCGGCGGTGTGGCAGCGCGCCGGCGCGGCCTTGGCGGTGGCGGCCGAGGCCGGGACGGCGGCGACGGCGGTGCCGGCGGCGACGATCGCCGCAAGGGCCACGGCGGTCATTTTGGTCTTCATGGCGTGTTCGGTTCCCCTCGAATACGACTCGGTGCGCGAGGTCGGCGCGCACTCACGCACCTGTAGACGCTCGATGTCCGGCGGAGGTTCGGTGCGGGGACGACCTTTTCCGCCGCGTACGGTGGGGACATGGCGCCGCCTCTGCCCGGGCCGTTGGCACACCTGGCCCCGCTGCTCACCCACTACGGCTACTGGGCCGTCGGTGCCGTGGTCCTCGTCGAGGACTTCGGGGTCCCGGCGCCGGGGGAGACCATCCTGATCGCCGCGGGGATCTACGCGGGCGCCGGACAGCTGAACATCGTGGCCGTGGCGGTCATCGCCTTCGTGGCCGCCGTGGCCGGGGACAACATCGGCTACCTGATCGGCCACACCGGCGGCCGGGCCGTCGTGCACCGCTGGGGCCGGTACGTGTTCCTGACCCCGGAGCGCTTCCGGGCCGCCGAGGAGTTCTTCACCCGCCACGGCGGCAAGATCGTCGTCGTCGCCCGCTTCGTCGAGGGACTGCGTCAGGTCAACGGCATCATCGCGGGCACCAGCGGGATGCCCTGGCGCCGTTTCCTCGTCTTCAACGCCCTGGGCGCCGCGCTGTGGGTCGGCCTGTGGGTGAGCCTGTCCTACGTGGCGGGCGCCCACATCACGGCCGTCTACGACGAGATCGCCCGCTACCAGCTCTACGCCCTCGTCGCCCTGGGCGTCCTGGTCGCCGCCCTGATCCTCCGGCACGTCCGGCGCCGCCGGCACCGCAACGGCCCCGACGACCGGCTCACTGGAGACCGAGACGGCTGAGGGCGGTGGTCCAGTCGGTGACGATCGCCTGCTGCGCGGCGGCGAGGGTGATCCGGCCGGCGCAGACCGCGGTGTGCAGCTTGGTCTCCACCGGGTCCTTCCTGTTGTTCACCCCTTGGCTGTCCTTGTGGCCGGGGTCGGCCGGTTCGACCCACAGGTTCCGGTCGTCGTTGGGATCGCCGCCCAGCTGGAGGCTTATGAGGTGGTCGTACTCGGCCTCCGACATCTTGCCGGAGTAGCCGTACGAGGCGGCGTTGAGCTTCTTCTCCTTGCCGGTGACGTACGCGGAGGGGCGTACGCCGGAGGTGTAACCGCCCTTGCGGCATATCGTCGACTTCAGGTTCGCCTGGGTGACGGCGGGGGAGACGGCGCCGGGCGTGCACTTCGGGTCCTCCAGCGGCTCCCCGTGCTCGTAGCGGTAGTGGCACGAGCCGGGCGCCGGCTGCTGCTGAACGGTGTAGTGCCGCTGCGGACCCGCGCCTTTCGCGATGGCCGGCGCCGAGCCGGCCTTCCCCGGTGCCCCGGCCCCGGGGCTGCCGCTCCCGGACGGCGTCGAGGCGCCGAGCGAGGTGGACTTGCAGCCCGCCAGCAGGAGGCAGGCGAACACGACGGGCGGTACGAGACGGCGGGCAGAACGCATGACGACCCCTCAAGGGCAGGCGACGACTGAGGGGATAATCCCCTACCGGGTCCTGGCCCTACCGCCCGGGGCACCGCGTGAAGGACGCACCCGACGCACAGCGCGGGACACCCCCGGGTGGCGTGAGCCCCCGGGGAACCGGTCCCCGCCCGGAAGCTGACGCCTCGTCACCCCGGTGGACCCGCTATTGCACACCTGTGACAGCGAGCGCACAGCGCTGTCACCGGGTACGGGGAGGCTTCTTCCATCAGCGTCATCCACATGCCTGGGGGAAGCCCGATGTCCGCTCGTCGCCGTAGGACCACCAAAGCCGCCACCGTCACGGGCGTCGCCGCGCTGCTCGCCCTGTGCGGTGCGGCCGCCACTGCGACGGCCGCCCCGGCCGCCCGCGCGGTCACCGTGCCGAGGGGGCTCACCCTCAGCGACGGCACCCGGCACGTCCTGGTCGGCGGCAGGTCGATCGACTTCGGCACCACCGTCCGCGACCTGGCCTGGAACCCCAGCGGCAGCAAGGCCGCCTTCGTCGACGGGCACGGCGACCTCGTCGTCTCCGACCCCGACGGCAGCCACCGCGTCACGGTCGCCGTCAACCCGGGCGGCCAGACCTGGTCCCACCCCACCTGGCAGGTGACCGCCGCCGACCGGGCGAACCGGATCCCCGCCAAGAACAACCTCATCTTCTCGGCCAGGATCCACGGCAGCACGGTCCTGGAGGGCATCAAGGCCACCAGCAACCACGGCAGGCCCGCGAAGATCAGCCTGAACGGCGACCCGGGCGACGGCGCCGTCCCCCAGACCGGCAACACCTGGCCGAACGTCGGCGGCGGCTACGGCACGTCCGTCTACGAGAACACCCGTACCGGCGAGGTCTACATCCGCGACGACTACCTGCGCCAGCAGGGTGGCGCACTGACCAAGGGTTCCGAGCCCGCGCTCGCCCCCGACGAGGAAGAGGTCGTCTTCGTGCGCTCGGTGCACGGGCACGACCACCTCTTCGTCGAGGAGTTCGGCGGCTCCACGAACGTCGTCAAGGACGTCACCCCGAGCGCCACCACCGACTACACCGAGCCCGCCTGGTCGCCGAACGGCAAAACCATCGCCTTCCGCGCCCCGAACGGCACGTACACCGTCACGAAGACCGCCCACGGCTTCGGCAGGCCCGTCAAGGTCTCGAACCACACCGGTCTGCCCGCCTACCGCGGCTGACCGCTCCCGCCCAACCGGCCGCCGGTGCGGCCCAGTTCGGCCTGGAGCTCCGGCAGGTGCTGGTCGGCCGTGTCGTGCGGCAGGTACTCGACCACATCCAGGAAACGGAACAGGACCTGGGTCCTGGTGACGGCGAACTCGTAGTCGCCGTACCCCACCACGGCACCCATCTCCCCCCGCACGGCGCCCCGGACGACATGCGCGGTCATGTCGTCCGGGTGCTGTGCCGTCAGCCCCCGGCGCGCGTTGGGGCGCGCCAGGTACGGGCAGACCATCGAGGCGTAGAGCATGCACGCGCGGTGCCCCGGGGCCTCCAGGGTCGCCGCCATGTTGCGGTACGGCCGTCCGGCGGCGAGCGCCTCGCGGATCGCCGCGCTCTCCGCGGCGCCGACCACCCGCCACACCGGCCCTCTGGGGATCAGGGTGTTGCAGACCGAACACAGCCGCTGCCGCGCGCACTCGGCGCTGCGCCCGTAGTCGGTGAGCGCGAACTGGGGCTCGTCGCCCTCCCACGGGGTGATGGCGGGCACCGGGTACCCGCGGCTGTCACGGGGCCGGGCCTCGACGGCCGCCGGCATGGGCACGGAATCGAATCGCACACCCCATGGTGGACCAGACGGCCCCGGCGCCGCGACGGTTGCCGGGTGTGCGTCAGCCGGCCGGGCAGCCGAACCAGTTCACCGTGGAGTGGTCGACGGTGTAGCCCAGGCACCTGACGGTCCTGTCGTGCAGGGTCTCGGTGCGCTCGACCGCACCGGTCTGGTAGTCCGTCCGGTAGTGCGGCTGTACGAGGGTGTCGATCTCGACGGTGTACCAGCGGCGCTTCTCCTCCGGCAGGCTGCAGCTGTGGCCGGTGATGTTGCGGCTGGGGCCCTGGTCCTTCCAGACGGGCCGTTCGGCGCGGTCGCAGTGGGCCTCCGCGGCACGGGCGCCCGCGGGTACGGCGCCGGTGCCGACCAGAGCCGTCATGCCGGTGGCCACCGCGGCGGTGACGCCGAGCAGGCGCTTGAGGGTGGGGTTCATCGAGTGGTCCTCCTGCCGACTGTGGTGACGGTCCGAAGTCGCCTGTCACCGTAGTGTGATCGTCACATCTGTCGGGCGGTCCGGCGCGTCGGCCGGACGCGCGCTCGTCCGACCCGGTGACGGCACCCCCTGGCCAGGTAAAGGGTTCGGCATCGTCGGTTCAACGGTCTTGATATGCGCATGACCTCTTCGATGGGATGCGCGAGACCATCCTCGGGATACCAAGCAGGGGGATCCATGCACATAGCCCTTACCGGGCGGGGCGTCGCGGCTGCCACGTCCGTCGCCGCCCTCGCGGTCACCGCACTGGCGACCGCCGCCCCCGCCGCCGCACCGCACACCCTCGCGGTGCCGGCCGTCGTCGGGCACACCCTGGTCCACGGCGTGAGCGACCCGCTCTCCAGCGCCCAGTGCCAGGCCAAGTGGCACATCAACTGCTACGGGCCGCTCCAGTACCGCACCGCGTACGACCTCAACCCCCTCTACCACAAGGGGATCACGGGCAAGGGACGCACGATCGTCATCGTCGACTCGTACGGTTCCCCCACCGTGCAGCACGACCTCGACGTGTACAGCAAGCAGTACGGGCTGCCCAGCACCAAGGTGAAGGTGGTCAAGTGGGGGCACGTGCCCGCCTTCGACCCCAAGAACTCCGACATGACCGGGTGGGCGGGCGAGACCACCCTGGACGTCGAGATGGCGCACGCGGTGGCACCCGCCGCCAAGATCGTGCTGGTGGAGACGGCGGTCTCGGAGACCGAGGGCACCACCGGTCTGCCGGAGATGATGAGCGCCGAGAAATACCTGATCGACCACGGCGTCGGCGACGTCATCAGCCAGAGCTTCGGCGCCACCGAGAACACCTTCCCCGGCTTCGACAAGGGGAACTTCTCCAGCATCAAGAACCTGCGGTACGCCTTCCAGGACGCGAACCGCAAGCACGTCACCGTGCTGGCCGCCTCCGGCGACGGCGGCGCCACCGACCTCCAGGCGGACGGCAAGACGTACTACAAGAAGCGCGTCAACTCCTGGCCGTCCTCGGACCCGTTGGTCACCTCGATCGGCGGCACCCAGCTGCACCTGAACGACAAGGGCGAGCGGGTCAAGCCGGACAGCGTCTACAACGACAACGGCTCGGGCGGCGGCGGCCAGTCCCACGTGTTCACCCGCCCGTCCTTCCAGAACGGCGTGAAGAAGGTCGTCGGCACCCGCCGCGGCACCCCGGACATCTCGATGGCCGCCGCGGTCAACGGCGGCGCCTGGATCTACTCCAGCTACGACCCGACCGCCGTCGGCTGGGACGTCACCGGCGGCACCAGCGAGGCCACCCCGCTCTTCGCGGGCATCGTCGCCCTCGCCGACCAGGCGGCCGGCCACCGGGTGGGCGACATCCAGCAGGCCCTGTACCGCCTCGCCGCCCACGCCAGGGCGAACGGCATCGTCGACGTCAACGACGGCACCGACAACTCCTACCAGGGCGTGACCGGTTACAAGGCGGTCGACGGCTACGACCTCGCCACCGGCGTCGGCACCGTCGACGCCCTGCGCTTCGTCCCGGCCCTCGCGAAGGCGAGCCGCCACGGCTGACGCCCCTCGCGGTACGCGGACGGCGGCCCGGGTTCCGTACCCGGGCCGCCGTCCGGCCGTGCGGGGCCGGGCAGGTCACGTCGGTTCCGGCTGGAGCTCCGGTCGTGGCACCGGCACGGGCTTCGGGTCCCACTGGGCGACGGTCCGCACGAAGCCGTAGACCACCGAGGCCATCGCCAGCACGAGCAGCGGCCCGGCCAGCCACGGGTGCTCGGCCATCGGCAACGGCAGCCAGCGGTAGGCGACCAGCAGCGCGACGAAGACCGTCGTGCCGTAGGCCACCAGCCGCAGCCCCGCCCGGTCCCAGCCGCGGTCGAAGGTGCGCAGCGCCGCCTCGACCGTCAGCGCGAACACCACGCCGGCGACGAGGTCGGCGCCGTAGTGGTAGCCGAACCCCAGCGTCGCGGTGAGCGTGGCGACCAGCCAGAACGCGCCCGCCCAGCGCAGCGGCCGCGGACCGCCGCGGGAGTGCACGAAGATCGTGACGGCCCAGGCCGTGTGCAGGCTGGGCATGCAGTTGCGCGGGGTGACCCCGTCGAACCCCATGGGGTGCGGGGGAGCCACCGGCGGCGGGGTGCCCGGCCACAGGTCGGCCACCTCGAAGTGCCCGCCCGAGGGCGGTGTGGCCTCCGGCCACAGGCTGAGCGACGACCAGTGCTCGACGCCGGTGCCGTACGCGAAGATCGGCCCGACCACCGGGAAGATCATGTAGACGGCCGGTCCGAGGAGGCCGATCGCGAGGAACGTGCGCACCAGGTGGTGGCGCGGGAAGCGGCGTTCGGACGCCACGTTCCGCAGCTGGTACAGCGCGACGACGACCGCGGCCACGGCGAGCTGGCTGTAGACGACGTCGAGGAGGTTGTAGCCGACCGCGCCGGTGGCCGTGACCAGCCGGCCCACCAGCCAGGAGGGGTTGCCGAGCGCGTGGTCGGCGGTCGCCACGTACTGGTCGAGCACCGTGGGCCGGGTCCTGGAGGTGATGATCAGCCAGATGTCCCCGGTCTTGCGGCCGGTCACCAGCAGCAGACCCAGACCCACCCCCTTGAGCAGCAGGACGCGTTCCGGCCCGGTCCGGCGGGTGACGGCGAGGACCCCGATGCCGAGGATCACCCACAGCGCGCCGTTGCCGAACGGGTGACCCTCGGTCACCTCGGTGCCGGAGGCCCAGCGGACCACCCAGAACACGAGGTCGATCCCGATCGCGGCGCCCAGCGCGACGAACCGCTGCCGCCAGGTGAGCACCGTCATCGTCAACGCCATGCCGGCGTACAGCAGGAAGCCCGATTTCGGGGCGAACACCACCTCCCGTGCCTGGTTGGTCAGTGGCCCCGGCAGGCCGTGACGGCGCGCGACGAATTCCAGCGTCACGAGGAATCCGAGGGCCACGACACCCGCCACGGCCCAGGGTCTCGCCGTGCCCGTGCTGTTCGTCCGCGAAGAAAACTGCCTAGGTATGTATCTCAATTTTCTGTCGCTGCCACCTTCCGGTCGCGATCCGTTCTCCCCCGGGCCAGGGACCAGCTTGCCCGAGAGGAGAAGACGGCTGGACCGCGCCCCGGGTTGTGCCGGTCGGCCACCCCGCCCCCGGCAGGACCGGCGGAGCCGTCCACATTGAAACCGTTCAATTGTGAACTGGGCGCGCCGGGAAAAGCGTTGCACGACGATTGACCCCGGCCTCGCACCGATCTACGTTACCCACGCCTCTCCTTTTTGAATCGATTCATCCTTCCGTGCAAGTGAGGAGTCGTAGTGATCAACAGGAGGAACATGCTCGTGACCGCGGCCACCGCGGTCGTGGCGGCGGTCGTCGACGGCGGCTCGGCGACAGCCGTGCCCGGGGTGGGACCGGTGCGGGGCCGGGCGCGGGGCGCCGGACTGCGGGTGGCCGGGGCCGGCGTGGAGTACGTCCGAAACCCCCTGGGCCTCGACGCCCGGCGCCCTCGGCTCAGCTGGCCGCTGGCCGCCGACGGGACGGCCGTGCGGCAGAGCGCCTACCAGGTCCGGGTCGCCACCAGCGCCTCGGCACTGGCGCGTCCGGACGTCTGGGACAGCGGGAAGGTCATGTCCGCCGAGTCCGTGCTGGTGCCGTACGCCGGGCCCGAACTGCGGCCCCGCACCCGCTACCACTGGTCGGTGCGGGTGTGGGACGGGGACGGCCGGGTCTCCGGCTGGAGCGAGCCCTCGTGGTGGGAGACCGGGCTCATGGACACCGGGCAGTGGACCGCCGACTGGATCTCCGCCCCCGCCGCCCTCACCGACGCGCCGTCCTTCGAGGGCGGTTCCTGGATCTGGTTCCCCGAGGGCGACCCGACGAGCGGCGTGCCGGCGGCGACCCGCTGGTTCCGCGGCCGGGCCGCCCTGCCCGACGGGATCACGGCGGCGACGCTCGCCATCACCGCGGACAACGTGTACACCGCCTCCGTCAACGGTGTCGAGGTCGCCCACACCGACCTCGACACCGACAACGAGGACTGGCGCCGCCCGGCCGTCGTCGACGTACTGGACCAGGTGCGCGCGGGGGACAACCTTGTCGCGGTCTCCGCGACCAACGCCACCGCCGGTCCGGCGGGCCTGCTCGCCGTCCTCGTGGTCCGTACCGCCGCCGGTGAGCAGAAGGTCTTCACGGACGCCTCCTGGAAGACCACCGACCAGCAACCCGCCGACGGCTGGACCGGGGCGGACTTCGACGACGGCGGCTGGCAGGCCGTCAGGGTGGCGGCGGCCTGGGGTGACGGGCCGTGGGGCCGGGTCGTCCCGGTGTCGTACGCCGCCACCCAGCTGCGGCACTCGTTCCGGCTGCCGCGCAAGAAGATCGCCCGCGCCCGGCTCTACGCCACGGCGCTCGGTCTGTACGAGGCCCACCTCAACGGCAGCCGGGTGGGCACCGACCAACTGGCGCCCGGCTGGACCGACTACCGCACGCGGGTGCAATACCAGACGTATGACGTCACCGAGTTGCTGAGACCGGGCGCCAACGCCCTCGGCGTGCACCTCGCCCCCGGCTGGTACGCGGGCAACGTGGGCATGTTCGGACCCGGCCAGTACGGCCCGCACCCGGCGCTCCTCGCCCAGCTGGAGGTCGAGTACGCGGACGGGACCAGCGACCGCGTCACCTCCGGCACCGACTGGCGGGCCGCCGCCGGGCCGATCGTCACCGCCGACCTGCTCAACGGCGAGACGTACGACGCCCGCAGGGAGACCCCCGGCTGGACCTCGCCCGGCTTCGACGACGGGAACTGGCTCGCCGTGCGCGGCGAGGGCGACATCGGACCCGGGCTCGTCGTCGCCCAGGTGGACGGACCGGTCCGCGTGGAACGGGAGTTGACGCCCAAGGCGGTGACCCAGCCGAGGCCCGGAGCCTTCGTGTTCGACCTGGGGCAGAACATGGTCGGCTCGGTACGGCTGCGGGTCTCCGGTGCCGCGGGGACGACCGTGCGGCTGCGGCACGCCGAGGTGCTCAACCCCGACGGCACCGTCTACACCGCCAACCTGCGCAGCGCGGCGGCGACGGACACGTACACCCTCAAGGGCCACGGCGAGGAGGTCTACGAACCCCGCTTCACCTCCCACGGGTTCCGGTACGTCGAGGTGACCGGGTTCCCCGGCACGCCCACCGCGAAGGCCGTCACCGGACGGGTCATGCACACCGACGCCCCCCTCACCCTCGACTTCGAGACCGACGTGCCGATGCTGAACCAGCTGCACCGCAACATCACCTGGGGGCAGCGCGGCAACTTCCTCTCCGTGCCCACCGACACCCCCGCGCGCGACGAGCGGCTGGGCTGGACCGGCGACATCAACGTCTTCTCGCCGACCGCCGCCTACACGATGGAGTCGGCCCGGTTCCTGTCCAAGTGGCTCGTCGACCTACGGGACTCGCGGACCCCGGCGGGCGCCTTCACGGACGTGGCACCGGTGGTCGGCACCCTCGGCAGCGGCACGGCAGGCTGGGGCGACGCCGGTGTCACCGTCCCCTGGGCCCTCTACCAGGCCTACGGCGACCGGCAGGTCCTCGCCGACGCCTGGCCGTCGGTGCGGGCCTGGCTCACGTACCTGGAACAGCACAGCGACGGGCTGCTGCGGCCGGCCGAGGGCTACGGCGACTGGCTGAACGTCGACGACGACACCCCCAAGGACGTCATCGCCACCGCCTACTTCGCCCACGTCGCCGACCTCGCGGCCCGGATGGCCGGTGAACTCGGCGAGGACGCGGCGCCCTACACCGGGCTCTTCGGGCGGATACGCACGGCCTTCCAGAACGCCTACGTCACCTCCGACGGCCGGGTGCGGGGCGACACGCAGACGGCGTACGTCCTCGCGCTCTCCATGGACCTGCTGCCGGACGCGTCCAGGAAGGCGGCCGCCGACCGGCTGGTGGCGCTGATCGAGAACCGGGACTGGCACCTGTCCACCGGCTTCCTCGGCACACCCCGGCTGCTGCCCGTCCTCACCGAGACCGGCCACACGGACGTCGCCTACCGCCTGCTCCAGCAGCGTTCGTACCCCAGTTGGGGCTACCAGATCGACCGGGGCGCCACCACGATGTGGGAGCGCTGGGACTCGATCCGGCCCGACGGCAGCTTCCAGGACCCGGCCATGAACTCCTTCAACCACTACGCCTACGGCTCGGTGGGCGAGTGGATGTACACGAACATCGCCGGTATCGCGCCGGGCCGTCCCGGCTACCGGGAGATCGTCGTACGGCCGCGTCCGGGCGGCGGTGTCACCTCCGCCCGCGCCACGTTCACCTCGGTTCACGGGCCGGTCTCCACCCGGTGGCGGCTGCGTTCCGGCCGCTTCACCCTGACCTGCGAGGTGCCGCCCAACACGACCGCGGAGGTCTGGGTCCCGACGTCCGACCCGGCGGCCGTCACCCACGACCACGGCACGTTCCTGCGCACGGAGGACGGCTGCGCGGTGTACCGGGTGGGCTCCGGCACCCACAAGTTCACCACCTGACCCCTGCCTGCCACCGAGGAGGCGCGCCCGGCCCCGGGCGCGGCGTGTCCTGCGGTGGGCGGGGCGCGTCTGGATCTCGGGTCGGCGGGCCCTTCGGCGGGTGGGTGGTGCTCGGCGCTCCCGTGGGCGTTCGCTGCCCGAGCGGCGGCCCGGGGTGATAGTGGAGGCATGCTTCCCGCCGCCGGTTCCCGCGTGGTGATCGTGATGGGGGTGTCCGGGTCCGGTAAGTCCACCGTGGGAGCCGGACTCGCACAGCTGCTCGGTGTGCCGTTCCTGGAGGGCGACGACCTCCACCCCGCGGCGAACCTCGCCAAGATGGCGTCCGGACACCCGCTGGACGACGCCGACCGGCGGCCCTGGCTGGCGGCGATCACGCGGTGGATCGAGGCCACCGCGGCGAGCGGACACGGCGGTGTCGCCTCCTGCTCCGCGCTCAGGCGCGCGTACCGCGACCGGTTCCGGCGTACCGGGGCGGACGTGTGGTTCCTGTACCTGCAGCTCGACCGTGAGGTGGCGGTGGCCCGGCTGGCCCGGCGCACGGGCCACTTCATGCCGCCCGAGCTGCTCGACTCCCAGTACGCCACGCTCGATCCGCTGCACCCCGACGAGCCGGGCGCCACCGTCGACGTCAACGGCGCGCAGAGCCCGGCGGACGTCCTGGCGGCCGCCGTACGGGCGGTGCGGGCCGGATCCGGGCCGACGAGCCGGGGCGGGAGCACCGGCTTACGCTGAGCGAGGGGGTGCGTTCGGGTGACTCGCACGCCGGAAGGGGCGCCCCGATGGACGACTACCCGCTGATCGAGAACCACGGGCTGATCGGCGACCTGCAGACCGCCGCCCTGGTGACCACCGAGGGAGCGGTCGACTGGTTCTGCTCGCCGCGGTTCGACTCGCCGAGCGTGTTCGGGGCCCTGCTGGACAAGGAGAACGGCGGCCACTGCACGGTCCGGCCGACCCACCCGACCCATTCGACCAAGCAGTTGTACCTGCCGGACACGGCGATCCTGGTGACCCGGTTCATGACCGAGGCGGGGGCCGGCGAGGTGCTCGACTTCATGCCGGTCACCGGTACGACGGCCACGTCCCGGCACCGGCTGGTCCGCCTGGTCCGGTGTGTGCGCGGCACCATGACCTTCGACGTGGAGGTGGCCCCGCGGTTCGACTACGGGCTCATGAAACACGAGGTGCACATCACCCCGCACGGGGCGGTGTTCGCCGCGGAGGACGGCACGACGCTCACCGTGCACCCCGTCAGGGAACCCGAGGACGAGCGGCTCTCGGACCTGCTGACCCACCGGGACGCCGACCTCCAGGTCTCGCTGACCCTGCGGGCGGGCGAGCAGCGCGGGCTGGTCCTGGAGATGGGCGCCGACGGGCCGCCCCGGGAGATCCGCCGCGAGGAGCACGAACGGCTCTTCGACGAGACGGTGGCGTTCTGGCGCGCCTGGCTGGCGCAGTCCCGCTACACCGGGCGCTGGCGCGAGGTGGTGGAGCGGTCCGCGATCACGCTGAAGCTGATGACCTTCGCCCCCAGCGGTGCCCTGGTGGCCGCCCCGACGGCGGCCCTCCCCGAACAGCTGGGCGGCGAGCGCAACTGGGACTACCGCTTCACCTGGATCCGGGACGCCTCGTTCTCCGTGTACGCCCTGCTGGGGCTGGGTTTCACGGAGGAGGCCAGGGCGTTCATCATCTGGCTGGGCGACCGGGTCAAGGAGCGGGCCGGCCGGCACGGCACCACGGGCCCGCTGAACATCATGTACAAGGTCGACGGCTCCTCCGAACTGGACGAGCGGATCCTCGACCACTGGGAGGGCTACGAGGGTTCCGCCCCGGTCCGGATCGGCAACGGCGCCGCCACCCAGCTCCAGCTGGACATCTACGGCGAGGCGTTGGACAGCATCTACTTCGCGCACCGGCACGGCTTCACGGTCGGGCACGGCGGCTGGACCTCGCTGCGGACGGACCTGGAGTGGCTGGCCGACCACTGGGACCAGGCGGAGGAGGGGATCTGGGAGACCCGCGGCGGCCGTCAGGACTTCACGTACGGGCGGGTGATGTCGTGGGTCGCCTTCGACCGCGCGCTGCGCCTGGCCGAGGCGACCGGATGGCCGTCCACGCCCGGACGCTGGCAGGCCGAACGGGACGCCGTCTACGAGCAGGTCATGGCCAAGGGCTGGAGCGAGGACCGGCAGGCCTTCGTGCAGCACTACGGCGGTGAGGTGCTGGACTCCTCGCTGCTGCGGATGGCGACGGTCGGCTTCGTCACGCCCGGGGACCCGATGTGGCGGACGACCCTGGACGCCATGGAGCAGGAGCTGGTCAGCGACAGCCTGGTCTACCGGTACGACCCCAGCGCCTCGCCGGACGGCCTGCGCGGCTCGGAGGGCACCTTCTCGCTGTGCACGTTCATGTACGTCGACGCCCTGGCGCGGGCCGGCCGGGCGGACCGGGCGAGGCTGGTCTTCGAGAAGATGATGGGGTACGCGAACCACCTGGGGCTGTACTCCGAGGAGATCGACCCGACGGGCCGTCAACTCGGCAACTTCCCACAGGCGTTCACCCACCTCGCGCTCATCGACTCGGCCATCACCCTCAACGACGCCCTCGACGGGCGGTAGTACCGGCGACAGTCAGCCCTCGTCGCCGCCGCGCCGCAGGTCGGCGTCGGTGAGGCCCTCCAGTTCGCCGTGGGTGTCGAGCCAGTACAGGAGGACGACCGCGGGGACCACGAGGACCACGGCGACCAGGGTGACCAGCCCCAGCCAGCGCAGCGTGGTGGGGGCGCCCGCGCCCTCGGCGACGGTCAGCGAGGTCGGGACGAGGTAGGGGCGCTGCGCCATGCCCCAGCCGATGATCGACGAGGCGACCACACCGACCGCCGTGACCCGCGACCAGGCCCCCGAGGGACGGGTCAGCAGCCACACGGTGGCGAGGGTGGCCAGCGCCGCCACGATCACGAAGACGAGACCGACGCCGTGGGTCAGGCCGTGCCACACGTGGTGCGCGTCCCCGTGCGTGACGAACAGGGTGACGACGGCGAGTACGGCGACGGCGGCGAGGGCGCCGAAGGCCCGGCGGCGGAAGTGGCGGTCCAGGTCGGGCGCGGCGAAGCGGCGGGCGTCCGCGGCGAGGAAGACGGCGCCCAGCATCGCGGTGGCGGCGACGGCGAGCAGGCCGAACAGCAGGGAGGTGGGGTTGGCCCAGGCGTCCGTGGACGCCGTCGTGGTGGCGGTCACCCGGCCCGAGGCCACCCCGCCGGCCGCGGCGCCCAGGAAGAACGGCGTGAGCAGCGAGGAGACGGCGAACACCGCCCCGTACAGGCGCCGCCCGGCCAGCCGCCGTACGGGCCTGCGCAGGGCGAAGCCGGCGCCGCGCAGCACGATGCCCACGGCGGCCAGCGCCAGCGGCAGCCACATCGTGGTGAACACCCGCTGGAAGAGGACCGGGAAACCGGTCCACATGATGACCAGGACGAAGATCAGCCAGACGTTGTTGACCTCCCAGACGGGCTCCATCGCGTGGTCGATCAGCCACCGCGGACGCTTGCCGCGCTCGGCGCCGCCCGCGGTGAGGTCCCAGAAGCCGGCGCCGTAGTCGGTGCCCCCGCCGCAGGCGTAGGCGGCGATCGCCAGCAGCAGGACGGCGGCGATCACCCCGGCGATCACAGCCGGCTCCCGCCGGCGCGCGGCCCGTACGGCGTGTCCGTCTCTGGTGTCTCGTGCTCCGGGGTCTCCTTCGGCGGCCGTGGCCCGCCCCGTTCGTCGGCGAGCCGCCAGCGGGAGCGCATCTTCAGGAGCACCGCGAGGAACGACCCGAAGACGAGGACGTACACGACGACGACCACCGCGAACATGATCCACAGACTGGTGGAGCGGGTCGCCGTGACCGCCTCGGCGACCCGCATGTTCTGGTAGACGATCCACGGCTGGCGGCCCACCTCGGTGGTGATCCAGCCGCATTCGACGGCCGCCACGGAGGCCACGCCGGCGCACGCGGCGGCGCGGAAGAACCACGGGGAGGCGGGCAGCCGGCGCCGCCGGAGCCACAGGACGCCGTACCAGAGCGCGAGCAGGAGCAGCAGCGAGCCGATCCCGACCATGGTGTCGAAGGCGAAGTGGGCGATGGTGGCCTGGGTGGCCGTCGGACGGTCGCTCGCCGGGACCGAGGTGAGTCCGGTGACCTGGGTGTCCGGGCGGAAGCCGGCCAGGACGGAGTCGAGCTGCGGGATCCGGATGCCGCCGGAGACGGTGCCGTCCGGGTGCAGCCGTCCGTACAGGTACTCCGGCTGGTGGGTGGCGGTCTTCCAGACGATCTCCATGCCGGCGAACTTCACCGGCTGCTTGTGGAAGACCTGCCGGGCGATGGAGTCGCCGAGGACGAACTGCACGGGCGTGCACACGGCGGCGAGGGTGAAGGGGACGGTGAAGCCGAGCCGGTGGTAGCGGTCCCGGCGGCCGCGCAGCCATCCGACGGCGTAGACACCGGCCACCACGTATCCCGCGGTCACGAACATGGCGAAGACGAAGTGCCAGTACTCCGGGCCGAACATGGGGGTGAAGACGGCCTTCCAGATCTTCACGTCGACCGGGTTGCCCGCGGCGTCGAGGGTGAAGCCGCGCGGGGTGTTCATCCAGGAGTTGGCGGCCAGGATGCCGAAGGCGCCGAGCAGGGCCACCAGCGGCAGGGGCAGGCCGAGCAGGAAGTGGGTCCTGGCGGGCAGCCGGCGCCAGCCGTAGAGGTAGATGGCGATGAGGACGGCCTCCAGGAAGAACGCCCACGCCTCGACGCCGAAGCCGATGCCGAAGACGTCGCCCCAGCGGCCCATCATCCCGGGCCACAGCAGCCCGAACTCGAAGGACAGCACCGTGCCGGTGACCACGCCGATGGCGAACTGCACCGCCATGACGGCCGACCACCGCCTCGCCAGCAGCAGGGCGGTGGCGTCGCCGCGGCGCAGGCCGCGGCCGTGCATGACGAGCGTGATCAGCGGCAGCGCGACGCCCAGGGGGACCAGGATGATGTGGGAGGCCAGGGTGAAGGCCATCATCGACCGGGCCGGCAGCGTCTGCGCCGGCGCGCCGGCGAGGGATCCGGCGAGGGCCAGGGCCGTGTGCACGCGTCAGCCGCCGGTGGCGAAGCCCGGGAAGAGGGTCATCCCGCCGTCGACGTAGAGGGTGGCGCCGACCACGTAGTCCATGAGGTCGGAGGCGAGGGCGACGGCCGCGTGGCCGATGTCCTCCGGGTCGCCGACCCGGTCGTAGGGGATCAGCTTCAGCAGGTCCTGCTGGGCCTGGGGGGTGTCCCAGGCGCTGCGGTTGATGGGGGTCCTGATGGCTCCGGGCGCGATCGCGTTCACGCGGATCTTCTTCGGGGCGAGCTCCTGGGCCAGCGTCTCCATCATCATCTGCACGCCGCCCTTGGAGGAGGCGTAGTTGACGTGCCCGGCCCACGGGATGACCTGGTGCACGGAACTCATGCAGATGATCTTCCCGGCCGCCCGGGACACCTCCGGCACGACCCCGCGCCGCAGGAACTCCTTGGTCGCCTCCCGCGCGCAGAGGAACTGGCCGGTGAGGTTGACGTCCAGGACCTTCTGCCACTGGGCGAGGGTCATCTCGGTGAACGGCGCGTCCCGCTGGAGTCCGGCGTTGGCGACCAGGATGTCGATCGTGCCGAACTCCTGGACCATCCGGTCCATCATGGCGACGACCTGCTGCTCGTCGGAGACGTCCGCCTCGTAGGCGGCCGCCTTGACCCCGTGGCCGGTGATCTCCTCGACCACCTTCTCGGCCTCGTCGGCGCCGGCCACGTAGTTGACGACGACATCGGCCCCGGCCCGGCCCAGGGCGATGGCCGTCGCCTTGCCGATCCCGGAGTTCGCGCCGGTGACCAGCGCCTTCTGGCCCTTCAGCAGGTGCCCGGGGACCACGTCCCGGGGTGCGCCCTCGGTGGAACTCACGATGTCCCGCTCCTCCACTGCGTGCCGTCTCCGCCGGGCCCGTCGCCCGGCGGTCCGGGCCCTCAGACAAGCACCGGCGGGCGGCGGCGGCACGCCCTGGCGGACCGCGTTGCGCTGCCCGGCGGAGGATCTTCGCCCGGTCGGGGGCCGGGTGCCCGCGCGGGCCTAGGGCCCTTCTGATGGATCTCCGCGGCGTCGCGACGCCCGGCACGCACGCTCGACGCACGGCGCGAAGGGCCAGGTGGCTCCGCCACATGACCCTCCGCACCGCACGCCGATCGCACGCACCGAACGCCGCTCCTTCTGCCACGGAGATCCAGCAGAAGGGCCCTAGCCCAGTCGCTCCAGCAGGTGGTCGCCGACGCGCAGCGCGTTCGCGATGGCCGTCAGGGACGGGTTCACCGCGCCGATGCTCGGGAAGAAGCCGGTGTCCACGACGTAGAGGTTGTCCAGGTCGTGCGCCTTGCACGTGACGTCCAGGGCCGAGGTCGCCGGGTCGGTGCCGAAGCGGACCGTGCCGGCCTGGTGGGCGGTGGCGCCGATCGGCATGCCCTTGTGCAGGTAGATGCTGCGGGACAGCAGGTGGTGCTCGTGCATGCCCAGGTGGCCGAGCATGTGCTGGAGCTTGTGCCGCAGCCGCTTGAGACCGGCGGTGTTGTTGCCCTCGTCGAGGGTGAGCCGGATCCGGCCGTCGTCCTCCAGGGTCACCCGGTTCTCCGGCTGCGGCAGGTCCTCGCCGCACAGCCAGAAGTCGACGGCGTGATGGGCCAGTACCTCGAACGGCATGTCGGGCGTGACCGCCCCGGCCCAGCGGGGGGCCTCGCCGTGGATCTGGTCGGCGTCCGACTTGCCGAGCATCTGGATCCCGCCGAGCGGGAACTCCCAGTCGTCCGCGCCCAGGTACCAGTCGTGCAGCGCGAGGGTCTTCTGGAACCGGGTGTCGTTGGGTTCCTTCGAGACCGCCATCAGCGCCAGGTTGTTGTGGCGCATGTAGTACCGGCCGACCACGTCGGAGCTGTTCGCCAGCCCGTGCGGATGCCGGTCGTTCGCCGAAGCCAGCAGCAGCGCCGCCGAGTTGACGGCCCCGCAGGCCACGACCACCACGTCGGCGGAGAACCGGGCCTCGCGTTCACCGGGGAGCTCGGCGACGACGGAGGTGACGCTGCGTCCGGTGGGGTCGGTCTCCAGACGGGTCACCCGGGCGTTGGTGACCATGTCCACGTTCGGATGCCGGAGCGCCGGCTCCACGCAGATCACCTGCGCGTCGGACTTGGCCCGCACCAGACAGGGGAAGCCGTCCACGCGGTTGCAGCGGATGCAGGCGCTGGAGTGGGTGGCCCGGCCGTCCTCGTCCTGGGTGAGGTCGACCCCGATCGGCAGGTGGAAGGGGTGCAGCCCCTGTTTCTCCAGGTCCAGGCTCAACTGCTCGATGCGCGGCTCGTGTTCGACCGGCGGGTAGGCGTACTGGGCGCTGCACGGCCCCTCCCAGGGGTCCTCGCCGTGCCGGCCGTGCACCAGGTAGAGGTGCTCGGCCTGGGTGTAGTACGGCTCCAGGTCGTCGTAACCGATCGGCCAGGCCGGGGAGATGCCGTCGTGGTGGCGGAGTTCGCCGAAGTCCTCGGGGCGCAGCCGGAACAGGGCCGCGCCGTAGAACTTGGTGTTCCCGCCGACGTAGTAGTTCACCTCGGGCGGGAACTCGTGGCCGTGCCGGTCCAGCCAGAACTCCGGCGCCCGGTACTTGGCCTTGACGAACACGGCGGTGGAGTCCCAGTTGTCGCGCTCGCGGGGCAGGTAGTCGCCGCGTTCGAGGATCAGCACCCGTTTCCCGGACGGCGCCAGGCGATGGGCGAGGGTGCCGCCGCCGGCACCGGTGCCGATCACGATGACGTCGTACGGGGGCAGGGCGTCCATGGCAACCACCGTTCGTAGTCTCTGATGCGAACGTACGCGCCGTGCGCGGGCCCGGCACCCGGAGCACCGTGGCCGCGTCCGGGTCAGAGCACGGCGATCGGGTTCACCGGGGAGCCGGTCGCCGCCGGGAGCCGCAGCGGGGCGACGACGCACAGGAAGTGGCGGCCGCCCCGCTGCTCGCACAGCGTCGCGAGCTCCTCCAGGTCGAGCCAGTCCAGCAGGTGCAGGCCCAGGGCGTTGACGGCCAGGACGTGCACCGGGAACCCGACCCCGGCGACGGCGCTCGGCGCGGCGTCGCTGTTGCCGTCCGAGCCCAGGACCGACACGCCCCGCGCGGCCACGAACTCCATCGCCGTCGGATGCAGGCCCGCCCGGTCCCGCGTCACGTCCCAGGGTCCGAGGGTCCGGCGTCGCAGCCGGTGCCCCACCCGTACGAACAGCAGGTCACCCGGTCCGACCGGGGACTCCTGCGCGGCCTCGGCCGCGGCGAGGTCCTCGGCGGTCACCTGGTCGCCGGGCTCCAGCCAGCGCACCCCGCGCAGCCGCGGCAGGTCGAGGAGGACACCCCGGCCGACGATCCCGTCCCGCACCAGGTCGAGCGAGAGCGCCCCGGCGCCGTCCGCCGTCACGGTGCTCGCGGGGAGACCGCCGTACAGCTCGCCGTCGAAGATCACGTGGCACAGCGCGTCGAGGTGGCTGTCCACGTCGTTGTGCACGTTCATGGCGAACCGGTCGCGGGCGAACACCAGACCGGGCGCCGTGGTCTCGTCGTGGGCGGGCCCGATCATCCGGTGACGCGCGGGCTCCGGGCTGTCCGGGGCGGGCCGGGTCTCGACGGTCGCGGCCAGTGACACGGTGCGCCCGGAGCGGACCTCGGCGGCGGCCGCCACGACCCGCTCCGGCGTCAGCCGGTCCAGCCCGCCCCGCCGGCCCGCCCCGCTCTCCCCGGCCCGCTCCCGCAGCCGGCGGTACAGGTCACGGAAGGCCTCCTCGGTCAGGGGCCGCGGCGGCCCGGGACGGGGGGACACGGACTGTTCCGAGGCCATCGGGAAACCTCCTGCTCCGGGCGGCACCGCGCCCGCCACCGCACCACGACTCCCCTTCCGCCACCGAACCATCCGGACGGCCGGGCCACCCGCCGGGCGCGGGCGGAGCAGGCCGGTCAGCGGCGGGTGACCGGGCCGTGGGCGCCGTTCTCCGGGGTGCGGCGCAGGTGGGTGCGGCATAGGCTGACCGGGTGAAACGCGAGGATCTCCGGGCGTCCCACCGACGCCGTGGCGGTTCTCGTGCCGACACCGATCCCTTTCCGCGATGACCAGCGTGACCTGAGTGACCAGCTGCTTCTCGCGATGACCAGTCGTTCCTGCGGAGACCCGGCAGAGGCGGTGCGGCTCGCGCTCCCGCGCCGGAGCGCTGCCGCCCCAAGGGTCCGCAGCTCGCAGTCCTGTGGAGGCCGGGATGAGAGTGGTCGTAGATCTTTCCCGATGTGAGGGGTACGCGCAGTGCGCCTTCCTGGCTCCGGACGCGTTCCGGATGCACGGCGAGGAAGCGCTGATGTACGACCCGAGCCCGGACGAGGCCCAGCGCGAGCGGGTGCTGCGGGCGGCGGCGGCCTGCCCGGTCCAGGCGATCCTGGTCGACCGGCTGGAGGGACGGCCGCAGGGGCGGGACGTCCCGGTGGAGGCGACGACGTCATGACCACTGCCGACAACCTGCGCGCGTTCCGGAGCGACGGCCGCATCGTGATCGTCGGGGCGTCACTTGCCGGACTGCGGGCCGCGGAGTGCCTGCGCGACGAGGGGTTCACCGGCTCGCTGACGATGATCGGCGACGAACTGGGCGAACCCTACGACCGTCCCCCCTTGTCCAAGCAGGTGCTCACCGGGTGGGTGCCGGCCGACGCCACCGCGCTGCCGCGCCGGCGCGAGATCGACGCGGAGTGGCTCCTCGGCGTGCCCGCGACCGGACTCGACCTGGCCGCCAACCACGTACGGCTCGCCGACGGACGCGAGGTCCCCTTCGACCGGGTGCTGATCTCCACCGGCGTACGGGCCCGGCCCTGGTTCGTGGAGAGCGAGGCGGGGCTGGACGGCGTGTTCGTCGTACGGACCCGCGAACACGCCGAGGGTCTCCAGCAGGCGCTCGCCGCCGGTCCCTCCCGGGTGCTGGTCATCGGCGCC
Organism: Streptomyces sp. NPDC020958; assembly: GCF_055562175.1. Taxonomy (NCBI): domain Bacteria; kingdom Bacillati; phylum Actinomycetota; class Actinomycetes; order Kitasatosporales; family Streptomycetaceae; genus Streptomyces; species Streptomyces sp. NPDC020958. Next base: position 3,457 of record NZ_JBVHFU010000005.1, on the reverse strand, counting down.
GGGTTCACCGGCTCCGAGATCGCCTCCATCTGCCGCGAGCGGGACATCCCGGTGACCGTCGCCGAACTCGCGCCGGCCCCGCTGGTCGGCGCGCTCGGCGCCATGGTCGGGGACGTGGCCGCGGACCTGCAGCGGGCGCACGGCGTCGACCTGCGGTGCCGGGTGAAGGTGACCCGGCTGGAGGGCGACGCGCAGGGCCGGCTGCGCCGGGCCCACTTCGACGACGGCAGCACCCTGGACACCGACGTGGCGGTGGTCGCGCTCGGCGGCATCCGCAACACCGAGTGGCTCCAGGGGTCGGGACTGGCGGCGGGGGTGTGGGGCATCGCCTGCGACACCGGCTGCCGGGCCATGGACCTCAACGGCCTGGTCACCGACAACGTCTTCGTCGCGGGCGACGTGGCCCGCTGCCCGAACCCGATCTACGAGTACCGGCTCATCTCGCTGGAGCACTGGGCCAACGCGGTGGAGCAGGCCGAGGTCGCGGCCCACAACATGGTCCACGGCCAGGCCGACCGCTGGCCCCACCTGTCCGTCCCGCTGTTCTGGTCGATCCAGTTCGGCGTCAACATCAAGTCCGTCGGCGTGCCGACCTTCGCCGACGAGGTGATCGTCACCCAGGGGTCGGTGGCCGACCACCGGTTCGTCGCCGCGTACGGCTACCGGGGCCGGGTCACCGCGGCCGTCAGCTTCAACAACGCGAAGTGGCTGGACCACTACCGGCGGCTGATCGAGACGGCCGCGCCCTTCCCGCCGCCCTGCCCCACGCCCGACCAGCCCGTCGACATGAAGCCGGTGCCGGTCGACTTCCCCGGCCCCACGCTGCTCGCCCAGGGCGCCACCGTGGTCGTCACCGGACACGACCCGGGTGAGCGGCGCGTCACGGCCGCGCACCAGCACCACCGGTAGCGGCGGAAAGGAAGCGAGATGACCACCACCCAGGCGCCCGACACGCTGCACCGGATCCTCGACTACTCCTCCCGGTCCGACCCGTACCCGCTCTACGCCGAACTGCGCAGGACGCCGGTGGCCCGGCAGGAGGACGGCAGTTTCGTCGTCAGCACCTACCGCGAGCTCGCCGAGCTGCTGCACGACCCGCACGTGAGTTCCGACGTCCGCAACCTGGCGCATCCGATGCCCGGCAGGGAGTCGGAGACCACGCCGGCGTTCATCAACCTGGACCCGCCCGAGCACGACCGGCTGCGGCGGATGGCGATGCGCCACTTCGGGCCCCCGCACACCCCGGGCCTGGTGGACGGCCTGGAACCGGTCCTGACCGCGACCGTCGGCGAACTGGTCGACGGCATGTCGGGCAAAGAGCAGATCGACGTCGTCGACGACCTCGCCTACCCGTTCCCCGTCACGGTGATCTGCCGGCTGCTCGGCGTGCCGCGCGAGGACGAACCGAAGTTCCGGCTGTGGGTGAACGACCTCATCAACTCGATCGACTACAACCCCGCCACCGACCCGAAGGAGAAACTGGAGAAGGGCGTGGCGGCCCGCCAGGACCTGCGGGAGTTCCTCGGCGGGCTGGTGGCGCAGCGCCACGGCCACCCGGGCGACGACCTGCTGTCCCGGCTGGCCAACGACGACGGGCCGGACGGGCGGATGACCGACGAGGAGATCATCAGCACCGCGAACCTGCTGCTGATCGCCGGTCACGAGACCACCGTCAACCTCATCGCCAACGGCATGCTGACGCTGCTGCGCCACCCCCAGGTGCTGGACCGCCTGCGCGGCGAACCGGAACTGGTGGTGCCGCTGGTCGAGGAACTGCTGCGCTACGAGCCGCCGGTGCACATCATTCCCTGGCGGGCGGCGTACAGCGACGTCACCGTCGCCGACACCGTCATCCCCAAGGGCTCGCAGATCATGCTGATGCTGGCCTCGGGCAGCCGCGATCCGCAGCGCTTCGTCGAGCCCGACCGCTTCGACCCCGACCGCCGCGACAACCAGCATCTCGGCTTCGGCAGCGGCATCCACCTGTGCTTCGGCGGCCCGCTGGCCCGCCGGGAGGCGCAGATCGCGCTCGGCGAGATGGTACGGCGCCTCGACGGACCCACCCTGGTCGCCGACCCGCCGCCCTACCGGCGCAGCCCGGTGCTGCGCGGGCCGATCCATCTGCGGGTCCGGCAGAACGGCGGTTGACGGCGGCGGTCGGCCGGGCCCCTCAGGTGAGGATCGTGATGCCGTCGCCGACGAGCTTGAGGCCGAGCACGAAGAACAGGACGGCCAGGACGGCGACGTTGTGCCGGGCGGCCCACTCCCGCCAGTTCGCGAGGAGGCCCCTGGCGCGGTCGCCCATGACCAGGTAGACGGCGAGGGGCGCGAGCACGCCCAGGGACGCGATCACCACGAAGACCGCGAGGGCGCCGATCTGCTGGGGCACGGGAATCCCGGCGGAGCTGATCGAGGCGGCCGCTGCGATGGTCAGGGGCGCGTTCTTGAGGTTGCCCGCCGAGAGCAGCAGGCCCAGGCCGGTGATCTTGACCGGGGTGAAGCGGTCGATCGCCTCCATCCACTTCGGCAACCGGGCCTGGGAGGGGTCTTTGGGGCGGCGCCGCCACTGGAGGGCGCCGAAGACGGCGAGCAGGACGCCCAGGGCGAGCTTGAGAGCCCCGACCCAGGTGGCCGGGTGCTTGTGGGCCGAGGCGTCGCCCGTGCCGCCCACCGCCAGCATGACCGCGCCGAGTCCCGCCAGCCCCACCAGCCAGCCGAGGGCGAACAGGCTTCCGTTGCGGCGCCCCCGCGGGGTGGCCAGGATGAGGATGATCGCCACGATCGGCAAGGGGCTGACCGCGACACCGGCGGCCAGTCCCAGCACGTCCCCGACAGCGTGTCCCACTGCGGCCTCCGGCGGGGCGAGAGAAACGGGTGATCCCCGGCCATCGTGGAGGCCCCCCGCCCCACCGGCCACCGGCGCCCGACGAACGGGTGATCCGCTCGGGGTCGAGGAGCCGGGTGAGCGGTCTTCGGCGCATTGCTGTTCCCCTACTTTCCCTTCACAAACAAGGCGTTGTCGTGCATGCGGGAATCAATGCAGGGCACACGGCGGTCAGGAGGTTGATAACTATGGTTCCCTTGCTGCTCGTTCTGCTTCTCGCCCTGATCCTTTTCGGGGCCGGTTTCGCTCTCAAGATCCTCTGGTGGGTCGCGGTCGTCGTCCTGGTGGTGTGGCTGCTGGGCTTCGTCATGCGCTCCACCACCCCAGGGGGTGGCCGCGGTCGCTGGTACCGATGGTGACCCGACCGTCGTAACCATCCGCACACGCGCAGGGCCCGGCCGCCCCGACGGCCGGGCCCTGCGCGTGCCCGCGCCCGCCCCCAGGGGCTGTCCGGCGGATCAGGTCGCAGGAAAGCAACGGTGACTCGTCGGCCGAGGTGAGCGGGGTCTGGTGCGTCCGGCTGCACGGCGGAGGAGCCGTGGCCGATCAGCCGCTGCCGCGGCGGGCGACGCG